>NZ_FNGR01000050.1:0-33731 GCF_900103045.1 Ensifer sp. YR511
TGCCGCCATGGCGAAAGAACCGCTCACGGACCCACGCTTCATGCTTCGAGAGCTGCGTTTCCCGGCGGGCTCGCCGATACCCGCGCCAGCCACCCGTCTCGATGTATCGCTGTACCGTCGTGCGCGAGCATCCCAGCTCCGCCGCGATCCGCCGCGTGCCCCACCCCAGCTTCTTGAGCCGCAGCATCGCAGTCACCTCGTCCGGTTCGAGCATCGCTTCTCTCCGCGCCAATCTCGCGGAGATCTTCGTACCTGTCTCAACGTCCATTAGTCCCTCCTAAGGTCTGAAAGGGGGACCAGTTTTAGGTGTCGCTACCGGACCAGTTTTACATGTCGCCTGACAAAGCGGTGCATACATCCATACCGTGAACCGCAAACGCAAAAGGTGAACCATGGCGACACTGGAAGATTTGGAAGCCGCACGCCGCGAGCTGGCCGAATGGAACGCGCGCTTTGACAACTACTCAGGCAACAACCCCGACAAATACCAGTCGGACATCAAGGTGGCGCGGCGCCGGGTGCGCGAGCTGGAAGGCCAGCTGAAAGCATCGGGTGTTCTTCCGATCTCGGCGCGAGCTCAACTTGAGGCTGAGCTGGACCGTGCGTTCCCCGCGGCAAGAAGCAAGCAGGTGGTCGAGCATGAGGGACGAAAATACCGACGACGGTTTTGGCCAGTTGAGCGCAGCAATTCCCGCAAGACAGTAAAGGAATGGGGGAAAGGCTGGGATGACATCACAGACGAATAGCTGTCTTCGGAAGAAGGGAAGCATACCCCATCGCTTCAACAGATGAACGCGCGGAGAAACGATCGCCTCCGAAGGGGACCGAGAATGCCGTATCCCGTTCCCGAAAAACCGTTTCGTCAGCCACCCGCAAATTTCGACATGCGATTCCAAGTTAGGCGTCTAACCCAACCATAGAAGCTACCGGAGCTCTTCTAGAGAGATATGTCGAGCCGGATAAGGACGGGTCCGATAAGCCACCGAGACATGGCCGAGAATCTGTCTTCAACATGCCAATGGACAGCGAGAAGATCGAGCTCATCAGAGATGGTCTCTTCGAGATCGACGACCATCTCTGGCGGCGCACTATCAAGGTTTCGCAACGCACGCTCCAAGTTTCGCAGCGAAACCCTTATACGCTTCATGTAACGTGTGCGGTCCTTAACCAGCCCGTTCCTGTTCAGTCCATACAAGTCAATCGATGTCCTCGCCTTTACGTAGCGCAGATCGCCTTCATCGCTCACTTTCGGTACGACGATGCATTTTCCATCGATGACTTCGAACGATAGGAAGTCGGCTGGATTTTCAGAGCATGGGTCGATGAGCAAAGGGGTTTCTGTTACTTCTGCGCCAGGACTCCTGCCGCGTGAACCTTCGTGCAAAAGGGGAAAGCGATCGCCCTTGCCGGTTTTCAGGATCGTTGAGTCATAGAGGAGCTGGTTCGTTTCCCGATTGCACAGGATGCAGGAGGGCACCAGATTGGACCACTCAGCTGCAAGCCACCAGTAACCTGGTTTCAATTGGGTCGCGCCATTGTCAATGCGTCCCTTGGGACGGTAATGCTCAACATCCTGCGTCTGCGTTGCATCGTAGTAACTCTCACAGTAGGCACAGAAACCTTCAAAAAGCTCACTCAACGCGGTTTTAACATCGGGGTCTGAATACGCCTTGAATTTGAAACCGTCGGTTTTCTTTTTTGTCACGAAGTGATCGTGCGACCGTTGCAGTTCCGTAGTTCCGCGTGTCACCCTAGAAAGTGCCGGGGGCGCTACTCGTGTTCGGCTAACAGCTCTCATCCCCGTCGCCGCTCACTGGCTCGATTAACCAAGGACTTGAAACGCGCAATCGTCGACGCTTTCAACGCGTCTGCTGTAAGAGGTGGCAGGTGCGCGTCTTCGGCCAAAGCGGCTTCAGAGGCCTCCAGAAAAAGGTTTTCCCTTTGATTTCGGCCGAACGACTCGCGATCGCCAAGGCGCGCCCTGAGTTCGGAAACGCGCGCGTTTCGACCTGGCTCGTCCGGCAGCGAAAGCAGATGATAGTATTCGTTGTAAAGACTTTCGGAGGTGGGATCGACAGTGCTGTTCAATCCAAAGTGACGCGACACCAGAAGATCGTCGACCAACATCCCTTCGATCGGCGGGAGCGTCCGATTGGCGATCGCGACTCCGTGCTCATCGCGTTCCATCAATGCAACCTCGCCATTGCGCAAGCCCCGCAGAACAAGTGGATCGTGGGTACTGGCGATAAATTGAACCTGCGGTAAGGCGTTGCGCAAGGCGCTCACGACGCGCATTTTCCATCGGGGGTGGAGATGGGCATCTATCTCATCAATGATGACCACTGCCGTCGCACTCTCAAGTGTTTCCCAACGCTCAAACAACAGGCGTATAATGTCGAGGCAAACTGCTACCATGGCCTGATAGCCGGCCGACATTTCTGTGAGAGACGCCAGATGGTCGTTCGTTTGGAAGAAAACCCTGCGGCCCTTGCGCACAAGCAGAGATTCCGACTGGATCGGCAGAATCTCCTTTAACGCCCTGCCAAGCGCGTCAAACTTTTCTTCCGACAAATCAACAAGCCAGGCGCGGTGGAGCGGCATCCTCGCCACCGGCTTAATAAGGGTTGAAATTCGCGCGAACTTGGAACCTGCGGCGTCGATTTCACGGACTCTTGGGTCAGGATAACGCAACGAACCATAGCCCAGAACCATAGCGGACGGGCGCTGAGTACCCTCGAAATGACGCTGTCCCCGACGGAAGTAAAGCTCCACCGGCGTTGCATTGTCCCAAAATCTCAAGGTAATCTGTCCATTCTTCGCGCCCGTTGACACGACCTTACTTGGCCGTGTTAGCCGCGAGGCCTCCTCAGCACCAGCCAAGGCCAGAGCGACGGCCTGTAAGAACGTGCTTTTGCCCGATGCGTTTTCTCCAAGCAGCATCAACCACGGCGCCCTGTCGTTCGTCGGCTCTGAAAAGCGAAGATCAACCTCCCGCAGCATACGGAAGTTGCGGATGGAGATTGATTCAAGGGGCCGCGCCGTCAATCGGAAGGCATCGTCGTCGAGCGTAATGACTTCGTCCGCAGTTCGGCTTTCTTCCGGAACCGCGATTGACCCACGTCGCTTCGAAGCGGCGGGAAAGCTTGCGACCGCAGCTCGTGCGGTCGCCGCATACGGAGACTCTGCAGACGTTTCAGTATCAGTTGCCCGTTTGGCACGATGTAAGGCTTCGACCTTCCGAAATACCTCATATCTCGCGTCTCGGAGGGGCGTTCGATTGAGGTTAAAGACCCTTATCGTTACTTCGCCTCGTTTTGTGATGGCGTTGATCGAGCCATCTGGCGAGAACTCGAGATGTTCGTCAGGCTGATCTCGACACGGATCAAGGAGCAGAGCCTCTTCCTTGTCATTTATCAAACCGATAGGCGTTAATGGTGGCACTCGATCCCCAACCACAGGAAACAAGCTCCGCTTTGCGCGATTACATGCGCCACAGATCGGGTATAGGTTCCCCCACTCGAGAGAGAGCCAACCGTAGTGGTCGAGGCTTCCCGCTCCCCTGAGATCTGCAGCGCCGGCTCGCGGTCGAAAATGATCGATATCCGTGCGATCCGGCTCAAGCAGGGTTTCGCAATACGCGCATTTGCCAGAGAAAAGAGTTCGCAGGGAAGATTGAACCTGCCGCCTGGCAGCTCTCCACTCCAATTCGAGATCCAGCTTTGTCTGCCTGCGAAGTGACGTCCCTGTTCTGTAATAGTCTTCAATCTTCCGCTTGGCTGCTACCTGGACCTCGGTAGAAATAGGTGAGGGAATGTCGCGATCGCTGAAGATCATCTATTGTTTCCATAAAAGGGGCTGTGACGACGTCGCTTGGATGTTATAGGAGCAGCAATTAAACGAAAAGTGGTCGCGAAACCTGTCGTTGCAATCTCTGTTTTGCAAGGCCGAGTCCGATGCGAGCGGCGCCCTTGTACCGCTTCAAGCTGACAAATTTGCCGCAATAGATCCGACGCAAGCTGTGGTTCAGCATGTTTCGAGCCGGCGCCTTTCCGACCTGATCGGATTGCTGAGCGAATATCGCGGCGGGCATCTATATTGACGAAGTCCTTGGGGCTGAAGAGGTCGTCGCATAGTCAACCACGCAAAGCCATCGACAACATCGGAGCCTGAACCGCAGGACGAGCCGGCTCTCATGCTGTAGCCCGAATACCGGTGCGGTTGCAGTTGCAAACTTGCCCTGGGACGAGGTCGATTTACGAACTATTAACCATCTGTATTAGAACCTCAAATTTCGCAAACAGAAATTAATTAGGCGCATGCTTCCGTCATCCGGACGCCGATTTTCGACTCCTATCCCTATCGATAGGTTTCAGGTATCGATAGTTAGCCATCTCGCCGCAATTTCTTGCTATCTTCCGGTACAATGACTATCTTGAAGGCACGAACTTTGATCAGGAAATTGCCCAATGTCCGAGCCGCAGCTTTCCATCCGTAGCGCCAAAGCCAAAGAACTTGCGCACGCGCTGGCCCGTCGCACCGGGATGCCGATGAGCAAGCTGGTCGAGCGCGCCCTTGAGCGCTATGATAACGAGCTCCGCCAACAGTCTGCCCGGGCCCCGATCGATGTGCTTTCGGATTTGATGGCCGAAGGCCGACATGCCGTCCCGGCCGGCACGACATCTGCGCATGACGATTTCTACGACGAGAACGGTCTGCCGCGATGATCGCAATCGATACGTCGGTCATTCTGGCGATGGCACTGGGGGAGCCGGAGGCCGAGCGCTTCACAGCGTTGGTCGGCCGAGAGGCCGTCGCGATCGGCTGGCCGACCCTGCTGGAGGCGCGAATGGTGCTGACAGGCAAAGGCTTTCCCAACGCTTCAAAAATCGTCGATCAGCTTTTCCAGTTGCCCAACGTCACGGCGATTGCTTTCGACGAGGCGCACTATCGCGAAGCGGAACGAGCCTTCGACCGCTTCGGCAAAGGCCGCCATCCAGCCACGCTCAACATGGGCGACTGTTTTTCCTACGCCGTCGCGAGAATCGCCAAGGCACCCCTTCTCTACAAGGGGCATGATTTTGGAAAGACCGAACTTAAATGCCACCCCGCGTCAGCCGGACTTTGAACGAGCCGCTCGCCACCGCGACGCTCAAGCGCGCAGAAGAACTCGACGCGCTCGACGCGATCCTGCCGTTCGATCGGCGAGACCAACTCGCTGCGCTTCTCACCGACGACGACGTCGCCACGCTCAAGCATCTCGCCAGCGAAGGCCTGGGCGACAATACGCTGCGCGCACTTGCCTCGGATCTGGGCTATCTCGAGGCCTGGTGCCAGCTTGCCACCGGCAGCCCCCTCCCCTGGCCCGCGCCCGAAAGCCTGCTGCTAAAATTCGTCGCCCACCACCTTTGGGATCCGGTCAAACGTGCCGAGGACGGCGATCACGGCATGCCTGCCGATATCGAGGCCGGCTTGCGGGATAGCAGCCTGCTTCGCGCGAAAGGCCCCCATGCGCCGGACACGGTGCGGCGACGCCTGACCAGTTGGTCGATCCTCACCCGCTGGCGTGGGCTCACCGGTGCCTTCAACGGTCCCGCGCTCAAATCCGCCTTGCGCCTTGCCGTGCGCGCCAGCGCCCGACCGCGACAGCGCAAAAGCAAAAAGGCCGTCACAGCCGACATTCTGGCGAAACTGCTGCAGGCCTGCGCCGGCGAGCGCCTGGTCGATCTGCGCGACCGGGCGATGCTCCTGACCACATTCGCTTCGGGCGGGCGGCGGCGATCGGAAGTGGCGGCCCTGCGCGTCGAGGATCTAGTCGACGAAGCCCCCGTTCGTACCGATCCGAACGACGCCAACTCGCCTCCCCTGCCCTGCCTGTCGATCCGCCTCGGCCGCACGAAGACGACGACCAGCGATGACGATGAACAAGTCGTTCTGATTGGCCGGCCGGTGGTCGCGCTAAAGCACTGGCTCGAGCAGGCGAACGTCAAAGATGGCCCGGTGTTCCGACGCATCGACCAGTGGGGAAATATCGACCGACGGGCACTGACCCCGCAGTCGGTCAACCTGATCCTGAAGACCCGTTGCAAACAGGCCGGGTTTGATCCGGCTCTGTTCTCGGCACATGGAATGCGGTCTGGCTACCTTACCGAAGCCGCCAACCGCGGGATCCCCCTCCCCGAAGCCATGCAGCATTCGTTGCACAAGTCGGTGACGCAGGCTGCTCGCTACTACAACGATGCGGAACGAAAGCAGGGACGCGCAGCCAGATTGATGGTCTGAGAAGCACGGCGCCTGGCATTTATTTTCACGATCCGAACAGCCGCTTATCCCAATATACCGGCTGATGAAGGCTGACGGTGATGCTCGCAAATTCAGGATGAGCCGGGTTGATGATTATGTTCTGATCGAGCCGGGCCACGACACTCGGCACGATTAGAAGCGCACTGCGCTTTTGCAGGCACCAGGCCTCGCCGAACTCCTTGCTTGCCACTGCCGGCATTGAGTCCCAACCGGGCATCGCAGCGGTCGAAAACACCTCATAGGTCATCCCCCTTGGGATTGTCACCTGAACATAGTGCTGGTTTGGCGGTAGTCGCCCACTGCCGTGCACGAGCTTTTCCAGTACAGCGGTGGAATAATGTTCGCTGGTGTAGATGACAGGCGTTCCGGGCGTATTCCAACGCCCGGGCGCAATCGTAGAACCTGTGGCGTCAAAGATCGGATAAGCCCCGTTGGGATCTCCTATTCGAAACGACGACAGTGTTCGATCAAGAACCTGGGCCGTCACGCAGCACTTCCATATTTGAGACTGGCGAGGATCTCCAACACCAGTTCCGCCCCGATCTCATTTTGAATGACGACGTCAATCGGAGCTCTATCCTCGAGCATGGGGTGGCTTCGGAACAAGAAATCCCGCGCCGCGTCTGGCCCTTGCCAAACGTCTACGGCAAGGTTCCACACGCGTGCGACGCGGGCGACCCTCATTCCTTCCTCTGGAGAGAGGCGCAGGCTGACCTTGCGCCGTTCCAAAGTGGCCTTGGGTACGAACCGATATTTGAAATGCCCGTCATTCGGAGCAAGCAGATGCGAGACGCGCTCTAGCACCGAGATCGGCAACCCTCCTTCAATCCGGGAAACCAGACCGAGCGGTGATCGCGCTCCGATTTCCTTGGGCGGAAGACCGAGTACGTCTGCTACTTTTTCAAATGCCAACATCGCTGAAAACCTCACCTCACTTGAGGCAAAAAATAGTATCAACCGGTGAAAACTACAACCGCTCAATCGCAAATGCCGCACTTAGGCCGGTATTTTCTTTTGCCCCACACCTCCCCGCATCAACGCCATCAGCATCGGCCCAAGCGAAAACTCCCCGCGTTCCGCCTTCCGTGTCAGGTCGCGCAGGTAACCGCCGGCCGAGTTGATCTGCCCTCCCCTTTCGAGAATGCATGCCATGACGGCAGCGGCGTTCTTAGCGCCGAGGATTTCGCAGGCCTCCTGATAGGCGCTCGGACTGACGCCGAGCATCGATCGGACGACAACGGCGGCCGACATCAGGTCCCGCCAGTTTTCGATTGTGCCGTTCGGCCCGTAATCGCGGATCTCCGGGCAAGCCTGCAGCACCATACCCAACGGAAACGCCTTTATCGGCTCTCTCATTGGTTTGATGGCCGGGCTCGGCTTCTCCCCCAGCTCGTTTCTAGAGCTTGGTTCAAGTTCATGTATGGATTCGGTATTTGAATTCTGTATGTGGCGTTCAATTTGGACATCATTGCTGTCCGTTTTTACGAAATCTTCCAGAATTTCCAGACGGTTGATCACTTCCTCACGCAGCATCTGCATTTCATCGAGGATCGGCTCTATGTCTAAGACCGTCGGTGTGCGCGGAATGCGCGCGATCAGCGCTATGTAATGATCTTCAACCCGTCCCCAGTCGCCGGCGGCCCCCTCCTCGATCGCAGCGGTGAGCAGCTTGCGGATATCTCGCCGGCAAATTGACAAGGCCTCCTTTGTCGCGCGGAAGCGACGGCGCTCGGCTGCAACCTGTTGAGCCATATGTGCGAGCTCCTCGGCACGCGCAAGAAGCGGCGCCAGACTGAAGCCAAAAGCCTCTTCAATCGCGCCGCCATTGTCCTTGCGGGCATACCGCTTGCCGTTGGCGCTGTCTTTTCGCTGGATCAATCCGGCCTCGACCAGAGCCGCTAGGTGCCGACGCAAGGTCGTGCCGGCAATGCCATGAGCGCGTACAGACAGCTGATCATTTGACGGGAAGACGACAAGGCCGCGGTCTTCGGAAAGCTCACTTTCCGGATAGAAAGTCAGCAAAGCGTCGAGCACGGCAAGCGCTCGGTCCTGAACGCCAAGGACCGCCCTCGCCTCGCAGGCATCACGGAACACCTTCCACTTGTCGACGGTCTTGCCGGATTTGATTTCGGCCATCCGCATCTGCCCTCTTACAAGGGCAAGCGAAATCGACCGCCGCCCAAAAGGCGTCGTCACATTTCCACTCTGCATTTTCCTTCACCTCTTCGAAGGCAAAAGAAATCCGCTCACCAAAAACGGTGCCAAGACTCTTGACGGGGATTCGTGAAAATGCGATTCTCGATCTTGCTACAGATATGAGAGAGGCTTCCACGACGGAAACGTTTGGGGGCCTTTTTCTTTTGCGGTTCTAAATCTCCGATCTCATCGGATTGTCAGCTGACAATCCAATTACTCTTCTGTTTTTCCTTGCTTTTCCTCTTCGAACATCGCCACCAATTCGGGCATGCGCGAGGACAGGAATTCTGCGAACTCTGCCGATGTGACCGTAATCTTCGAACCACGGACATTGCGCTCGATCGAGGCGAGCGCAACGCCCTTTTTTGTGCGTATTGATTCGATTGCCCTGTATTTCTTTTCCGCGGCCGTCATCGCCTTCCAAAGGCGGTCGAACCGTTTGCTGGTCTCGTCGCCGAGGAAGTCGGCAGCCTGGATCTCCTTCTGGGCCCGTTTGGCTGATGCGCCGTCTTTCAGCCTTTCGGCAAAGGCGAGCCAGCGCGGCCGCCCGATCTTGGGCGCCGGCCCAATCGCAAGAATGATCTCGGTGCTGACGCCTTCGGCAACCTGCAGCAAACGGGACGTCTCGGGCTTGTCGACAGACAAGGCCTTGGAAATCGTTTCCCTATCAAAGCCGTGTTCTTCCATGCGCCGTGCAAAGAGCGCCCGCTCGATGAAGCTCAGATCAACACGAGGGCCGTTCTCTTGTCCTTGGGCGAGAATGACCTGCTCGTCCGTCAGGTTGCGGACGATGGCTTTGACGGGCCGGGCAAGGTCTGCCGACGCGCGCAGGCGTCGGTGGCCATAGGCGGCCTGATACTGGTTCGGCTTGTCGGGATGCGGCCGAACGAGGATCGGCACTTGTTGACCGTTTGCCGACATCGAAGCCTTCAGTTCGTCGAACTGCGGATCGGCTTCAAGTGGTATGCGATCGCGAATGAAGGCGACTTCGATGAGCGCCGGATCGAGTTCGATGACCTTGTCGCCGGCTGCGATCGCGTCCCGAAGTTCCCGAGCCGCTGCAGCCTCCTCGTTCAGGCGACCGAGCGACAGGTTCATGGCGCGGACGGCGCCAGCCGGCTTGTGCGGCACGACCGCGTGTGGTGCTTCGGCCTTGGCGTGCTCGGCGGAGTTCACCATGCCCTTGAGGATGTCCCTGCCCTTCATGCCCTACCCCATGATGCTCGAATAAGCGTCTCTACCTCGGAGTTGACGCTGTCCATCGCCTCAACGGCCCGGTCGTAGGTTTGCCGGTTCATCGTTTCCCGTCCGGCCTCGTAGATCGTCTGCTTGGATAGGCCGGCATCAGAGACGGCAGTCGATTTCACCATCATCGACGTCAACACGCGCTCTCCGAACAAGCTTCTGAGGAATGCAACGATCTGGGCCTGTGGCCCGTCATTGGGCTCATGCCGGGTCACCAGGTAACGCATCCAGTCGTAGTCGAGATCGCCCCCGGCCCCCTTGACCACGCTCAAGAGATCAGAGGTCATAGAGAGGAACTGGTTCATTGACGCGACGTCGAGCATCTGTGGGTGAACCGTAATCAGGACCGAGGTCGCCGCGCAAAGGGCCGAGAGGGTTAGGAAGCCGAGTGTGGGCGGGCAATCGATCACCACGACATCATATCGGTCCTGCAGGTCCATCAGCGCGTTTCCGACGCGCATGAAGAACATGTCGGTGTCCACGGCGTCCCTCGATGCGAGCGCCCGTGGCGTATCGTGCTCAAACTCGTGCAGCTCCAGGTTACCCGGGATCAGGTCGAGGCCGGCAAAGTAGGTCTGACGCACAACGTCGGTCACCGGGCGCCGCTCGGCGTCGTAGCGGATTGCGCCATAGAGCGTTTCGTTTTCACCGACGTCAAACTCCGGCTGGAAGCCGAGCATGGCGGACATGGAAGCCTGCGGATCGAGGTCGGCCGCAAGGACGCGATAGCCGCGCAAGGCAAGATACTGGGCGAGATGCGTCGCCGTGGTCGTCTTGCCCGAACCGCCCTTGAAGTTGGTGACCGCGATCACCTGAAGATGATCGCCTTCGCGGCGACCGGGTAAATATGAAGGTTTGGTTCGCCCGAGCAGCTGCCGGATGGTGTTGACCTCATCCAGGGAAAAGGTGCGCCGACCCCCAGCCGTCTTCTCAGAGGTGACAGCCTCTTCCTGTGAGGCGATGTGCCGGACGTAACTGTCCGTGACACCCAGGAGCCTTGCCGCCTCGGTGCTGCTGAAGCGCCGGAGCGTTTTCTTGGCATTTGGTGAGAAGAGCTTTTCGAAGAGGACCTGCAGCTGGCCGCTCAGCAAGCTGGAGTCATCCGCTATCGTCTCGTCGATAGAAAAACGCGCGCGCTTCTCTTTGCTTTCAACAATCGCAACTTTCATCGCCATTCACGCAAATTCCAGTAATTCATTGAAGTTTCCGCAAATGATCTTCAAACGAGCGTTCGGGTCAAGGAGTTTTTGGTTAACCGAAATTAACGGTAGTGGCCATCCGAAATTATTGTTTTTTTTCCGTGCCTTACTTTGATTGTCAGGTGACAATAATTGTCGCGCTCACCCACCCAAATCCGTCGTTCCCGCCCTCGCTCGGGAGAATCGTTTGCACTAGTACCGACTCACTATAGCTGAGTCGCGGTCGATCGCATGTCTCGCGGACCTGATCCGATCGTTCACCCCGTGGAAAAGCGATGCCGTTGTTGCGGTGTTCAATCTGCCTTGAGCGAGGAACCTATGGCCCCTTCGCGATGATCGGTGTTTTGTCTGGCGAGCGAAACATCGCTTTGGGAGAGCGAGAGGGCTCCCCTCTCGCAGGTTGGCCGCCCGATCGATCCGGGCGGCCAACCCACCCCGCCCCAAAAAGGGCAGTCGGCCGCGCATGACTGCGCGGCCGACTGGAGACAACCTGAGGCTACTCGGCAGCCTCACAGAGGGCGTCGCTGAAGCCGACTACATCCGCCTCGACAATCTTGCCCTGAGCCGCCACAGAGGCCGGACGGATCGGCAATGGCAGCCATGAGGTGCCCTTGACCTGCGTCTCGGCATAGGCGGCTGCCTCACCCTTCTTCATGCGGGCAATCCCTTCGCCGCGTCTGCACCCTTGGCTTCGGTAACTGCGGTCCGATGCCGTCCCGAGTGATGTGGCTGAAGTAGCTCTTGGCCGTGGGCTCGAAGTAGGCGCTGATGTCGAGGTCAAGTGCGACGGCCAGTGCCTCCGAGTGGACGCGCTCGGTCCTGCGGTAGTCGTACTTGTCCTTGACGGCATCGATCGACTGGGCGGCTGCGAAGGCCAGAATGGCGAGACGTTCATCCTCCCTGCGATCAAGGCACCATTCGAACATATCGGCTGGGTTTCCCGGCACCTCATAACCATACCGCTCCCGAAGCTCGTCGACCCCTGCAAGCGCCGGATTGTCCTCAGGGGCCTTCATGAGTGCAGGCAAGTTTTTCGTGGTCAGAACGATGTCGAGGCAGGAGTGATTTCGCGCATGCGGCAACAGCGTTTGCAAGAGCAGTGAATGCACGACGCTTGCGAGCGCCACGCGGTGGTTGTTGGCGGTCTCCAGCCGAATGGCGGCCGTGCGCTGTGCGGCCAAGTCTTCGACGAGGGCCACGGAGTGCGTGAGAACTGGCGCTCCCGTCTCGGTCACGACAGCGCCGGGTCCGCCGCCGTGTTGCTCGTCCGCCTCGGCTTCGCCGGTGAGAGGCACCTGAGCGGACTCCGGCTTCAGGTAGCCGCGATGGGAGGCGGGCTCGCCCATGTAGTCGAGCTTAAGCAGAACGCCCGCACGTTAAAGGTCGGCAGGGGCATAAGCTTCACGATCGATCTCGCTGCTGCGGAACCAGATTGCGGCAAGGCGCGCCTCGAGGCCCTCGTCGCAGTCGATCACGGTTTCGATGTGCTCCTGCTCCTCGCGCAGCTTCCCCAGTTCGTGGTTTTCGGCGTCAGACCGCTCGGCCTCGACAGGAAAGACCCGCCCATAGCCGCGCATGGCATGCCAGTCCATTTCGGGCTTGATCTCCACCCACGCCCAACCTTCGGCGCGCAGTCCGCTGGCAAGATTTTCCATTTTCTTCGCGACGAGCTTTTCGACCAGCGTGGCGTTCATCGCATGGCCTTGGCTGCGTTCATCGAAGATGATCGCGCCGGACATCGCCTCCAAGGGCTTCATACGCGTCGAGGCCGCCGATGAAACGGATACGTTTGTCCGTCGCGGGAATTGCTTCCTCGCGCAGCTGATCGCGTGTCCGTTTCGGTTCCAAGAGGGCAGGGCGTTCCATACCTCCTCCTGCCGCCCATGATCATCACTGAGGGTGAAGGCCGTGAGCTGATCGTAGGTGGTGGCTTCGTCGCGGGAGTTCCAGAAGGGCAGGGGAGACGCGGGCACGGGCGAGCCGCTTGCGGACCACCGTCTCGGTGGTGCCATAGCGGGCGGCGATATCAGCAATAGGCTTGCCATCGTCAGCCATGATCCGGAAGGCGCTGACCTTCGACGAGAACAACCTTGTGCAGAACCGCCTCAGCTACTCGGTAGGGGTCGATGCATATGGCAAATACAGCTTTGAGATCCTTGACGAGACCGAGACGCCGTTGCCGATCCCACTCATGGCGTCTTGATCAATTGAACCGCGTCATCCCAACCCAGGTGCGCGCAAGGCCTCAGCCGCCAATGCCGAGGGCTTGTCCAACGACAGTCCTGGCGCAAGCGCCGCCCGCGGTTTGGTTCTCCCAAATAGAATTGCGAGACAACGCATTTTCTTAAGCGCCTGGAAAACGCTGGCATGGAGCTTTCGCTGGAAAACGAACTCCAGCGATATGCTTGCCTCAAGCCGCTGCGACAACATCAGGCGTCCCAGGCACCACCGTGTCCCACCAGGATGCGCTTCAACTTTCGAAAACCAGGAGAATTGTTCATCCGGTCCGCATAGACCAGATAGTATCCCCAGCCGTTCTGACTCGCACGGACACCAAGTTGGGTCAGCGAGCGCTCACGCAGTTCGTTTTGCAAGAGGGCAGCGCGGCCGATGGCGATCCCCAACCCATCCTTCGCCGCCTGGTAGGCCATTGCTTCTGCCGAGATATTCAGGAAGGTGAAATCCGCTGGACTGCGCTTCCAGACATTGGAGAACCACCAGTCCCAAGGGTCGGGAAGATGGCCTGAGTGCTGCGACCGGATTAGCACCTGAGAGCGCAGGGTATCGGCCTCTGCGCTCTGTGCCAGCTGATTGGCGACCCGGGGACTGGCAACCATGATCAGATCGCCGGGCATGAGATAGTCGGAGCGCAACCCCGGCCACCGGCCATCGCCGATGCGGATGAAACAGCTATCGCTGTTCAGGATATCCAGATCAGGGCGCGCTACTGAGTAAGCAAGGTCAATGCCCGGCAACTGATCGATCACGTTCTGCATGTGCGGCATGAGCCAGTAGCGCATAAAGAGCAGCGAGCAATGGATTGTAATCGTGCGGCCGATCTGGCGTTTAACGATGAACTTGAGATCCTGTAGCTGATCAAAACTCTTGCGGGTGATTTGAAACGCTTCCTGTCCCTCGCGCGTCAGCGCGACGCCGCGAGCACCACGCTCGAACAAGCTGCACCCCAAGTATTCTTCCAGAGTTCGTATCTGACGGCTGATCGCGCCGGGTGTCACGCCCTGGACCTGTGCCGCGACAGAAAAACTCTGGTGTTCGGCAGCGAGAGTGAAAGCGTAGAGCGCGTTTAGCGGGGCGGGATGCATTGCAAGCCTTGAGTTTTCCTAAGCCTCAGTGAGCATAACTCACTTGCGAGATCCGACCAATGCCTTCAGGTTTTGGACAGTCAAAATTGCGGAGGAAATTCCCATGGCCAAGAAGCCACAGATCTTTACGCAGGCAGAACTTCAGGCGATGCGCGACAGCGTGAACGCACTGCGCCTGCCGGATGCCTACACCGAAGGCAAATGGATGACGTCGGCCTACAGCCGCGATCCGCGTGCGATTGGCACGGATGCCCCCAAAGAGGTCGTAGTCCGCGATATCACGTTGCGCAACATTGAGCAGATGCCCGGTGTGAACCTAGCCCCGGCCGTGCGCCACAGGCTGATGGAGGAAATCGTCGCTGTCGGCGTGGGCGAAATCCAGCTTTCGATGTTCGGACGCGGCCACACGCTCGAGTCTATGTCCGAGGACGTGCGCAGGGTCAAAGCGGTCAATCCGGCGTGCCGGATGATCATGACCGGCGGGCGCAGCGAGGACGACGTGAAGCTGGCGCGCGATGCCGGTATTGAAATCGTCCAGTTCGGCGGCGCGCCGGCTGCAGGTGCTGCCCCGATCCGAATTGGCGGTGCCTTCCAGGCTGCTTGGGAGGGCAAGGATTGGCGCAAGGCCATGGTCCCGGTAAACAAGGACCAGCAGAACGCACGTGTACTGCGCCTGATCGAAGCCTGCCTGGCCGCGGGTCTTGAGCCTTCCTGCACGATCAATCAGGTCAACTATGCGGATGACGCTTATATCGAGGAATATGCCTCGCTGGTAGGCAAGGCCGGCGCCAAGGGCATTCTTCTGGCCGATGGCCCTTCGGGCTGCGCGCCTGAGGCCTTCGCTTACATGACCCGGCTGGCGAAGAAGTATGCACCGAACGCGAAGATCTTTGTCCACCCGCACAACGGCTTTGCGCTCGCCAATGCCAATTCGCTCGCCGGCGTCGTCGCGGGCGCCGAAGGTGTCGAGGTAACCGTCAACGGCTATTGTTCGATTTCGGGGCAGGCGGATCTTGCGCATGTCGCTGTGTCGCTTGAGGCGCTCTATGGAATCAAAACCGGGATCAAGCTGCAGGAGCTGACGCGGCTGGCTCGCGTGGCGGAAGAAATTATCGGCCAGCCGATCTCGCCGATGCATCCGATCACAGGCACGTCGGCCTTCGCTTGCGGTGGATCCGACAGCGTCATCCAGGAACTGGACATTGATCCACTGATACATTGGAGCCTCATCCCCGAGTTGGTTGGAAACAAGCGGCAATGGACGATTACGCGATCGACCGGGAACTTCTCGATGTGGGAAAAGCTGGACCAGCTGGGGATCGATGCGGAGCGCGAGCATATAGAGCCGGTCCTCCAGGCATGCCTCGACAAGATCCGTGCGACAGGTAAACCCCTGAGTGATGAAACAATCGCTGTGATCGCACGAACGGTGATCGCTGCCGTGAACGATGAGGCGGCTTGATAGCGCCCGTAATGTTTGCGCCGAGCCGGGACACCATTGTCCCGGCTTTTGTAGGCAGATGGCGTCATTTGGGGCCGCTGTTCTTGGGTGCAGAGCTTCCTAACCGTCCGTAGCGCGCTGCTCAAGATTTTCCAGGCCGCAAGGCAAAACGTGCTCGACAGCTCTGTCGGGGCGTCTCGAATTCCTATTCGCAGGCGCCGCTAAAGGCGCACGAGCAACTAGATGTGTTCAACCAGGCTGCCTAGAAGGTCTTCATCTCGCTCAACGGTCGAGGGCACCTCATTGCGGGTTCCCAATCTGTCGGCGCCCTTCTGCAGCTCCTTGGAAAACTGGCGAGCGGCATCACAGATATCTACGGCAAGCTCTTCGTCCGTTTCTGCATGCGTTCGGTTGAGAATGCGGGCAAGACTGCCGATCACCGCTCCGTCGTCGTTGAAAATAGGTGCGGCAATGGCTGCGAGGTCGGATTGAAACGTCCCAACGGTGATGCAGCAACCGGCTTTGCGGAAAGCATTCATCCTACGGCGAAAATCTGCCCAGTTGTCACCCAAGCCCGCCTCGGCAATGGCCGAGCCACTGCGCAGGTCATCACGCAGCAGCCGGTCCTCTTCTGGGGTCTCATCACCTCGATGTTCGTCGGAAACGTCCTGTTGGTGTTGCTCAACCTGCCGCTCGTCGGCATCTGGGTAAAGCTCATTTCGGTGCCCTATCGCTATCTCTACCCGGCCATTCTGGTCTTCTGCGTCATCGGGCTATACAGCATCCAGAATCAGACGTTCGAGATCATGACCGCTGCGGTATTCGGCTTCATCGGCTACCTGTTCATGCGCATGAAATGCGAGCCGGCGCCGCTTCTGCTCGGGTTCATTCTCGGTCCCATGCTGGAATCGAACCTCAAACGCGCCCTGCTTCTCGCCAAGGGGGATGCGACGACCTTCGTGACGCGTCCGGTCTCGGCGGCGCTGCTCCTGGTGGCTGCGCTCCTGCTTGCAACCGTCATACTTCCGCAATTTCGCAGGAAGCGCGAGGAGGTCTTCACTGAGGAAGCCTGATCTTTAGAACTGACTGGCGCGCTGTCTGACAGCGCCCGGTGAGCACACCGAAAATACCTGCGTTCACCCGCAAGGGCGCGTCCGGACATTCTTCCGGCGCATGGGTTCCTGCGTGCGGAGAGGCGCCCCTGAAACGAAATGCAAAGGAGCTTTTGAGACCGATGACCCAAATAGAATGTGTTGTGAATTCCGGCGATCAAGTCGGCGAAGTGCCGGTGTGGTGCGACCGCACCAATCTTCTGTGGTGGATGGACGTCCGTCGGCCGCGGCTGCAATCCTTCGACTCGCAAGCGGCGAACACAAGGTCTATCTGACCGGCGGCCGCGCGCTTGGCAGCTACGCGTTGCGCGAAAGCGGCGGCATGATCCTGGCACAGGACGACGGCATCTATGCCTTTGATCCCGGTGTCAGCGACCGTGAGAAGATCTTCCATCCCGAAGAGAACCTGCCGGACAACCGACTGAACGACGGCAGGTGTGACCGCCGCGGCCGCTTCTGGCTTGGCAGCATGAACGACAAGGTTCGACAGGACGACGGCAACTTCTGGAGGATCGGCACTGATTTTTCCGCCAGGAAGTTCTTTGACGGTATCAATATCCCGAACGGGGTCTGCTTCAGCCCCGACGACAAGACCATGTACTTCGCCGACACCCCGAAGCGAATGATGTGGGCCTTCGACTTCGATATCGACGACGGCGTCATCTCTAACCGCCGTGTCTTTGCCGACTTGACCGCGAACCCGGGCCGCCCCGACGGCTCGACGGTGGACGCCGAGGGCTTCATCTGGAACTGCGAATTCGCGGGCAAACGCATCGTTCGCTACGCGCCAAACGGAACGGTCGACCGCGTCGTCGAAATGCCGGTCACCAACGTCACCTGCGCAGGCTTTGGCGGCCCGAACCGGGACATCCTCTACGTCACCACCGCCTGGCAGGGGCTGAGCGAAGAGCAACGGGCCGCCGAGCCGGATGCAGGCGGTCTCTTCCGCATCGATGTCGGCGTCAAGGGCCTGCCCGAGCCGCGCTTCCAGGGCTGAAAGGAGAAATGAAAATGATGAAACTTCTACATGGCGGCCTGTCGCCATTCGTCCGCAAGGTCATGATCGTCGCGCGCGAGAAGGGGCTGGTCGACAAGCTTGAGCTCGTCCCCGCGCCGGTGAACCCATTGCAGCCCTTGGAGCTTGCCATTGCTGTTAACCCGCTCGGCAAGATTCCGGCACTGACGCTCGCCAATGGTACCGTGCTTTACGGGTCGACGGTCGTTGCCGAGTATCTCGATGCGCTTGATAACCAACCCCGCTTCTTCCCTCGAGGCGAAGTGGCCCGCGCTGCGCCGCAACGCTCTTGGCGACGGTATCTTGGAAGCGGGCCAACTGACCCGGATCGAGGGTCTCCGCCCCGAAGATAAGCGGTGGGACGACTGGAAAAAAGTGCAACTCCTCAAGGTCATCAATGGGTTGAACGCTGCCGAGAAGGACGCCGCCGACCTCGCCACCGAGAATCTCACTATCGGTGAAGTCGCCCTCGTTTGCGCACTCGGTTGGCTCGACTTGCGCCTGCCCGAAGCGGCCGGCTGGCGTGAGGAGAGGCCCGCTCTTGCAGCCTGGTTCGATATGGTCTCAAAGAAGCCATCGATTGCCGCGACCGCTCCGAAGGTGCCGGCATGAACAAGACCATTGAGCAGGCGATTGCTGCAGGCGTCGGCGTCGGGCAGATCAGCGACGCTATGGACGAACTCGGCCTTTCGCAAAACGCTGGCGGCGGCTATCGCCTGCTCGGTGGCAACGGAGGGACCGTCTTCGGGCGGGCCTTTACGCTTGGGCAGGGGCGCGCAGAGCCGGGCGCGGCGAGTTTGGCTCGCCAAGGGGAGGCGGCCCTCTCCTTGGCGAGCCCCGGCGATATCCTCGTTATCGATGCCGGTGGGAACACGGAGATCGCGACCTGGGGTGAAGGCCATTCATTGCGTGCGCAGATCAATGCACTAAACGGCGTCGTGCTGCATGGTGCAACGCGCGATGCGGAAGCATTGGCTGCCAGCTCTTTTCCTGTGCTTTGCCGTGGCACCTCGCCCTTGCGCAGCAAGGGTCGTTTTCACACGATATCGGTCGGCGAACCCGTCACGTTGGCGGGCGTTCGGATTGTATGTGGAGATCTGGTCGCAATCGGTGTCGACGGGTTGGCGTGCATTCCCTCAGAATTCGTCGAGCCGGTACTCCTGAAAGCCCGCGAAATCCAAATGATGGAGCACGACCGCGACGTTCGCCTGCGTGCCGAAGTCGCCGCGGTTCATGTCTAGGCGCCAACCAAATGCTTAGGCAGCCGAGTTTCGCGTCCGTCGCTTGTTTGATATCAGGTCGATCGATGCCGGAATTGACCGACTTCTTCAGAAGCTTCGTTTGCGCAATGCGGGAGCGAATGGTTGAAGATCGGCGTCGATATGAGCACCGCCAGTCCGTTGTGTCGCGACGCCTCGACAAGTCATGGTCACGATGAGGCCATCCCCAATTCGAAACTGAAAGCGCCGAATTTGCGCCAGGTTCACGTGCTTAAGACTGAAGTCGCTTGACGACAACTCCGTACCAGCCTAGCCCGTCGTACTCCTGATATCCCTGCGTGCGTGCGAACGCTACGAGATGATCATTCGATACGTAGCTGCCGCTGGATATCTTCCTGAAACCGATCAGCCAGATGCGCGGCTTCTTCGGCAAGCTTTTGGACCTCTTGCGCCACGACATTGAAGCCTCGGCCCGCATCGCCCGCTCTGGAAGCCTCGATCACGGCATTTATCGCCAGCAATTTTGTTTTCCACCCGCAAGTTGCTGCCGCCGAACCGTGCAAGTTCATCATCGATCGTATCGATGATCGTTCGCATTCCCTTGGCGGATGATCCCATTTCCAAACCGGTCCCCGTTGTTTTTCAGGTAGTGAAAATGCCTTGCGAAGGGGCGCTCATCCCCCTTCTCAATGCTCGATTGCAACGTTTCGCGTCGATGCTCAGAGGAGCCATGCTGCCGAAGAAAAGGGAGAGGCAGGCCCACTTCTTCCCGCAACATTGGCAATGCCCGACTAGTCGAAAAGGTGCGGTCGCGACGACCATGCCGCGACCGCATATGCAAATGCTATTCTGTCAGGGCCACGTTCACCATTCGCGAAGAATCGTCGGGGTTGCCCGTCGCCACGTAACCGCTCACCTTGGATGAGTGACCGACAAATTTGTTTTGATAGAAGAGCACGATGCGGCTGCATTCGTTCAACGCGATCTCTTCTAGCTGATGAGCTATTGCCGTGCGCTTGACGACGTCTGTTTCCAACGTCTGCGCCTCATACAACCTGTCGAGTTCGGCATTGGTAACCCCAGAAATGTTTGCGGGTCCGGACGTATGGATAGAACCGAATACGACGTCCGGGTCATTGACGGGGTAGGCGATGCCGCCTTGGGAAACGATGTCGAAGTTGGCCGAGTTGAAGCTGTCGAAGAACATCGCGCTTTCCTGGACGTCGAGTGTAACCTCTATACCAACCCGAGCAAGTTGCCCCTGGGCCATCACGGCCCGCTCTTCGTGATTGACATTCTTTCGTACCAGCATCCTGAGCTTCAAGCCGTTTGCGTATCCGGCCTCCGCCAGCAGCTTGCGTGCCGTTTCACGATTGGCTTCGACGTCGGGGCCGTATCCGGGCATCTGCAGCAGTTTCTCACGTGGCATCGCATAACGGCCTGGCGGAATGAACCCTCCAATTTCGGCCTGACCCTGCTCCAGAAGCTTGATAGCTTCATTGCGGTCGATCGCATAGCTGATCGCCTGCCGGACCCGTCTGTTGTCTAGTGGCTTCCTGCGACCGTTCAACGTTATCGCAGTCGGATTGAGGGCAACGACCCTTTGGACCGTCACACCGCTGTCTTCATCTTTCTCAAACCTCAAGCCGGAGTCCGAACTCATTTCATTGTAGAAAAGGATCTGCCCGGTCTTGAAATAGGCGTCGAGTGTGGACGGATCCTCGGCGACGAAAAACGTAATGCCATCGAGATACGGCCGGTCGGTCTGAAAATACTCCTCGTTGCGAACCAGATCCAATCGAACTCCGCGTTGGTAGTCCTTGAATTTGAACGGACCAGTCCCGACAACCTGTTTCTGCATGTTGCCGTCACGCTCCAAGATGTGCTTCGGCATGATCACCATCCATCCTGTGGCGAGCAACGGCAAGAATGAAGGTTGCGGTCGCTTCAGGTAGAACTCAACCGTGAGCTTGTCGGGCGTCTCGATGCGGTCGATCACCGCAAGACTGTTCTTGCGGATACTAGCGACGCCCTCGGGCGGATTTCGGACCAGATCAAACGTGTGTTTTACGTCGGCGGAGCTGAACGGCGCGCCGTCGTGGAACTTCACGTTTTCATGCAGTTTGAACGTGACCAGCTTGCCATCGCTCGACACGGTCCAGCTTTGAGCAAGCTCCCCAACGAGCTCTTCGGGCTTTTCAGGATTGGTCGTGAGAAGTCCGTTGTAACAGGGGCCGAGTGTCAGAATGACCCATGACGTACTGTTCCCAATGATGTCGAAATTCGGCGGATCCTTCATATTTGCGGTAAGCGTTCGACCCGAGGGAGCGGCAAACGCTACGCTCCCAAATTGATTGACCACGAACGCGCCAATTCCGGCCGCCGCTAGACTCTTGAGCACCTGCCGCCTGGAAAGATCGGTTCGTGCCACAGTGATAAGTTTGCTCATATTTCCTCCCGATTCTAAGTAAGATCAGCTCCTCAGCCATCACTGCCATTGGAACCGACCAGCCACGACGCGCAACCGACAAAAAATGACGCCGGGTTGACTTTTGCTCACGCACTTGAGCGGCAACGGTCGAAACATCAGACTTCCAAGCGTGATGCGCCAAGTGAGTGCTCGATCGCCCCACGCATCTGGTTGCCTGGCAAGGATCGGGCCGATACAAGGTCGTTCATTCTGCCCGCAGCAGACGGCAGCGCAGCCCTGCAGCGACCCCAGGAGGTGGGGGCCCCCAAGGCAAACTGTTTCCACCACGCGAAAATTTGGTTCAGTTACGCATGCGAGAACATTGGACGACCCGCGAAGGGGAGCTGGGCCTTCAAGATCGACCCTGTGCTGGATTCCGTGACGAAGAGCGTCTTCCTGTCACCGCCGCCAAAAGACAGATTTGTGGTGGATCGTCCCTCACATGATCTGATCCGATATATGGGTTCTCCAAAACGGTCGAAAACCCAAACCGAACCCAAACCGGGATGGCATATATATAGGTTGCCACGCTCATCGATTGCGGCGCCATCCGGCCCGCCGCTATAAGACCCGGAGAGTTGCAGCATGTTGCCGACCTTATCGACGCCTGCGTACTTCGGTAGGAGGGGAACTCTCCAAACGCTATTCGCCCTCGTCATGCATACATAGAGCGTCTTCTCTTCCAGATTTAGCACAAGGCCATTCGGGCTCGGGCAATTGTCTAGAAGCAGGTCCAACTCGCCGCACGTGCGCCAGCGAAAGACCCGGCCGGTTGGGTCCTGCAGTCCGGTCGAGCCCTGATCGGTAAAGTAGAGGTCCCCGTTCGCCGCAAAGAAGAGGTCGTTGACACCCTTGAAGGGTTCGAACCGATAGTGGGTCAGGACGGGCTCCACGGTACCTCTTTCCTGGTCCAGCAATAAAATCCCCCGCTTGTGGTCTGCGACGAAGATCCGTCCGTCTCGATGGACCTTGAGGCCATTGGGTTCGCCGTCATACTCTGCAACCACGCTCCATCGCCGCTCGGGGTCGATCTTGAAAATCCGGCCAAATGCTATGTCGACAACAAAGAGGTTTCCCTCGCGGTCGAAACTTGGACCCTCAAGAAATGATCCGAGCCTTTGACCCTGGCGCTTTACCCGCACAAAATCGGACGGACGATCCCAAAGCTCCAGTTCGTCGGGTATTTTCGACCAAACCTCAGTCGTTATTTCTGGCGGTGCAGCGAACAAGGAAAACCTCCTCAAGCCTTAATCAAGGAAGACGCCGTCTCTAGCCTCAAAGTCGCGCCAAAACTGGACATGACGTTCGCGGTCGATCTCGGCGCCGAGTGTGGGCTTCACTTTCTGGATTCTGTCCTGGACTGCCGTCGCATAGAGCCGGGGAATGACAACTGCTCCGTCGAGGTCGGCCACCACAAGGTCACCCGGCTCGACAATTACGCCGCCGCATGCCACCGGCACGTTGATCTCCGCCGGCCCCTTCTTCGGTCCCGACCAGGGCGCAATCGCTTTTGCGAACACGGGAAACCGCGCGGCTGCACATTGCTCCACATCGCGATAGGCCCCATTGACGATGACACCTCGCAAGCCACGCTCGGCGATGGCGGTCTCAAGCATTCGAAAACCGCCAAGGCACCACTCGGTGAAGCCTTGGCCATCGATCACGAGCACATCTCCTGGCTCAATCAGCTGCAATGCAGCCTTCACACCGAAGTTATCCCCGGCTGGACATTTCACAGTGACTGCCGAGCCAAGGAGGCGCGGCGCTCCGGGATAGATCGGCCGAATGGTCCCATCGAGCGTGTAGAGACGGCCGACCGCGTCGCTCAGGTCTGCAATCGGCGTCCCCCGAAAGCCTTCTATCAAACCTGCGGGCAGACGCAGAAATGAGCGCCGCACCCGGAAGGTAACCGTCGGGTATCGATCCGGATGCTCGCTCATTCTTCATCCCCTATGCTTATTCGGCTGCCAGCCGGGTGGCGTCGTAGCCAATTGCGCTTTTCAGGTTCTTCAGGGCATCGCCGTAAACCTGGATGAGGACCTTGAAGGGGCCATCCAATGTCACGATCTTCACGCCTTGCTCCACCCAATAGGCTGCTTCGTCGAGGCCTTCCGGCGTCACCGATTGAGTGACCGTCACCTGCTTGCCGGCGGCCAGGGCCTCGAGATGAATGCGTTTGCGCGCTTCCTTGACTTTGGGATGATTGCGGTCATTCGGAACGCCGAGAGAAATCGCCAGATCGCCACTGCCGACGCAAATGACATCGAGATACTCGTTCCTCAGGATCTCTTTCAGGTTGGCGATGCCTTCCTCATCCTCGATCTGGGCGCACAGCAAGGTCTCTTCGCGCGCAAGATCGAAGTAGTCGCCCTGCGCCATGCCGCGGAAGCGCAGCGGGCGGTTCGATTCACGTCGGCCGATCGGCGCATAGTATGTCGCGTCGACCATCTGCTGAACGTCTTCGGGCGTTCGCACGCAGGCGATGGACATGCCTTGCGCGCCCATGTCCATGCGCCACATCATGTCCCAGAATTGGGTCGGAGAGGCGACCCACGGCATCATCTGGTGAGACCACGCCGTCTGGATCAATCCCTGCAGTACCTCCGGGCTGACCGGCCAGCGGAACGAATCCAGCTTGACGAAATCGGCGCCAACGACCCCGGCGATCTCAACCAGGTGCTGGGAAGATTCCTTGACCTGGATCCCAAGCGAAACAAGACCTGCCTTGTAGCGCTCCTTGACGATATTCTTTGCACTGGCTTTCATATGTCATATCCTTTCATTTTGATGACAAAGCAGGACCGTTCGCAGCCGGAGCTACGCCGATTTCGTTGGTAGGTGTGTTGGTTCAGGCCGAGAGCCAGACGTTCTGGAACCGGCGATTGTTATCCATGACTGGATGGATAATCAGACCCTGCACCCGGGGAGAGAGTCCCAGGAACTTCTTCTGCCAGAACAGGACGACACGGTTGAATTGGTTCAACATGGCAAGCTCCATCTCCTGCGAAATGGCTCGCCGTTTCGTCTCGTCCATCTCCTGCGACTGCCGAGCGAAGCTTTCATCGAACTTTCCGTCGCAAATGCCAGAGTAGTTTCGCGACGCTTTGCAGGTATAGAAATCAGAAAAGATGGTGTCGGGATCGTCACCGCCCGCCGTGTGGACCCACGGGGAAATCTCATAGTTTTTCTTGACGAGATTGTCGTATGACAACGTATCGTCCTGGAGATCGATGCTGGATTTGATGCCGATCGTGGCGAGTTTCGACTGCATGAACACCGCGACTGCTTCATAGTTCGCATTACGTTTGGTCATCAGCGTCGTGGTGAATCCGTCAGGAACCCCCGCCTCATGCATCAGTTTTTGCGCTTTCGCCAGATTGTCCTTTGGATCGCCACCGTAGCCGGGCACTTTCGAGAGATCGCCGGGCGGCACGGCCCACCGTCCCGGAGGCATAAGCCCTCCCGTGACGGCCTCGCCTTGGCCGACAACGGCGATTGTTTCCGCACGATCCATCACCAGACTGACTGCCTGACGCACCCTGATATCACTGAACGGTCCCTTTGTGGTGTTGAAACTCACGCAGGTGAACGAAAGCGCCGGCACCTCCTGAACGACGAGTTCCTTGTCATTCAGCTTCGTGCGGCGTGCTTCTTCGTCACCCATATTCATGAAGACCGTCAGCTGCCCCGTCTTCAGGTAGGAGAGCGTCGTAGCCGCATCGGAGATGACGTAGATCGTGATGCCGTCCAGATAAGGGCGATCCGGCACATGGTAATGTTCGTTGCGAACGAGCTCGATGCTGACGCCTTTGGTGTACTTTGCAAGCCGGAAAGGCCCCGTACCGACCACGTCGTCTTTCATGCTGCCCTTGTCTTCAAGAATATGCTTTGGATAAATAAGCATCCATCCCGAGGCGAGCGTTGGCAAAAATGCCGGGGAGGGGCGCTTGAGCACCATCCGCACCGTCAGAGCGTCGACCACTTGGATCGTGTCGATCATTTCCAGTTGGTCGCTTCGCACGCTCACTGCGCCTTCCGGCGGATTGCGCAAGAAGTCGAAGGTGTATTTCACATCTTCAGCGGTGAACGGCATGCCATCATGAAATCTGACACCGTCAATCAGTGAAAACGTGTAGGTAAGAGCGTCTTTTGAAACCGTCCAGTCTCGGGCCAGATCGCCGACAATCGCGTCGGGACGCATGGGATCGAACATCACGAGATTGTTGTAGCAGGCACCGGCAATGTAGAGCACGCGGTTCGTTGCTGTCGACATCGGATCGAAGTTCGCAGGGTCCGACGTGAGGTTGAGCGTAAGGATCCCGCCCCGACGCGGCGCCAACTTACTATCCTGAGCGGCAGCAAGCGAAGACCAGACCGGTGCAGTAGCCGAGAGGCCAATTCCAGCCAACGCAATCCCGCGCATGATATCTCGCCTGGAACATGCCAGGCTCGCGAACTCGTCGCTTCGTTTCGACATTTCCCTTTTCTCCTCCCGAAAACGCTCCTCCCGAAACCCGCAGGTGAGGCGGTATTTCGAGTTCCTTCCCTGGGCTCATATCAATGCAGGTTTCCGTCGAGCACAATCGAGATAAACTGCGCCAAGATTGATTTTTTCTCCACCTCGTGCAAATGGCTTTCTGAATCGTCGGCTAGTTCTACGATCCGTCAAAAGCCCCTGAGAGGTTGAAATGGCACCCGTTCCCCTGAACCCTTTGCGCGTCTTTATTGTCTCTAGCCGCTATCCAAGCTTCGTGGAGGCTGCACAAAAACTTCACGTGACGCCCGGTGCGATTGGCAGGCAGATCAAGGTCCTGGAGGAGTATCTGGGGGTTGAACTCTATTCGTCCGGTGCAAATAAGAAGGAACTGACCCAGCTTGGGAGAACCTACGCACAGATGCTCGGGCCTTGTATCGACGAGATCGAGAACCAGAACGCGCGGTTTTTAAACAGCAATAAAGCGGATACGCTCCGCCTTGCTTGTTCGAACCATTTCATGCGCCAATGGCTTTTGCCCCGGCTCGGGGAGTTTCTCGACGCAAATCCTGGTGTGGAACTCACGCTCGACGTCATGAAGCCGAGCTCGATGGCCGACAATAGGGCGGACGTCTGGATCCGCTACGGCAAAGGAGAATGGCCGGGCTACTCGGCATACCCCTTGATGAGGCCCACCCTCACGCCGGTCTGCAGTGCCCGATACATTGCAAGCCATGGGCGACCCGAAAGCCCCGAGGCACTTGGGAGCCACGTGCTGCTACAATCAGAATTTCGCCTCGACGATTGGGGGGCCTGGTCCAAAACCGCAGGCGTCGAACTCCCATCGCAGGCGCGTCGGATAACTTTTGCCGGAACATATCTGGCATATCAGGCCGCGTTGATGGGAAGCGGTGTTGCGCTTGGACGCAGCTACATGATGGACCAAGACATCGCCAACGGCAGTCTGCTCAGGCTCTTCCCCATAGAAGCCGAGGTGGACTCGGCTTTCTATCTGTGTATCCCCAGTGGAATGCCGCAGAAGAAAGCAATCCGCGCTTTCCGCAAGTGGATTGGAGAGCAGGTCAAATCTCGCGAACACTTTTGACTTAATCAGTGCCATCCCACCTGCTACGCGGTGCGCATTTGCTGACTGGAGACTGCCAAATTTTCCCGCGTTGGCAGGAAATGGTGCGGGCTCCTATGTCACGTTGGAGTGAGGCGCGAAGGCGACAGATACCGCGCGTTTAGTGCGGAGAAAAACTCAAAACAATCCGCTAAATAATCGATTGTGAAAAGCCGGTATTTCCGCAGAATTTCTCCAATGCGCATTCTGCCTGCGTAGACGTCAAGTTCGGCAGACAGCGAGTGTGCGGTCATGGGAGGAAAGTATGAAGACTGTATTTGCGGCCGTATCTGCCACGGCGCTTTCGGTTTCTTGGGGAGCCAATTGTATGGCTCAGCAAGTTCCCGCCAACTATCCCGCGAACTATGCGGATATCATCGAGAATTCGAAGCAGGAATCCAAACTGCTGATCTATTCCAACATCGCAGCCGATCGCTGGGAAAAGGTAGTCACGACTTTCAATGACCGCTACCCTTGGGTAAAGGTTGAGACGCTTGATATGAACTCGGGCGAAGTCTTTCAGCGATTTCTGGCGGAGGAAAGTGCAAAACAGACGACGGCCGATCTCATTGTGAATGTTGGCCCTGCATCCTGGATCAACCTTTCGGAAAAGGGTTTGATCGAACCCTATCAGTCGCCGGAGGCCTCCGCATATCCCGCCTCGATGAAGCCGCTACCGGGCGTTTACACCGTCATGGGCGATCCGCTGATCTTCATCTGGAACAAGGCGATCCTGCCCGCCGAGGCAGTTCCCACGAGCTTCGCCGACCTCGCGGCAAAGGCGCAGGCAAATCCTGATATCTACCGGGGCCGGATCGCGACATACCCGGCAGACCGCAGCACCTTTGGCTACTCGGGGCATTTCGCCTTTGCGAAGCACCATGGCGAAAAGGCATGGGAATGGTACGGCACACTGGCCCCTCTCAGCAGGACGGAGACGTCCTCCGGCCCCATGATAGAAAAGCTCACGGTTGGCGAGTACTCGCTGCTCTATCTTGCCGGGTCGGCGTCTGGATGGGCCGCTGTGGCGGATCCGGCGCGCGCCCAGTTGCTTGGCTGGAGCTATATTTCCGACGGCACGCCGATTAACGGACGCCCTGCCGCAATCCCCAAGGGGGCGGCACACGCGAACTCCGCCAAGCTGATGCTTGATTTTCTGCTGTCGATCGACGGGCAAAAATCCCTGGCGGGAGCCGACCGAATGGTCGTCAGACCCGATCTTTCGGCCAAGGACGTGAATGGCGGCCACACCTATGCGGCGGTTGAAGAAGCGGTCGGGAAACAGAACGCCCTCATGATCGACTACGATAAGGACCAGGTCGAACAGCACGACGCATTTATCGCGCGCTGGAAATCAATCTTCAAGTGAAAGCCATCCCCTTCCGGGCAGCCAGGTGCCGCCCGGAAGCTTTTCCGTTCTAGCTTGGACAACACCTTTGCGAACACACAAATTCGATCGGGCCAACACCATACAATGGGCGACAACAGCAATGACTGTTGTCCTCGTAGCTGCGCCCATTATTCCAATATTGTATCAGTCGATACTTTCAGCGCCCATTTACGATAGCAATGCGCAGCTCACGACCTCGAACTTTCATGCGCTGATTACGAGCGATGACGTGGGGCACATCCTTTGGAACACATTGATTTTCGCGGGGATTACCACCCTCGTCGCCGAGTTGATCGGAATCTTCCTCGCGATCGTGCTCGCCCGTACAGACATGCCGGGACGCAAGCTTCTGGGCGAGGTCCTGCTGTGGCCGATGTTCGTGTCGACCCTCGTGCTCGCTTTCGGCTGGTTCCTGCTCTACGGGCCTGCCGGCTATGCTACGTTGTTCGTGCAGTCGCTAACCGGAATCCGTGAGCCTTGGAACCTCTACTCACTGGCAGGGATGGCGTTTGTTACAGGCATCTCCCAGGTTCCCCTGACGCTTCTCTACTGCCAAAGCTCCGGTGCACTCTTGGACCCCTCGCTCGAGGATGCGGCGCGCACCTGCGGCGCCGGACCCTGGCAGGTCATGCGCAAGGTGACCCTTCCGATGATGCGACCGGCCGTACTTTTCAGCACCGTAATGAACATCACACTTGCCCTGGAGACCCTGGCCGTGCCGCTGGTGTTTGGGGAACCGTACGGCATTCGTGTACTGACGACATTGCTTTACGCCGAGGGGATTGCTTCGGCGCAACCGAACTACGGTCTGGTAGCGACAGCGGCAGTCGTGCTCCTTTGCACCATCATGCTGCTGGTCTTTATCCAACAGAAGCTTCTGAAGAATAACCGCCGCTTCGTCAGTGTGAGCGGCAAGGCCAGCAGACCCAGACTACTGGCGCTCGGGAACTGGGGGTGGGTCCTTTGCGCGCTGACAACTGCGTTCGCGCTTGCCGCGATCATACTGCCGCTTGCCGCGCTCGTCCTGCGGGGCTTCGTCTCGTTCCTGTCTCCCCTCATACCGTTCTGGACCGTTTTCACCCTCGAGAACTTCGCTGCACTTTTCTCGGTTGAAACCTACAGGCGTTCCATTTTGAACACGCTGCTGATTTCGACGGTTGGAGCCGTGATTGGCACCGCGTTCATGGCCCTCATTGCGTTGGTGGCTCACAGATCCGAATTCAGGTTACGCGGGTTTCTTGATTTCGTGGCGGTCGTGCCTCGAGCAGTCCCCGGGCTCGTGGCAGGATTGGGGTTCTTCTATGCCGCCATTCTGCTGCCGCCCATCGGCTGGCTGCGGGGCACGGTCTTCATAATCATCGTGGCCTATGTGATGCGCTACATCTCGAACGGCTACGGTACGATCGTGCCCTCTCTTCTCCAGATCGCACCGGACATCGACCGTAGCGCGAGGGTCATGGGGGCGGATTGGGTCACGGCTTGCTGGGCGGCCGTTGTCCCGATCCTAAAACCCGCTCTCTTCTCCTGCTTCGCAGTGCTCTTCATCCAGTTTTTCAAGGAATACACCACCGCTGTGTTCCTGCTGTCGCCTGGCAGCGAAGTTATTGGCTCGACAATGCTGCAGTTCTGGGTTCAGGGGCAGGTCGGTCGGGTCGCGGCCCTGTCGGCGGTGCAATTGGCGATAACTTTCGCGTTCGTCTACGCGAGCAAGAGTATCTTTGGGTTAAAATTCCATGGCTGAGATCATCCTAAACAAGCTTTCAAAAACGTTCGGTTCCTTCAAAGCGCTGGACGAAATATCGCTCACGATTGCCGACGGGGAGTTCGTCTCACTTCTCGGCCCGAGCGGATGCGGAAAATCTACAACCCTCGGCGCACTCGCCGGTCTGGATAAGCCGACATCCGGGTCGATCATCGTGGGCGGGATCAAGTACTTCGATAGCGACGCGGGTGTCTATTTTCCGCCGGAAAAGAGGAATGCAGGGCTTGTATTCCAGTCCTATGCACTTTGGCCGCACCTGACAGTGGCGGGCAATCTCGAATTCCCTCTCAAACTGCGTCGAATTCCGCGAGGGGAGCGAGACAAGCGGATTCGCGAGACGCTGACACTCGTGGAAATGCAAGAATATGCGCATCGCTATCCGTTTGAACTTTCCGGCGGACAGCAGCAGCGTGTCGCGTTGGCTCGCACGCTCGTCTACCAGCCGACGGTCCTGCTCCTCGACGAGCCGTTGTCGAATCTGGACACTCAGTTAAGGGACAAAGCCCGCGACTGGTTGAAGGAAATTCACAGCAGAGTAGGCATTACAACGGTTTACGTGACGCATGATCAAGGCGAAGCTCTCGCGCTGAGCGACAGGATAGTGGTCATGCAACGCGGCCGGATTTTGCAGGTAGGGACACCTCAGGAAGTCTACGCGGCCCCAAGCCACCCTTTCGTCGCCGAGTTTATCGGGGCAAGCAACTTCCTGAAAGGGGTGGTGACCGGCGTCAACGAGGCAAGGATGGAAATCGCAATCGAGAATTGCGGCGTGGTCACCGCCGGCAAAGCGCCTGACGTTCATGTGGGTGATCGCGTGAAACTGGCAGTACGCCCTGAGGCAATGGTTTTGACTGACGCTGACGACAAGTCAGCTGGCTGCGAGCAACCAGGCCTTCCTGCGCGAGTGCTGACGAAGAGTTTTCAGGGCGCAACCTTCCGGTATGTGCTCGATGTCGCCGGACAAACCGTGAGGGCGGAGACCCCTGTCAATGTCGCGGAAGGCAAGGTAAGAATTATCATTCCGGAATCTGGGAATGTGATTTTCAAGGAAGGCTGAGGCATGATTCGGTTGGCCATCGCAAAGAACTGGAGGGAGTCTGAATGCTTCCTCCAATGAATGCGTTGGTGGCCTTTGAGGCAGCAGCCAGGCATGAGAGCCTTACCAGAGCCGCCGCAGAAATGCATGTCACACCTGGTGCCGTCGGTCGCCAGGTCAAAAAGCTCGAAGACCATCTGGGCCTGAAGCTCTTTACTCGAACGAACCGAAACATCTTGCTGACGCCAGAAGGGCGTCGGTTCTACGAGTCGATCAACGATATCTTCCTGCAGCTAAGACGTGAGGTGGAACGCGTCAGCCGGCAGACGCGTGACAGGCCTCTCAATGTCAGGACGTCGATGATGTTCATGCGCTACTGGCTGCTGCCCCGGCTGCCAAGGTTTTTCGCGAGTCATCCCGACATCAAGCTCAATTTTTCGGTCGGCAGGTCCAGTGATATCCCAGGACCTGACATCGACCTTACAATCAAGATCCTGGACGAACCGCTGCCTGGCTTCAAAGTGAAACGGTTGCTCAAAGGTACGATGATCGCGGTGTGTAGCCGCGAGTATCTGACCAACAGAGGAGGGGCGATAGCGTATGCATCCCTCGGGGAGGAGACCTTGCTTCACTCCTCGGTACATCCGGAGCAATGGAAGATATGGCTTGGCGAAGCTCATTTAGCCGCCCTCGACAATGCGCGAAACATTGTACTTGAGGGGGATGGACTGAGCTACGAGGCTGCCGCCGAAGGGATAGGCATAGCGTTGGCCCGGCAGTGCCTGGTTGAGCGGGAACTCGCGTCCGGCCGGCTGCTCGTTCCGATGAGTGGGAATGGCGAACGATTTGGTGATTATTATCTCGTGTCACCCGATGTAAGCCCGAGGGTAAAGGGATTCATGGAATTTAGCCGCTGGCTCCTTGAAAACAGCAAGGTTGTCCCTGAAACAGCAAAGGCCGCCGGTCAGATAAATTAACTGTCGAATAGCTCTTCCAGAGTAGCGGGCAGGCCGGGAGCAAAAAGCCGGAACGTCGGTTGACGAACATCGATTGGTTAGTCACTTGAGCGAGCGCCGCATAGATCTGAACCTCCTCAACATCATTCATACGGTGATGATCGAGCGGAATGTCACGAGTGCCGCTCGCCGGCTCGCAATGTCACAGCCCGCCGTAAGCAACGCGCTGGCGCGGGCGAGAGACCTCTTCAAGGACCCGCTTTTCATCAAGGTCCCGACCGGCGTCGAACCGACACAGACGCTGCTTCGCATTTGGCCGGAACTACAGGCAAGCATCGCCGGGCTGCACCGGATTACCTTTCCAGTCTCGTTCAATCCTTACACGACGGAGCTTAGGTTCCGGCTCGCGATCACCGAGTCTTTGGCAATGTGGCTCGTACCGGCCTTGAGCAGCAAATTCGCAGCCGCGGCCCCAGCGGCAAGGCTCGAACTCTACCCTCACACAAACCTTGGCTCCATCGAAGGCCTTCAGAGCGCACGCCTCGATTGTGCCGTGGGCATGTTTCCGGGCTATCCAGCCGGGCTTTCCGCCGAGATCGTGCTGCGTGATCAGTACGTGTTCGTTTCGCGTGCGGGAACACCGGCCGTCGATCCTGGCGACCCGTCGTCCTTAAGTCGATGGAACTATGTAATCGTGACCCCTTCGGGGAAAGAGCACGGATTTTTGCACCGCTTGCTTCGCGATCACGCACTGGAATCAAACATCACTTTGGTGGTGAACAGATACATCGATGCGTTGGAGATTGCAGGAAGTTCCGAGTTAGTCACCGCGCTCCCTTACCGGGTGACACGGTACGGCAACTCCCCTGATTCCATTCAGATCGAGCGTTCCGAGTGTGCCGGCCGTCAGATTGACTATAAAATTCTCTGGCACAACAACATGACGCTGGATGCCCCAAATGCCTGGTTTCGATCCTTTGTCAAAACGACGATCAATCAGCTGCTCGATATCGGTTAGTGATTGCCGGATCCGGCTTCGACCCTCCCCGCCGGCAAGATGGAAAAGTCATTCGCCCCCCATCCGCTTCATCTGTCCTGCTCAGCGATGAAACTCGGAAGCTTCACTGGGAAGCCGCGACATAGGCCGCGATCGCCGCCATGTTGACGATGTCGGAATCCTTGGCCGACATCGAGACGATCTGGATCGACTTGTCGAACCCGACGAGCAGCGGGCCGATCACCGTCGAGCCGCCGAGTTCCTGCAGCATCTTGGTCGAAATCGATGCCGAGTGGAACGCCGGCATCACGAGCACGTTTGCCGTGCCCGAGAGGCGGCAGAACGGGTATTGCTCCATGACGCGAGCATTGAGCGCCACGTCGGCGGCCATCTCGCCGTCATATTCGAAATCGACGCGGCGCTTGTCGAGGATATTGACCGCTTCGCGCACCCGCTCAGAGCGTTCGCCCTG
>NZ_FNGR01000049.1:0-34490 GCF_900103045.1 Ensifer sp. YR511
CCCTCAGCGCGCCATCTAATTTTGGCTGCTGAGCGTCCCCGCTGCGGACGTGGGCAGGATCATTCCGCTTCGCTGGCGGCAGCTCATTGAGACTGCGCTTCGAACATTAGGAAGATCCCACCTGCGAAGACCATTGTGCGGCGACATTTGTCGACCGCGGAGACAACCTTGTGCCCAGCTCTGGACAGCTCTGACGGTTACGGCCGGTGAGGGAGGATCCATCCAAATCAGTTCAGCCGTGTTGCCCATCGCGCAAGCCGGCAAGGACATCGAATGCTCAAATCGCTTGACGGATGGAATGCGATTAGACAACCAGGCGATGAGGCGCGTGTTTGCCAATGTCAGAGCCAGGTAAATCAGGGCGGCCGTCATATAGAAGGTGAAGGGCTGGCGGGTGACCGAAGTGGCCATCTGCGACAAGCCCATCAGTTCATGCAAACCGACGATCGAGATCAGCGAGGTATCCTTGATCAGCGAAATCCAGTTGTTGCCGAGGCCTGGCAATGCAAAGCGCATGAGCAGCGGCAGACGGATCTTGACGAACATGACAAACCACCCGAGGCCAAGCGAGTGCCCCGCCTCGATCACGCCGATCGGAACGGATTGCCATGCACCGCGCAGGACTTCGGCAGCATAGCCACCGAAGACGAGGCTGAGCGCGAATACGCCAGCCTGCAGAGGCGGCACCTCGACGAAGCCGAAATCCGCGACGAAGAGGTTGACCGCTTTCGTCAGCGCCACAGTGCCGCCGAAGTACACGATCAGGATGACCAACAGTTCGGGGGTGCCTCGCATCACCAGGCTGAAGCCACGGCCAAGGGATGCCACGGCCCGGTTCGGTGACATCTGCGCCAACGCGCCCAGCATGCCCCAGCACAGGCCGACGAGCAGCGAGAGGACTGCCACTTTCATGGTCAAAAGGGTGCCGTGGGCGATCTCGTCACCCCATCCCTGCAATAGATCCATGGTCGTCTCCAAAGAAAGACGGAGCCGTCAATCGGCTCCGTCCGGTTGTCGTCGCGGATTATTTTGCGGAGGCCGGAAGGACGCTGAACGACCAGTATTTGTCGTTGATCGCCTTGAAGTTGCCATCCTTGAACATGGCGGTCAGCGCACCATCGACATTCTTCAGAAGATCTTGGTCGGCCTTGCGGATGCCGATACCGATACCGGGGCCGAAGTAGGATACGTCGTCGATTTCCGGACCGACGAAACCGTAGTCCTTGCCTTCCGGCTTGCTGAGGAAATCGTTGTCGAGCTTGATGGGGCCAGCAAAAATGAGATCGACGCGGCCGGCCTGAAGATCGAGGATCATGTTGTCGACCTTGTCATACTCGGACACGGTCGTCTGCGGATACTTCTCTGCGATGTACTTCGCATAGGTCGACGAGCGCTGGAGGCCGATGGTCTTACCGGCAACGCCTTCCGGGTTCGGCTCGCCTGCATCCGTCACCGGCTTGGCATCCAAGGTCTTTAGCCCGACGAACCGGGCGGCCGACGAGCGGTAGGGAACGGAGAAATTGATGCTCTGCAGCCGCTCCTCGGTGATGGACATCGATGCGGAGATCAGGTCGTACTTTCCGGCGAGCAGGCCGGGGATCATGCCGTCCCAAGCCTGGCAGATGATTTCGACCTCACTGCCAATCTGCCTGCCTATGGCACGCGCGACATCGACGTCGAAGCCTTTAATTTCTCCTTTCGCGTCCTGATATCCGAACGGGGGATAGGTGCAGTCGGCTGCCACTTTCAGCGTCGCGGCCTGCGACGACGTCGCGCCGAGCAAAAGGCCGGCGAAGGTGAATACGATGATCTTTTTCATGGGACCTTCCTTGTCAAAAGGCTGCGGTTTTTCGGCATGGAACAGGGCAGCTGCTTTAGGCGGGCGGCTGCATATGAGGTGTCGCTGGCGGCGACCTGTGTTCAAAGCCAGCAGCACGTACGTGCTCCGGCGATGCTGGTGAGCGCGACTATCTGGTCATGTCTTTGGATCCGACTTGCATTCTGGCCTCCCTCCAGAACCTGTCTTCTGGAACAAAGGATGGCGCGGAAGCAGAGCGAGCTAAAGTACCAATTCCCATGAACTGATGGTACCAGACTGAGCTTCAGGAAGATTTGCCGGCTTTCTCCAGAAACCGCCTCGTGACAAGCTCCATCCGCTGAACCGCCCCGGCGAGCCGCTCGGGGGAGAGATTTCCAAATCCCGCTACGAGACCAAAAAGATCCTTCCGCTCAATGCAATAGGAAGAGAGCGGTGGCGTGTCGATCCATGCTCCGCGCAAGAGCCGTGAAAGCTCGACGTCGTCGAAGGGTTCGCGCGCCGTAAGCGTCAAATGGAGACCAGCGTCCAGTTCCGGCACATCGAACACGTCGCCCAGCTTTTCTTTCAGGGACGCGATCATCGCGGTGGCACGATCCCTGTAGAGGGCGCGCGTGCGCCGGATATGAGATGCGAGTTCTCCGCTCGCCATGAAGTCGGCGACCGTATGCTGGTGCGTCAGCGGCGCATAGCAGGAAAGGCTGTCTTGCACTGCCGTGAACGAGGTGATCAGCTCGCGCGGCACGACGAGATAAGCAAGCCGCAGCCCGGGGGCGAGCACACGATTGAAGGAGCTGACATGGATGACCCGCTCGCCTCCCTTGCGCGCGGCGAGCGGCACGAGCGGCGTACCGCGCCATCTGATCTCGCTGTTGAAGTCGTCCTCGAATATCCAGCGCTGCGACGTATTGGCCCAGGCGAGAAGCCGTTCAATCGCAGCTTCCGACATGGTTGCACCCGCGGGAAACTGGCCGACCGGCGAAACCAGGATCATCCGGGCATCCGCGGCACGTTGCGCGATGTCGTCAGCGTTCAGTCCGTCACGAGAAACGGGCACGGGTGAGAGCCGAAGCCCAGCCGAACGCAGAGTGGACAAGAGCGTCGCGTAGGCCGGGTCCTCGACGCCGACAACGTCACCGGCGTCGAGAAGAACATGCGCGACGAGATTGGCAGCCTGAAGCGTGCTTCCCACGACGATAATTTGGTCAGCCTCGCATCGGATACCGCGCGCCTCGCTAAGATAGATGGCGAGTTGTTGGCGAAGCGCCGCCAGGCCGCCGCCTTCGCCATACCCGAGGTCAGAAACAGTGAAGCGTCGCCAATAGTTGGCGGCGATCTTGCCGAACTGCTTGTAGGGGAAGATATCCAGCGCCGGCATGCCAGGACTGAGATCGAACTTGTCCTGGCGCGACCAACTCCAATGCCGTATCGACGCCTCTCTCCCCCGTGCAGATAGCGCAACCGGTAAGCTCGAAGGCGGCGGGCCTCGTTCTCCTCCAGGCCGAACCGAGTCTTCTGGGAGGCTCTCTTCCACGTAGAAACCGGAACTCGGACGACGCTTGATATAGCCCTCGGCCGCCAAGCGATCATAGGCCATGTTGACCGTGTTTCTCGATATCGCGAGATCGGTCGCCATCGACCGGCTGGCCGGCAATCGGGCGCCGCGCGCAAGCTGTCCGTTGACGATCAGCCGGCGCAACTGGATGAAGAGCTGCTCCTGCAACGTCGGCCCACCGGACTTTTCTCGAACGACCATGGTCCAAACGGGATAATTGAACTGTTTCGCTGAAGCCATCCGAGAAATCCCTGTGCGGAGCCGCGCACTATCTCCCTGCCGGGCGGTATTTCGATCTACGAGACGACGTTGCGAATGAAGCGGACGGTCTTCTTTCCGACGTTGCAGTACGAATAATGCTGGGCCGTGCTGTAAGTGACAAACTCGCCCGTGGCATAGTCCTGCGCCTCGCCCGATTGGATCAAACGCAGCGCTCCTTCGACAACGAAAAGCATCTCGTGCCATCCTTCGGGGTCTGGCTCGGCCACGTAGCTGTCGCCCGGGCCGAGGGTCCACAGCCACATCTGTGTTTCCCGCGAGGCCGGCGCCGAACAAAGCAGCATCGCGGCGCTCGCTGGTTGGCTTCCGCGCCAGGTGACCTCGTTGATCTCGGCGCGCGTCTCCCTCGATGGATCGCGCACCAACTCGACGAAGTCTACGCCCATCGCGGTCGCCAATTTATCGAGGCTGGAAAGGCTGATGTTCGCGTCGCCGCTCTCGACCGCCGCGATCATCCGCCGGCTGATACCGGATGCATCTGCCAGCGCCGTTTGGCTCAGGCCCGAGGCGAGCCTTAAACGGCGGAGGTTTCCGGAAACGTGGGCCAACACATCGGCCCGGTCTTGACTGTGCAATATATTGCTCATATGGTCCTTCTAGACTACCGGCTTTCACAGCTCAACACATTTCTGTGCGTCTTGCCCTGCATGGGGCGCCAAGGCTTTGGCGTCCATGCAGCGTGACTTCGCACGCCTTTTTGGGATCGTCACAATGCAGAAATTGGTCGTACTCAACGACGAGGATATCACCCGACTGTTGCCCCGGACAGATGTTCGCGCAGCCCTGGAGCGTATGTTCATCGCGCTTGCCGATGGACGGGCTGTGCAGCCGCCACAGACGTTGAGCCTGTTCCCGGCCGGCGGCGGAGACTTCATCACCTATCCAGGCGTTCTTGGAAGCGATGGTGTCTTTGGCACGAAGCTTTCGCCCTATATCCCCGGCACGAATGGGGCGACCGTTACCGCCTGGACGCTTCTGATGTCGATGGAGACCGGGAAGCCGCTGCTCCTGTGTGATTCCAAACGCCTGACGACCGAACGAACGGCTGCGACCACTGCGATTGCCGTCGATCTGCTCGCCTCGAAGGAGGCAAAGATCCTGACGATCATCGGCACAGGCGAAATCGGCCTCGCGCATCTTCGTCATGCCGCATCGATCCGTCCGTGGCAGGAAATTCGTCTGTGCTCTCCGGATATTGCCAACCGGCACGGTCTTCCGGTGCAGCTCGAATCTGGCTGCCCGGTGACGACATCCACCTATACCGATACGGCCGCGGCCGGCGCCGACGTGGTCATGCTATGCACCTCGTCCGGCACACCGGTCATCGACGCGTCGAGGCTCGGCGCGGGCGTACTCGTCACATCCATCAGCACCAATGTCGCCAACGCCCACGAGATCGCCCCCGACACGCTCAATCGGTTCGATGTCTATTGCGACTATCGGGCCACCACGCCGGCTGCGGCCGGCGAAATGAAACTTGCCGCGGAACGTGGCCAGTGGAGCACAGATCGCCTTGTTGGCGACCTGCCCGAACTATTGTCGGGCAGAGCAACTGCCCGGGACACTAGCCGCCCAGCTTTCTTCCGTTCGATCGGGCTCGGGCTCGAAGACATAGCAACCGCAAGCGCCCTGCTTTCCGCAGCACGCAGTTAACCAATTCCAAGACAGCACAGGAGATAGGCAATGAAGATTCGTAATTTCGGCGTCGAGATCTGGATGAACCGCTACGAAAACAGATGCGACTGGAACATCGCCGAGACCTGCGTCGAGTCACTGACAGTCGCCGAACTTTTGGAGATGGCCGGCAAGACCGACACGATCCTCTCCGAGCTTCTGCCCATGAAGCTAACCTACGGCGCCATCGAAGGCAGCGAACGCCTCCGCAAGCTGATTGCCGGCCTCTACGAAAAGCAAAGTGCAGAAAATGTCGTGGTCACGCACGGCGCCATCGGCGGGAATGCACTGGTGCACGCAACGTTGGTCGAGCCGGGTGATCGTGTGATCTCGGTCCTGCCGACCTACCAGCAGCACTATTCCATCCCGGAAAGCTACGGCGCCGACGTACAAATCCTCAAGCTCACGGAAAGGACTGGCTTCCTGCCAGACCTGGAAGAGCTGAAGCGCCTTGCAACACCGGGCACGAAACTCATCGCCATCAACAATCCGAACAATCCGACGGGCTCGCTGATGGACCGCGCCTATCTGGAGAAAATCGTCGAGATTGCCCGCGCCTGCGGCGCATGGATCCTGTGTGACGAGGTCTATCGCGGTACGGACCAGGAAGGCGACGGCATGACCGCGTCGATCGCCGACCTCTATGAGAAAGGCATCAGCACCGCGAGCATGTCCAAGACTTTCGCGCTTGCCGGCCTGCGCCTTGGATGGATCGTCGCTCCCGTAGAATTGATCCACGCTGTCTCCGTCCATCGCGACTACAACACGATCAGCGTCGGCATGCTGGACGATCATTTCGCAGCTATTGCGCTGGAGAACCGCGACAAGATTCTTGCGCGCAGCCAAGCAATCACGCGCACCAACCTCGCCGTGCTTTCCGACTGGGTCGAGAACGAGCCGTTGATCTCGTGGATCAAACCGAAATCTGGCACCACGGCACTTCTCAAGTACGATCTGCCCATTTCCTCGGAAGAGTTCTGCGTCCGGCTTCTGGAACGTACCGGTGTCATGCTGACGCCTGGCAGCGCGATGGACATGGAAGGGTACGTCCGGATCGGCTTCACCAACAACGGCACCACCCTTCAGGAAGGCCTGAAGCGCATGTCCGAATTTCTTAAGGGCTATCAAACCGCGGCCGCGTGATCAGTGCGGTGGGGATGCAATGTCTCATAACGAAAGGGGAGTGAACATGAATAAATTGCTTGCCATGATGACGATTTCGCTGGCAGCGGGTGTCGCCAGTGCGCAAGATCTGCGGGTCGGCACGAGCGCAGATTATCCGCCGTGGGAGTCCGTCGATGCCGCCGGCGAGGTCGTCGGTTTCGACCGCGACGTCGGTAACGAAATCTGCAAGCGCATCGAGGCGAATTGCACATGGCAGAACCAGGCCTATGACGGTCTGCTGCCCGGCCTGCAGGTGGGCAAGTTCAACCTGGTGATCTCGGGCGTTTCAATCAACGAGGAACGGGCCCAAAAGGTTGACTTTTCCGTCGCCTACGCGGACGCCCCAAACGCGATGGTCGTTGCCGCGGGCAGCCTGGTTGCCGAGGCGAAGTCCGCCAAGGATCTGCAGGACAAGCTTGCGAAGGTCGCGATCGGCGTGCAGACCGGCACAACCCATGAGCAGGTGGTTCGCGCCCATTTCCCGGATGCGGACGTGCGCGTCTATGACCGCCCGGATCAGATTGCCGACGACGTTGTCGCCGGACGCATCGATGCCGGCCTGATGGAGCGATCCGCACTGGAGCCGCTTGTGAAGGATCGTGGCGCTGACAAGCTGGTCTATGCCGGCCCGCTCCTGACCAGCGCGGACTTCCCCGAATTCGGCAAGGGACAGGGCGTCGCCATCGCCAAAGGCAACACGGAACTCACCGCTAAGGTAGACAAGGCCGTGTCAGCGATGCTCGCCGACGGCACGATCAAATCGATCTCCGAAAAGTGGTTCGGCTACGACATTTCCAAGAAATGACGAACACATGAACCACGCGAGGGGGCGGGCAAGCCTGCCTCCTCGCGAGAGGAATTGGACGATGACACTCCCAGACCATATCAAGATCGAAGCGAGGCGAGACCTGACGGACCTCGTCGCGATCCCTTCCGTCAGCGCCCGAGTTGAAGGCCTCCATGCGTGCGCCGATAAGGTTGCCGCTCTTCTCGCCGACGCCGGCTTCCAAACTGCAATCGAGCCAGGGGACGTCGGTCCGTTCGTAACCGGCGAAATCGGTGAGGGCCCCTTCACACTGGTGATCTACAACCACTATGACGTTCAGCCTGAAGAGCCTGTCAATCTTTGGACGGCACCGCCCTTCAGCCTGACGGAGCGCCACGGCGCGCTCTTCGGCCGCGGTGCGGCAGACGACAAGGGCGAATTCGTCAGCCGCCTTGCCGGATGGCGCCTGTTCCGGGAACGACACCCCGGCCCCTTACCCTTCCGCCTGATCTGGATCGTCGAGGGCGAAGAGGAAATCGGAAGTCCTTCGCTCGTACGCTTCCTTGAGAAACGTTATGCAGGCCTTCAAGCGGACCTCTGCTGGTGGGAATTCGGGGAGGTCGATACACGCGGCCGATCGTTGGTCCTCATGGGCTTCAAGGGCGTGTTGGCGATCGAGCTGAGCGTTCGTACCGCACGCGCTGATCTGCATTCCAGCCTCGGCGCCATATTCGATAATCCCCTATGGCGGCTGGCCTCTGCTGTCGCTTCCATGCGCGATGCAGCCGGCCGTGTCCTGATCAAAGGCTTCTACGAAGGCATCGAGCCCGATCGAGCGACGAGAGAACTTGCCGCTTCGCCCCCGTTTCCGCTGGAAGACTTAATGGCGGCAACCGGGGGGCAAAAGCTTCTTGTCGCCGTGACACCGTCCAACTTCTACGAGCACCTCAACTTCGAACCCTGCCTGAACGTCAACGGCATCCATGGCGGATACGAGGGAGCTGGCACGAAGACGGTTCTGCCGGCGACTGCGACCGCCAAGCTCGATTTTCGTCTCGTCCCTGGACAGAACCCCAAAGCCGTCGCTGACCTCGTACGCCTGCACCTGGACGACAACGGCTTTGACGATATCGAGCTGATCGTTCACGACGCCGAGGTCTTGGGTGTTCGCAGCGATCCGTCGCATTGGGCCGTCAAGCTCGGGGCGAAGTTGCTGGAAAAGTGGTTCGGCCAGCCTGCCATCCTTCAACCGAGTTCGGCAGCCTCGGGTCTTGCGCACCCTTTCGTGCATCAGCTCGGCGCCACGCTTTTCGGTGCGGGCATCACGCACCATGGCGCAATGTTGCACTCTCCCGATGAGAACATCCTCATCGACCAGTTCCACCAGATGATCGGCTTCTCCGCAGACTTCTTCTCCGCGCTCGCCAGCCAGTGCGGATCGGCGGCAGACGTTGGTTACCAGCAACGCGAGACCGGGTCATGATCGAAGCGGTTGTCCAGTATTTTCCCCAGCTCCTGCAGGGCTTCCTCGTCACGCTCTCCGTCGCCGTCGGAAGCTTTGTCCTTGGACTGATCTTCGCGGTCGTGCTTGCACCGGCCGCGGTCTACGGATCCGCCCCGGTTCGCAAGGTCATCGCCGGTTACGTCAGCCTCATTCGGGGTCTGCCGGAACTGCTGGTCATCTTCCTGATCTTCTACGGCGGCACGGTTCTATTGACCGGCCTTTTCGGCGTCTATGTCGAAGTGGATGCTCTCACCGCCGGCATCGCAGCGCTGACTGTCGTCTCGACCGCATATCTGACGGAGATCGTCCGCGGCGCACTGGTCTGGGTGTCGTCAGGCCAATGGGAGGCGGCACTCGCTCTCGGCCTTCGCAGGCCCGGAGCGTTCCGGCTCATCGTCCTGCCGCAGATGATGGTCCGAGCCCTGCCCGGCCTCGGCAATCAGTGGCTCGTGATCCTGAAGGAGAGCGCCTTGGTCTCGATCATCGGACTGGAGGAATTGATGCGCAAATCCGTCGTCGCGGCCGGCGCAACCCACAAGCCCCTCGCTTTCTACCTTACGGCTGCTGCGCTGTATGTGCTGGTGACCGGCGTCTCGACGGTCTTCATCAATGCCTACAATCAGCGCCTGACCACTCATCTGCGGTAGTCCCATGTCATTGGATCTCTTTCTTCCCGCTTTCATCACCATCAAGAACGGCTTCGTTCTGACACTGATCATCACCCTGGCGAGCTTCCTCGTGGGACAGGTGCTCGCGCTGCCGGTCGCCCTGGCTCTGTCCTCTCCCTCAAGGTGCTTGCGGCTTCCGGCGTCTGCCTACACATTCGTCATCCGTGGCAGCCCGCTTCTCGTGCAGCTCTTCATTGTCTACTACGGCTTAGGACAGCTCGAGGCCGTTCGCGAAAGCGTCCTCTGGCCCATCCTCCGCAGCCCGGTCTACTGCGCGGTCCTGACGATCGCCCTCAACTCGGCCGCCTATTCGGCCGAAGTCCTGGCCGGTGCAATCCGGCAGGTGCCCAAAGGGCAGTGGGAAGCCGGGAAAGCCCTCGGGTTGGCAAAATACGTCCTGTTGATCAAGGTCGTCCTGCCGCAGATCTACCGCGCCGTGTTGCCAAGCATCGGCAACGAACTGATCCTCGTCATGAAGGGGTCGACGCTCGCCAGCGCGGTCACGGTCATGGAAATGACCGGTGCAGCCCGCGTATTTGTCGCCAAGACCTATGCGCCATTCGAAACGTTTCTGATCGCGGGTGCCATCTATCTCTTGATCGGCGCCGCCTTCGGGCGGGTCTTCAAGGGGCTCGAAACAAGGTTCGCCATCCCAGGCCGATAAGCCAACACGATCGACAGTCGCGAGAACTGCAAGCGGAGAACGTCTTCCGCGCGACGCAGCCAATGCACACTTCTGGAGGAGAAAAAATGTCAAAGTCAGCAGTCAAGATCGCCGGCATGAACAAGTGGTACGGCGCTTTCCATGTCTTGAAGGACATCGATCTAGATGTTCAGCAGGGCGAACGCATCGTCATTGCCGGCCCGTCGGGCTCCGGCAAATCGACGATGATCCGCTGCATCAATCGGCTCGAAGAGCACCAGAAGGGCAAGATCGTCGTCGACGGCATCGAGCTCACCAACGATCTGAAGAAGATCGACGAAGTGCGTCGCGAAGTCGGCATGGTATTCCAGCACTTCAACCTCTTCCCGCACCTGACGATCCTCGAAAACTGCACGCTTGCCCCGATCTGGGTGCGCAAGATGCCGAAGAAGCAGGCCGAGGAACTGGCGATGCACTTCCTGAAGCGCGTCAAGATCCCCGAGCAGGCGAACAAGTATCCGGGCCAACTCTCGGGCGGCCAGCAGCAGCGCGTGGCGATCGCCCGCTCGCTGTGCATGAAGCCGAAGATCCTGCTGTTCGATGAGCCGACCTCGGCGCTCGACCCGGAAATGGTCAAGGAAGTGCTCGACACCATGGTGTCGCTCGCCGAAGAAGGCATGACCATGCTGTGCGTGACACACGAAATGGGCTTCGCCCGCCAGGTTGCCAACCGCGTGATCTTCATGGACCAGGGCCAGATCGTCGAGCAGAACGCGCCGGCCGAGTTCTTCGATAATCCGCAGCACGAGCGCACCAAGCTGTTCCTCAGCCAGATCCTGCACTGACCGAAAGCATTGCACCATTGCGCGCGCCCGCGCCCGTCCTTGTCGAGCCCCGCTCGACGTCATCGTTACGCCGGCCGATCATTTGTCGGCCGAGGCCCGGCCGCGACCAGATGCGCCGCTATCGACAAAGCCGTCGCAATCCTCAAGGCCCGAAAGCGCTCGCTGATTGTCGCCGGCGCTTGTGCCGCCGGTGCGGCAACCCATTGCGGGAAAACGCGGCGCGCGCCAGCCGCAGCGACACCCGTCGAAGTGAGTTTCCAGGTCGACGCTCGTCAGGTTAGAGCTTCGCCCTCGTCGACCGCGGCGTGGACAAAAGAAGGCTCGTCTCGCTGCCCATAATGCCGGGCACGAGACGGATCTTGCGCAGCACGGCATCGAAGTTGGCCAGGCTCGATGCGCTGAGTTCCACCAGCAAATCCCACCGGCCATTCGTCGTGTGAATCTGCGAGATTTCAGGAAAGCCGCCGAGCGTGCGGATCACCCGATCGGTCACATGGCCCTCGATCTCAACCATCATCACCCCACGAACGACATCTTCAAGCGCATCGGCACGCAGCATCACCGTGTAGCCGAGAATGGTCCCGTCCTGCTCCATCCGCTCGATGCGCGCCCGCACGGTCGCCCGCGAGGCGCCCGTTTCCAGCGCGAGATCCGAGACACTTCGACGCCCATTGCCGCGCAACAGCATCACGATCTTCTGGTCGAGAGCATCCATGCCAATTTGGATTCCGTTCTTATCAATGTGGTCAAACTAGCATCTCGATATGCCAAAATTCAATGTTCAATCCGCCATCGATGACTTTTATAATCATGCAAACAAACGGGAGTACACTATGGACTGCACGCTTATCGGCGCGCCCCTGCAAATCGGGGCAGGGCAGCTTGGCTGCGAGATGGGGCCGAGCGCCCTGCGCATCGCTGGCCTTCGCACGGCACTGGAAGAACTGGGCCATTCGGTCAAGGACAATGGCAATCTCAGCCCGCGTGCGTTCGACGAGATGCCCCATCCGAACAAGGCCGTCCATCACCTCGGCGAAACGGTCGCCTGGGTCGAAGCGCTGTCTGCTGCTGCCTACGAACACAGCAAGGCAGGCATGCCCATCTTCCTCGGCGGCGACCATGCCATCTCCGCGGGCACCGTTCCGGGTCTCGCACGCCGAGCCGCCGAACTCGGGCGGCCGCTGTTCGTGCTCTGGCTGGACGCTCATACCGACTTCCATACTCTCGAAACGACGGTCAGCGGCAACCTGCACGGCACGCCCGTCGCTTACTATACCGGCCAGACCGGTTTCGATGGCTTCTTCCCTGCGCTTGCCCATCCCGTTGCCGCACAAAACGTCTGCATGATCGGCATCCGCAGCGTTGACGCCGCCGAAAAGGCCGCCATTCGCACCACCGGCATCACGGTACACGACATGCGCGTAATCGATGAGCATGGCGTGGCCGTCCTCGTCCGCAATTTCATCGAACGGGTCCGGGCCGCAAACGGCCTCCTGCACGTCAGCTTCGATGTCGACTTCCTCGAGCCGGACATCGCGCCGGCCGTCGGCACCACGGTACCGGGAGGAGCAACTTTCCGCGAGGCGCACCTGATCATGGAAATGCTGCATGACAGCGGGCTGGTGACCAGCCTCGACATTGTCGAACTCAATCCGTTCCTCGACGAGCGCGGCAAGACCGCTCGGCTGCTCGTCGATCTCGTCGCCAGCCTGATGGGCAAGCGGGTGATGGATCGCCCGACTGTTACTGGCTGATTTCGATTGTTCTTTGGTTGGAGGGAAAATGAATACTGATCCGAAACTGAACGTGGTTCCGTTCGTGAGCGTCGACCACATGATGAAACTGGTTCTGAAGGTCGGCATCGACCGGTTCCTGACGGACCTGGCGGCCACAATCGAGGAGGACTTCCGCCGCTGGCCGGTCTTCGACAAGACCCCGCGCGTCGCTTCCCATTCGCAGGAAGGCGTCATCGAGCTGATGCCCACCAGCGACGGAACGCTTTACGGCTTCAAATACGTCAATGGTCACCCGAAGAACACGCGCGATGGCCGCCAGACCGTGACGGCCTTCGGCGTGCTCTCGGATGTCGGCAACGGCTACCCGATGCTGCTCACCGAAATGACGATCCTGACCGCGCTGCGCACTGCGGCAACGTCCGCGGTCGCGGCAAAGTACCTCGCCCGGCCGAATGCCCGGACCATGGCCATCATCGGCAATGGTGCGCAGAGCGAATTCCAGGCGCGCGCCTTCAAGTCGCTGCTCGGCATCGACAAGCTTCGCCTCTACGATATCGACGCCTCCGCCACCCGGAAATGCGCACGCAACCTCGCGGGACTCGGTTTCACCATTGAGGAATGCACCTCGGTCGAAGAGGCGGTCGAAGGCGCGGACATCATCACCACGGTCACCGCCGACAAACAGTACGCGACGATCCTCTCGGACAACCATGTCGGTCCCGGTGTCCACATCAACGCGGTGGGCGGTGACTGCCCCGGCAAGACCGAACTCAGCAAGGACATTCTCCTGCGCTCGGACATCTTCGTCGAATATCCGCCGCAGACACGCATCGAAGGCGAAATCCAGCAGCTGCCGGCTGAGCACCCCGTCGTTGAACTCTGGCAGGTCATGACCGGCGAGACAGAGGGCCGCAAGAGCCCGGATCAGATCACGCTCTTCGACAGTGTCGGTTTTGCGATCGAGGACTTCTCCGCCCTCCGCTACGTCCGGGACCAGATTGCCGAACACGGTATGTTCACAGAACTCGACCTCCTCGCTGATCCCGACGAGCCACGTGACCTCTACGGCATGCTTCTGCGGTGTGAGAAGAAACTCGAAGCGGCATAGACTGACGCGAAGTAATCACGTTCCCCGGTTTGTCGACGGTCAAACCGGGGAACGCGAGGCGTCAGTCGCCAAGCAGCCTGATAGAGGCCAATTGAGCGCCTTGAAGGGAATCGAACTTACTACCCAATTCCTTGAAAACCGCGACAAAAAGTAATACCTTGGATAAATCATTCCTTACACAGGTCCGGCCATGACGACGACAGTTACATCCAAGGGACAAATTACAATTCCCAAGCCGGTGCGCGATCTCTTGGGTATCGTGCCTGGAAGCAAGATAGACTTCCGACGCACTTCAGATGGAAGCGTTGTCCTCGTCCATGCTGCGAAAAAGCAGCCGCCCAGCCGCTTCGCAAAACTACGAGGGCATGCGGGCAAGGGCCTCGACACTGACGCGATCATGGCGCTTACGCGTGGCGAACCGTGATACTCGTAGACACGAATGTCCTTCTCGACGTCGTTACCGATGATCCAACTTGGGCCGATTGGTCGATAGCGCAGCTGGAAGCCGCAAGCCTCGGGGGAGCAATCTGGATCAACGACATCGTCTACGCCGAACTCTCCGTCCGCTACGATCGGATAGAAGACGTTGACGGCTTCCTTGATCAAGCGGGGTTTGAGCTGGCGGCGGTACCGCGTGAGGCCCTCTTTCTGGCAAGCAAGGTTTTCACACAATATCGCAAAGTAGGCGGAACGCAGACAGGGGTGCTCCCTGATTTCTTCATCGGTGCGCACGCAGCGGTCAGCGGATATCCGCTGCTCACACGCGACGTCGGCCGTTATCGCACCTATTTCCCAAGGTTGACGCTGATCGCGCCGAACTTGCCGACCTGATGAAGCTGCTCATGGGAGGCTCAGGTCCCGTCGATACATTATGCGATCCAAAATGCACCGCTCCGGAAGATACGCGTTGCGCAAATGCGGGACGAATACTGGGCGTTGCCGCACTTCAGCAGAGAGTAAGAACAGGCGGCGACCCCACTCCCGTTGCTGGAACATTCTCGAAGCTCAACGGTTTTGCGTTCACAAACCAGGAGGTGGAAGATGATCGGGGTGAACCAGCAATCGATTGAAGATCAAATCGCCGAATTGCGATCGCAGATCGCGGAGGTGAAGCAAGCTGTGAGTGAGCGGGTCAATTCTGCGGCTGAAGGCGCCTCTGGAATAGCTAGGAACGCAGCCCAGACGGTCCGACAGCAAGGACAGGGCGCAATAGAGGCCGCGCGGGAAAATCCCGGAACAGCAACGACAATCGTCAGTACGGCCGCGCTTATCGGATTTTGCATCGGCCTATACCTGGGCCTTTCTTCGACGAGTGGCGTTCGGGCGCGCTGGTAGGCAGGAGCCCATCTTATCTTTCGAAGGCCAATCGAATCATCCCTAGCATTTCTAACAGAGCAAGTGATCCGCAGCCGGATGGCATCTGTTAGTCGGCAAAAGGCGTGTTACGTAAGACTCCTTGCAGATTGCCGATTTGTCGGTGCCGGCGCCCGCCAGCGATCCCGGTCGGCCGGTTTTTGCTGTCGAAAGCTGACGACGAATTTGGACGCGCGCGGCTCGAAAGGCCGGGCGCAAGGGTGAGCTTCCCTCCACTCAAGCCAAAGGCAACCGACGCCTCGACGGCGCGACGCTCGACGTAGTTGCCGTTCGAGTTACCAGCGACCTGCACGCCGATTGGCCGATTGATGCCGGGGGTGCCCCGGTCATTCCGCCGAAGTGACGCCATGAGAAACGCCATGTCATCTCCGCCCAGGGCGGCGCGCCCTACATATTGCACACGGACAGAAGCTGTACCGCGACGCTGCAGAGCATGTCTGCTGCCTTGCTGGAAACGCCGATCGCGCGCCCTTTGTGGCACGGACGACGGTCATTGAAACGCAAGATGACCGACGAGCCGTTTTCGAGATTGATCACTCGCACATAGCTTGGCAAGGGCAGCGGCGGATCCCCGGCGAAGAGGCGACCCGCATCGCAAATCCTTGGGGAACACATCCACCGCGGCACCCGATGACCGTCGTTCAGGACTTTCCCAAGCGCATCGAGATTGACCACTCTACCACAAGAATTGTTGATGGCGATGGCGCCCTTCTAGGCTTTTCCGCCACTCCTAACCGACCGGAAAACCTTACCGACGAATTTCCCGTATGGGCGGCGGATATCATTTTACCTTACATTTCTGGAGCATAACTCCATAAATGCAAGGATGATTGAGCGCCAGATAGCCACCACGTTAACAGAACGAAGCGATGCGCTCCGAAAGGAACGCTGACGATCGGTTGTATCGGTATGCGAAGTCGACCCAGCGCGCTGCCTCACCACGCTCGCACTATGAAGCCCGTCGTCCCTCTCCGCCCTTCGCTAAGCCGGGACCAAATTGCCGAACACGGTATGTTCACAGAACTCGACCTCCTCGCTGATCCCGACGAACCGCGTGACCTCTACGGCATGCTGCTTCGCTGCGAAAAGAAGCTCGAAGCGGCATAGCCTGAGGCGAAGTAATCACGTTCCCCGGTTTGTCGACGCGCAATTGGCCTCTATCAGGCTCTAGGCAGCCTGATAGAGGCCAATTGAGCGTCTTGAAAAAAATCGAATTGGCGACCCAGTGGAAGCCAAAGGATCAGTTGACCCGGGTTCCTTCGGCGCAGAACAGATGGATCTTCTGGTTCTTCGGCGAGAGATAAATCTGCTCCTCAGGTTTTAGGTCCACGCGGCGATGCAACACGATCCCCGCCGTTTGCGTACCCACGCGCACCAGAAGGTGAGTTTCGGCGCCGGTCGGCTCGACCGTCAGCACGGTTGCCGGTATGCCGGTTTCGGAGAGCTCCAGATCTTCCGGGCGGATGCCATAGGTGCGAACGTCGCCGTTGCCCAATGACGATGGAAGGGGCAGAAGAACCCCGCCGTCGATGCGGAAGGCACCATCATCGACGCGACCCTCGAAGAGATTCATCGACGGCGAGCCTATGAAGGTGGCGACTAAGGTATTGTCCGGGCGATCATAGAGGTCGAGCGGCTTGCCGATCTGTTCGATACGGCCGGCACGCATGACGACGATCTTGTCAGCCATGGTCATGGCTTCGATCTGGTCGTGGGTAACGTAGACGATGGTCGTGCCGAGCCGCTGGTGCAATTCCTTGATCTCGCTGCGCATGGTCACGCGCAGCTTAGCATCGAGATTGGACAGCGGCTCGTCGAAGAGGAACACCTTGGGGTGACGAACAATGGCGCGGCCCATGGCGACGCGCTGGCGCTGGCCGCCGGAGAGCTGCTTGGGCAGGCGGTCGAGCAGCGGCTCAAGCGCGAGAATTCCGGCGGCCTCCTTCACCAGCTTATCTATCGTCGCCTTGTCTCGACCCTGGAGCTTCAGGGAGAAGCCCATGTTCTCCTTGACCGTCATGTGCGGGTAGAGCGCATAGCTCTGGAACACCATGGCGATGTCCCGTTCCTTGGGTGCGACATCGTTGACAACGCGGCCGTCGATGCGGATCTCCCCACCGCTGATGTCCTCGAGCCCTGCCAGCATGCGCAGGAGCGTGGACTTGCCGCAGCCGGACGGCCCGACGAGCGTGACGAATTCTCCATCCTCGATGTCCACGGAAACGCCGTGGATGACGGAGGCTGCGCCATACTGTTTCAGAACGCGGTCGATCGCTACCGATGCCATTTTTCTTCCTCCCTCAAAGCTTGAGTTGCCAGATTTTCGCGCCCGTGACGGCGCCGGTCAGCCTTGCCGATCGCGCAGCGGCAAATCCCGGAATGCGCTTGGTGCCTGTCCAGCGACCGTTGTCGGCAAAGACCTCGATCGAGCCCGCATCGAGGAAGATGCGCAGCTGCGAAGGTCTGGCGCCGGACGCCAGATATCGCGGTGGCGGCTTGCCGGTACCGGCATCGAAGAGGATCGCAAGGCCTTCGTCATCGAGCCTGACGCCGAGCGCGACATCCGGGTGATCGAGGACGAGCTCGAAGGCCGCGCCGGCCTCGGGCAGTGCAAGCACGATCTCAACCGCACCGCTTTCGAGTGGAACCGTTTCGCCCGCAGCAAGGGCTGTTTCATCGAGCAGCCTGTGGCGCAGGCTTTCGACTGCCGCGACCGGCGGCGTCAACACGGCATCCCCATCGAGAAGCACGCGACGCGGCAAGGTCATCGCCGTCGGGAAATCGTCCTTCTTGGAAAAGTCTGTCCAGTTGGCAAGCCAGGCGATGCCGACCGGTTCGTCGCCGTCGACGAAGGCCTGGAACGCGTAGGCGTCGGAGCCGAAATCCAGTTCCTGTTCGAATTCGGCCGTGAACGCCCGGCCGTCGAAGCGCCCGACGGAGACGGATGTGAGGTTGCGCCGACCGGTGGCCGGGTCACGGCTTGTGAGCAGGCCAAAGATCAGCGCCCAGCGGGTCTCCGGATCATCCGCGTTGCCGCCGACCGGCAGCATGCAGGGGCACTCCGCCGCGGTCATGCCGAAACCGTCCTCGCGATGGATGATGTCGAGGAAGGTCCAGCCCGTGGCGCCCTGCAGATCCGCCGTCTCGTAAAGGAGGACGACACCGCCCGATCGATCGCGACTGCCAAGCAGCATCTTCCACCGGCCGTCCGGACCCTTGAACACATAGGGATCGCGGAAATCAGTGGTGAGGTTCAGGCCCTGCGGACGGACCGGCAGAACCACCTCGGACGGGCCGGCTACGATGCCATCACGGCTGACGGCCGAGAGCTGGATCTGCTCTTCCGGTTCCCGGTCGCGAACGTGTTCGGTGTAGAAGACCCGGATGTCATCCTCGTCCGGCCCGGAGACGGGGATGGCCGAGCCGGAAAAGGCGCCGCCACGGCCATCGTCCTTTTCCGACAGGTGATCCGCCGGAAACAGGAACATCGGCAGGTGCGTCCAGCGGATCAAATCTTTGGAGACCGCATGGCCCCAGTGCATGGTGTTCCAACGCAAGCCATGCGGATAGTGCTGGTAGAAGAGATGGCCGAGGCCCTTGAACCGGCCGAAGCCGTTTGGGTCGTTCATCCAACCGAAGGGCGAGCGGAAGTGGTAACCGCCGGGAACCTCCGGCGGCGCCGTGCGGACGTCGTGATGGAGGACGCGGATCCCCTCCTCCAGCACCCTCTGCGGGTGGAACGCATAGGCGACGGAGAGCGCGGTTGTTTCTGCATCATAGGCAAGCACCGTGCGGCCACCCGTATCGAGCGTCACCGCGAAGAATTCGAACTCCCCGGCGCGGCGCGTGGACAGACCGGCAATCTCACTGCGGTCTAAGGTGACGGACAGTTTCGCCTCGTCGCCATTTTTGCGCGCCTTCAGCCAGAGATGCAGCACGGTCCCGGCCGGGAGTTCGGCCTCGACGATTTCAAGCACGGGGCTCGCGGGTCTTGTCTGCGAAGTCATAGTCAACCTTTCACGGCGGAGCCGACGAACGAACTTACGAACCAGCGCTGGAAAGCGAGGTAAAGGATGAGGACAGGGATCATCATCAGCACGGACGCGGCCATGGCGCGGTCCCAGTAAATGCTGTCCTGTCCGAAGAAGGTGGCGATCGCGACCGAGATCGGCCGGGCGTAGTCGGTCTGGGTGACCAGCGTCGGCCACAGATACTGGTTCCAGCTCTCGATCCCCATCAGGATCGAGACCGTCGCAAGCGCCGGCAGGCTGAGCGGCATGTAGATCGACCGGTAGATGCGAAACGCCGACGCGCCATCCATCTCCGCAGCTTCGTAGAGTTCCTTCGGCAGTTGTGCGAAGAACTGGTAGAACAGGAAGACATAGAGCGGGCTTGCCACCCAGGGCAGGATCTGCACGGCAAACGTATCCGTCAGGCCCGCCCGCGACATCATCACGACGAGGGGCATGATGATGCTCTCCTGCGGGATGACGTAGAGCGCGACCACGAGGGCAAGCAGGATCGCCTTGCCGCGAAGCGACCCCCAGGCAAGAACAAAGCCGGCCATGGAATTGATGATCAGTCCGGACCCGACGGTGAGAACGAGGATCACCAGCGAGTTGACGAGGTAGCGGCCATAGGCAAGTTCGCCGGAGAAATTGGCGATCTCGCGGTAGTTCGACAGGGTCGGGTCGCTGACCCAGAAGGCGCGGAAGCTGCCCATGTCCGCAAGGATGCGGAAACGGTCATCCTTCAGGCTGGCGATCAGCAACATGAAGAGCGGCGAGATCATCACAAGAGCGATGATGAAGATGCAGACGGTCTGGACGATACGCAGGCCCGTCTTGCTGTTGCCGCGGGGGATCGCCAGCGGGGCTGGCTGGCTGAGCACGAGATCAGACATCGAAGCGCCTCAGGAGTTTGCGCTGGAGAAGCGCGATCAGAAGAACGATGACGAAGAGAATGACGGAGACGGCGGAGGCGTATCCGAGCTTCTGTTCCTCGAAGCCGGCACGCACCATGTAATGCACGACGGTCTCCGTGCTTTCCTTCGGGCCGCCCTGGGTCAGGATCGCAACCTGCGTGTAGAGCTTGAAGGCCTGGATCGTTGTGATGACCAGAACGAAGACATGGGTTGGGCGCAGGCCCGGCATGGTGACGTGCCAGAAGCGGCGCAGTGCACTCGCCCCGTCGATGCGGGCCGCATCGTAAAGTTCGTCCGGAATGCCCTGCAGGCCGGCGAGGTAAATGATCATCTGGAAGCCATAGGCCTGCCAGGCTGACAGCAGCACGATCGAGAACATCGCCCAGTTCGGGTCGCCGAGCCAGTCGATCGGCTGGATCATGCCACCGGACAAGAAACCGACGATCTGGTTGAGCGGACCGCTCGGATACTGAAAGAGCGTGCCCCAGATCACGCAGACCACGACCATCGAGGTAATCGCCGGCAGGAAGAACATGCCGCGCAGAATGTTCTGCATCGGCAGCTTCTGGTGCAACAGCAGCGCCGTCAGGAAGGCAAGGCCGCACTGGACCGGCAGCACCCACACCGTGAAGCGCGTGACGTTCCAGAGCGACGTCCAGAAAAGCGGATCGGTGAACACCCGCTGGAAATTCAGGAGGCCGACGAAGCGCACCGGCGTTGGACGCGGCACGAGCGGCTGATTGGTCATTGCCGTCCAGAAGGACAGAAGAAACGGCGTGATCAGGAAGATGGCGAGCAGCAGCACGGCCGGTGCGATCATCGCGACCTCCTGCCAGAACCGCTGCCGGTCGCGCCGCCTAGCGGGGCGCGGCAGCGCGGCCGTGGACGTCTGTTGCAAGGTCATGGTCTCCTCCTCATCGCTCATCCTCCCAAAATGTCGCAGGGCCGGCCAACGGGTCGGCCCTGCAAAATACGCCCTATTGCTGCTCGTCGAAGGGCGGGTAGCCGGCGTTGTCCTCGATGTCCTGATCGATCTTCTTGGCCGCAGCCGTCAGTGCCTCCTGCGCATCACCGCCATTGAAGATCTTGTCGACCGCCTGCATGAAGGCCGAGGTGATCGTCGGATAGGCCGGGTGGGGCGGACGGGCGACGGCGGTTTTCGAGGCCTGCTCGAAGGCGACGGCAAGCGGCCCGCCTTCGGCGTAGAGTGGGGATTCTGCGGCAAAGCTCTTCAGGCCCGGATAGGCCGACTGGGTCTTTGCATAGTCGCGATAGTCCTTGTCCTTCAGAAGGAAGCTCAGGAATTTTCCGGCGGCCTCAGGGTTTTCGGAGCTCGCGGAGATGCCCCAGATCCAGGTGCCGTTCGGGCTGACGCCCTTTTCGCCGATCTTCGGCAGCGGCATGACGACGATATTGTCCTTCATCGCAGCCGCAGCCTCCGCGTAGAACCAGTGCCCACCCATGGCAAGCGCCGCCGGCTGGCCTTCGGCATAGAACTGGTTGGTGCCGGAAGAGGTCGGAACAACCCAGCCATTTTTCACCCAGGTCTGCATCATCGTCAGCGCCTTGACGCAGGCTTGGCTGTCGAGCGTGCCGCTCGCCTTCCAAGCCTTGCGATCGATCAGGTCGCAGCCCGCACTTTCAAGCAGCGGGCCGTAGGCATAGGTGATCCACTCGGTCTTGATCCCGTAACCGCGGAACGTGTCGATCGGCCACTTCACGCCTTCGAGTTTGGAAAGCTTTTCGAGATAGCCTTCGAATTCCTCGCGCGTCCAGGCATCGTCGACGGACTTCGGAATGCGTGCGCCGATGGCTTCGAGATACTGTTTGTTGCCGTAGAGAACGACCGAGGAGTCAGTGAGACCGATTGCATAGAGGTCCTTGTCGATCGGGTAGGTTCCCTGGGCGATGTTCGAGCCGGTCATGTCGTCGAGGACATCCTTGTCGACGAGTGGCTTGATGGGCTGCAGGTAGCCCGACCAGACGTAGTTAGCGAGAAACGGCGCGTCGAGTTCCATCACGTCGGGCAACTGCTTTGCCATGACGGCGGCGCTGAACTTCTCGTTATAGGCGTCGTGCGGCGCGTAGATCATCTCGACGTCGATGTCGGGATTGGCTTCCTCGAAGCGCTTGGCGACGTCGCCATAGGCCTTCACCCAGCCCGGATCGCCCTGGTGCATCACATGGATGACGGATTTTGCTTCGGCAAATCCGACGGTCCACAAGAGTGCGGAAGACGCGAAAAGCGCGCTAAGTAAACGATTACCCAAATAAGTTGTCATTGATCTTCTCCTCCTATTCAGTTCGACGAAAATGCTGATTGTCAGACCGATGCCCGCTCCACCAGATGAAACGGCAGCTTTCGCAGATGCGGCGGCTGAGGTTCCCCGGCGAGCAGTATCTCCATGGCCAGGCGGCCCATCGCGCGGTGCGGCAGAGCCATCGTCGTCAACGGCGGATCCAGCCGCGAGGCAAGCTCGACCTGGTTGTCGAAGCTGGCCACCGCAATGTCGTCCGGGATTTTAAGGCCGGCGCGCGCAAGGGCCGCATAGACTTCCATTGCGACACGGTCGTTGCCGCACAGGATCGCGTCCGGCCGCTGACCAGTGGCCAGCAATGTCTCGACATGCGACGCGACGAGGCTCGGAGCGCGGTCGCTATAAACGCTGCGGCGCACGGCCGGAAGCACACCAATCGGTTCGATGCCTTCCTCTTCAAGCTCTGCGCGATAACCCTTTTCTCGTAGCGCCCCGGCAAGAATACCCGGCAGGTTGATGAAGGCGATGCGGCGGCGGCCAGATGCGAGCAGGTAACGCACGATCTCGCGCGCCCCACCTTCTTCGTCGGGGACCAGTGACGTGACGCGCCCGGAGGCCTCGCGGCAATTGATCATCACGCCGACGGAGCCCGCCAGTGCCGGCGGCAGATCGACGTCCTTGTGGTACATCGCGGCATAGGCAACGGCACGCGGCCGGAACTGCTGCACCTCGTCGATCACCGAGCCAATTGACTGTCCGCTGCTGTGGTTGACGGCAAACACCGCCATGCCTGCACTGCGCGCAGCACCATCGAGCCCGCGCACGATTTCGGTGGCGAACGGCGAAGTGATCAAGCCATCGGAAACGACGCCGACCAGCGGCAGCCATCCCTGACGCACACCGCGCGCGGCGAGATTGGTCACGTAACCGAGTTCCTCGGCGATCGCCTTGACCTTCTGGCGCGTATCGTCCGACATGCGCGCGGAGCCGCCATGCAACGCGCCGGAGACCGTCTTCACCGAGACGCCCGCACGCTCTGCAATGTCAGAAAGCGAAACTGCCATGATCTACATCATCTCACTTGGGTTATCGATTACCCTATAGTTTGAACGGCGGTCTTTTGTCAAGCGCGGCCGACGGGTACTTGCGACTGCGGCGATGAACCGATGGTTCGTCGCAGGCGTCCATCTGACCCAAGCGACCCCTCCGCCATTCGTTGCCCGTCGCCAAGGCGTCACGGCCGTCTTCCCTGGGGACGCAGCAAAGGCAGCGATCTTCGACGTCCTCGGCAACGCCGTCGAATGCGAGAGCAAGGTGGAATATGACCTTCTCGCCAAAGCCAGCGCCTTGATGGCCACCTATTTCGGCATCATGCGCACGACAGAATGGCTCGCCCTAAATGGCCTGCCGGAAGAAAAGGGGCCGCGCCTATCTCGCGCCCCTGTTTGCCGGTCTTTCCGAAGCGGCACTTCACCCAAGGCAAGGATGTCGATTTCGTCGTCTGAGCCGCGAGTTTGCCACCAAGGGCAACCTCAACAGATGTTCCGGGACTTCGACGAAAGGGGCGGAACCCAAGCGCTGACGCGAGCGTTCGACAGAGTGTACAACCGCTAACAGGTGACTCACGCTGCCATTTCGCCCCATGCGGTTGATTAGATCACGAATTCCTCCTCATAGGTCTGCGGCTCGGGAACGACCGTAACCTCCACCGGTACGATCCAATTGGCCGCGTAGCTCTCGAAGTCGGAACGCTGCTGGTCGGGCTGCACGCGCCCCGCCCCATCGATCGCGCGACATCGCAGTTTGTATTGCCCCACCTTTTCAGGGGTCCAAATGCACTCCCACAAGCGCCATGCAAAGGGACGTTCTGTTTCGAGGAGGCTTCCCTCGCGCCAGCCCCGACCATCTCCGGTGCAGACCTGCACCTGCCGGATAGCGGACTCGCCGCTCCAGGCGGCTCCGAAAATTCGATACGGTTGGCCGGCGATGAGACGTGCGCCCTGCACGGGTCGCGCGATCTGCGCTTTGACCTCCATCTCCGTGAGGGGGACTAGTCTGGGTTCCCCGAGGTTACGCTCCCAACGGAAGTACTCACGCGCCTGCCAGTAGCCAAGGAATGGTTGTTCCAAAACCGTGATATGGGTGATCCACTTGACCCAAGCCATGCCGAACCACCCACCCACTACCGCGCGCAGCGGGTAGCCGTGATCGCGCGTCAACGGCTCCTCGTTCATCGAATGGGCAAGGATCGTGCTGTGCGACGTGGCCTTCTCAAGCGGTAAACTGCGCGCAAAAGCGATGGGGCCAGGAGAAGCCGTTTTCTTGTTCGTGTCGATGACGCCGCTGTCTGCGCCCACAAGCAGAACCTCACGCGCGGTTGGCTTAACGCCCGCCATTTCCAAAATCTCGCTGAGAAGAACTCCTGTCCACGCAGCATTGCCGACGGCTCCGTTCTGCCACTGCAACCCCTCCTTCTGCGGCACATAGTAGACGCGGCCATTCCCGGCGCATTCGACGACGGCAGTCAAGGTCGTGCTCCGCATCGCCTTGATGCTGTCGAGGTCAAGTTCGAGCGGCCGCGCCACCGCCCCGTCAACGCGCAATCTCCAGTCTCGCGCATCGAGGTCCGGCGAAGGGAAATGGTTTCGCACGAAGAACAGCTCGGTTGGGATCAGCCAATCGGAGAGCGACGCAAATGGGAACTCGGTATTCTGTGGGGATTTTTGTCGAACTATCAGGCTGGGTTGTTCTGGTGTCGGCATCGTTCTCGTCTCCCCTTCTAACGCACAACCTTGGTATCCACTCCCGCGAACTCCGCTTAGATCACACCGCCCCTCGCAGTGCGTCTATCGCGTTCCGCCTTCGGCTGCATTCTAGCCCATACCGCGCGCTCCTCGGATCGACCACTGACGGCGGCATGCCGCTATGGGCACACGTCTCTTTCGCGCCGCCTTGTCGTTGAGACAGTTCCGCTGGAAAAGACCAGCAACATGTTGTTGGCTGGCATCTCGATCGTCTCGCGGAGAACAAGTCCAGCGGCCTCACCCAATTGTTCAAGGTCGGCAATATCACGCACACCCCAGGATCGGTTGCGCTCCTTTAGAGCGGCGTCGAAAGCAGCATTCGAGGGGGCGCTGTGTACCCCGTCGCGCATGAAGGGACCGTAGAGAAGGAGAAGCCCACCATCGCCAAGCAAACGGCCAGCTCCTGCGAACAATCCTGAGCTTGCCGTCCATGGCGCGATGTGGATCATATTGATGGATACGATGGCGTCAAAATGCCCCGTTTGTTCGACGATCCATTGTCCTGAGCACACATCAATATCCCGCGGTGCCAGCACATTCTTCAGCCTTGAGAATTTGATCCAGCTAGACGTGCTGGCGCGGGCGTCGGCATCCGGATCGCTCGGCTGCCAGGTGATGTCTGGCATTGCCCCCGCAAAACACACAGCGTGCTCGCCGGTCCCGCATCCAATCTCCAGCACGGTGCCACGTGTTGGAAGGACACGTTGTAGGACCGCGAGGATCGGCGCCGAATTTCGCGCAGCGGAAGGTGAGAACATGCGCTGGTCGGCGCTTACGTCGCGCTGTTCCAGCGCAACAGGCGAACGGTCCTTTTTCTCTGGGAGCATTGGCCTGCAATCCCCTTTGGGCGATGTCTCCACCTTATAGCTGAAATGACTGAAATCAAGGATTTCGGACTTACAAAGGGCCGTCGGCGATCGAACGGATTGCGGTCCCTGGAAACTTTTCTGGTGGGCCTATAACGTTCAAGGCGTCGGCTCATAACGGTTTGGTGGCAGGTTTGAGTCCACCCCATCCTGATCGCCAAACGTCGGTGTGGGAGATCTTGAAAACCAATCTCACCATTCCCAGATCATTTTCCGTCTTCTTTCATCCGGTTAGATAGGAAGGAGGGAAACATGTATCTTCCGGAGATGCCATGGTCTGTGCCGTTGCAGGTAACGTTCCAGAACGGCACCAATCGCACCTTTTCATCGGTATTCGACGCGCTCGTTTTTCTGGAGAACGAGTGGCCGCGGCGGCGCGGACGGCGCTACGAGCAAACCGTCGAAGTTTGTCGACGCGCGCTTAACCGAAGGGCGCCGGTTGCGGTCGCGCGTGAAGCTTTTGTCGCTGCGTGTCTGGAGGCGGGCCTTCCAGCGAAAGGGCTAGCCCACCGCACCAGGCCGAGAGGCGATGACAGGCCCTCTGCCGCATAGTCGAGGATGGGGATGCTCCGATGTTTGACCCCTTGGAAAGTGCCTGGATAAGCCCGACCGAGCTGAACTTCCTGCAAGCCATCTTCGACCGGGTCTGCATGTGGTGCCAGATTGACAGGCCCAGCGAGCGTGCCGACCGCCTCGCGACCTACCTGTTGCATGAATTTCGGGCTGGTATTCGCGACGAGACGGCTCTCTTCGAAGCAGCAATGTGGCGCGAGGCGCGTCGTTCAAAGTCCGGATCGATGCATGAGCATGACAAAGGGCTCGGCGACACCACAATCAACTAGACACATGGCGCGCCGTCCTCACGGCGCGCCATTCGTCCGAACCATCCGCTCCCGATGATGCTCCAGTTGAAGATGCGGCGCTTTCGTCGATGGTAGACTGCCGCGACAATCACTTTCCATCCACGCGGGCCGCGCTCCAGCTCATTGTTCCGTTGCGGAACGTGAAGCGCGAGCAGCACTGAGTTGTATCCTCGCCGAACGCCGTTTTCGGAGACCCATCGCCATCGGAAGCTTGCTCTATCTAGTAGATGAATTGTTCGCGAGCCGATCTGACCGGGTACAGGCCTATACCATTGCGATCGACGTTTTGGGCAGGCCAGCCTCGTTTGATTAGGACAAGGACCCGATAGCGCGTGTCGAGGTCGGGCGCCTGTGGGCTGCACTAGCGCAATACTACGATACCGTGAGTGAAGAGCTGGAGCTTCGCATCGAGGTTCCCAAAGGCACCCGCGTTTTGTGGCCAGCGACAATCGGGCGAGCGTATCGGAAGTCGTAAAGGCTGTCTCTCAGATGGGAAACGAACCAATTGAGCAGAGCGCCAGCGTCCAGCTAAAGCCTTACTTTGTTCGGTCCTGATTGCTGGCGCCGTCGCAATCGGGGAGCCGTTTTTCTCGGTCTCGTCGAGCCTGTTCTGTGGCAACCGACGCTTTCTGCCACGCCGACGATCATCATCGACGTTGAGGCTTTACCTGGCGCCGATGACGCTGCGCATGAGACGGTTAGCTACTACCTAACTCGTGCGTTTATCGCTAGGCGCCCGATTCTTCGAAAGACCCGCCGGCTCAACTCCCTCAGCGCTCATGTGGCGATCCCACCGCCTGCGGTTGCTTTACCGGAAGTTTTCAATAACTTGCGCTTCCAATAGAAATCAATCGCAAGCTCGCCCTAATGAATGAAGGCTATGAACAAGTCATTTGAAGCGACTGCAAGCTTGCAGGTCACAGATATCGAGCACTTCGGATTGCCGCGCTCTCGATTCGACACGACAGGCATGCGGCAGCAGGACGCCCATCTGATGTGGCGCGAGTCGATCGGCGTGCTGTTCGACACGCGTCTTCGCGGCGCGTCAGACGAACCATTTTTTGCCAGCGTCGATGCGGCCCTGATAGGGAGTGTCGGCGTTGCACGGACCCGATCGAAAAGCCAGGATTTCGATCGGTCGCGCTACAAGATCGCCCGGGACGGCATGGATGGGTATCTCGTACAGTTCTATGTTAGCGGCGAAAGCGGAGGCCGCGGCAACTCCGACCGCATCGCCCGCGCTGGCGATCTCTACGTGATCGATATGGCACAACCCCTCGCCACATCCACGATCGATCATGAGCATCTAAGCCTCGCCATTCCACGCCAGATGCTGGCGCCCCGTCTGAAGCGCCCGGACGACAATCATGAATTGGTCCTACCGGCGAGTATGCCGCTCGTTTCGCTGTTGAGGGATACGCTCGGCAGCCTGCACAAACAGCTGGATCATATCTCCGTCGGCGACGCGGAGGCGGTCCTGTCTCCGCTGCTTGATCTTGCCGGCGCTGCGATCAACAGCCAGACGAACGAGGGCAATGCAGCAAGCGTCGGCCATGCGCTGTCGATCGCGGTCAGGCGCTACATAACCGACCACCTGCTCGAACCCGATCTGACCGTGGAGCGCGTCATGGGCGCATTCGGTCTGTCGCGCCGAACGATCTACCGGCTTCTGGAGCTGGTTGGGGGATTTTCGGTTTTCCTGGCGCAGCAACGGCTGCGGCGCGCCTTCATAAACCTGCGAGCGCCGGAATACAGGCGCGTTGCGATCGCAGACCTCGCCTCAGCGCATGGTTTTACCAACGCGGCAAATTTCAGCCGAGCCTTTCGGCGGGAATTCGGCATGTCGCCGCGGGAGCTGCGGCATCTTTCGGCGCATCATCCCACCCTGCTGAAATCCTCACCCGGATTGTCGGCGACCGACTGGTCGCAATGGATCGGCCTGATCGGGCGATAGGGACCTGCACGGCAAACGGTAGGCGTGGCGTCGAGACCGCCGATTTGGCAATAAATGCAGGGTCATTGGCACGGGGTGCGCATTTCCGCGCCTGACCGCCTCCGCCAATTGAAGACGGCGCTTTCTCCGAGCTAACACGAAGCGCGCCTGCCATGGCGCGGTTTTTGTTGAGAGAAATTCGTCATGACAAGCTACCGATCGGCCAGTGCCGCACGCTCCCGCAGCCCGGCCGTTCACAGTGCAAGCGGCGGCAGCACCTCGGCGATGCTGTCTGATCGCATCGTCGAACGAACGCGCGTCGCAGCGCCGGCTGAGCCGGGACCGAAGGATGCAAAGCTGCGCGGGTTTTGGCGCAATCAGGTCCGGTTGCTGGCAGCGTTGACCTTTCTTCTTTTCGGCCTTCTGGCTGCGGCGGGAGAGGCGTTCGCATCGAAAGGGTGCGAGGATATCGTTGCGGATCTCAACGGGAAAGAGGTCGGCTTCTTCTCGGGGACCTATCCAAAAACGGACTTTGAAACCACGGACCAGCTCCATATCGACCTGATCCGCAATCCGACCTACGTGGATTACGGATACTTTTCCGCGGTCGCCCAAATAGGCGCCCAATACATGTCGGTCGAGAATCAGGCAGGCACGGTAACCGGCGACGAATCCGCATCGATATCAGGGAAAGACCTCGTTCAAGGTGGTCTCTTCGTCGAAACCATAAACTATAGCACCACGACATCCCCCTGGCGTATGGAGGTGGTCTGTGTCACGAAGAGCAATCCTGGAGACGCCTTACTTTCCGCTCTTGTCCTGTCGAGCGGCACGCTCGAGCCTGCCTTCGACACCAGCAGACACAGCTATACGGCCACCGTGGCCCACAGCGTTTCCACCCTTGCGGTAACACCGTCCGCCACCGGCGCCACTGCGACGATGACGATCAACGGGGTCAGCGCTGTGTCGGGCGCATCGACGAATGTTCCGCTCGATGTTGGCAGCAACACAGTCGATATCATCGTCACAACCGAAGACCGCATGACCAGGAGGATTTATCGGGTGGTCGTCACGCGCGCCGCACCTCCCACGATCACCGGTATCACCCCGTCCACCGGAAGTACGGCCGGTGGACAGTCCGTGACCATCACCGGCACCAACTTCATCGGTGTGAGTGCCGTTACCTTCGGCGGCACGGCTGCCACCACGTTCACCGTCGACAGCGCCACCCGGATTACCGCCATTGCGCCGGCACGAACGGCCGGACCGGCCGATGTGACCGTGACGACCGTCGACAACACCTCCGTGACGCGCGCGAACGGCTATACCTACGGCTCCACGCCGGTCGTCACTGCCGTCAAGCCGGTCAACACACCCGCACGAACCTACGCGATCGGCGCCTCGCTGATGTTCGACGTGGATTTCGATCAGAAGATCGCCATCAGCAACGGAGTCCCGCACCTCAAGGCCGTCCTTGGCGCTGTCGAGCGACGGATGAACTTGATCGGATATGGCTGGAGCACCATGAGGTTCGCCTACACGGTTGTCGAAAACGATCTCGACGAAGACGGAATCGCGATCGGGTCGATGTCGCTCGAAGGCGCCACAATCAAGGATTACTACCACGTAGCGGACGCAGACGTAACACTGCGCAACATTGCCGACACGTCTGACATCAGGATCGACGGCGTCCGGCCAACGGTCGCTTCAATCAAGCCCGGTGCGACGGGCACGGTGTTCGATGTCGCGTTTTCCGAACCGGTCACGGCCGTGGACATCGGCAAGTTCACCCTGGCGAAAACGGGAACGGCACAAGGCACGATCGACAGCGTGTCGGGATCGGGCGGGTCCTATCGAGTTCATCTGGCGGATGTTTCAGGAGACGGCACCTTGGCTCTCAGCCTGTCCGCCGGCACGGGCATAAAGGATATCGCCGGCAACGAGATGACAAGCGCGTTCACCGGCGGCACGCCCATGATCGTCGCGCCCTCCAGCGATGCCAGCCTCTCGGGCATTGGCCTATCAGACGGCGCGCTCGCTCCCGGCTTCGACGCGGGCACCACCAGCTACACGGTCTCGGTGGGCAACAACGTGGCCAACATCGCCGTCACGCCGGCCAGCACACATCCCGGCGCCATCGTCTCGGTCAACGGAGCCGTCGTCTCGGCGCCGGGCAGCGTTCCCGTCAGCCTCCAGGTCGGCGACAACGCCATAAGCATCGTGGTTACGGCGCAGGACGTCGTCACGAAGGCGACCTACGACATCGTCGTCAATCGCGCGGGTGCAGTTCCGGACGCACCGACAGCCGTCAGCGCTGTGCCGGGTGACGGCGAGGCGACGGTCAGCTTCACCGCCCCTATGAACGCGGGCACCACGCCGATCAGCATCTACACCGTGACGGCTGATCCAGGTGGTGCCGTGGCAACCGGCGGATCGAGTCCCATCACCGTGAAGGGCCTTGCAAACGGCACGGTCTACGCCTTCACAGTCACGGCCACCAACAGCATCGGCCCCGGTCCGGTCTCCCATCTGTCCGGTTCGGTCACACCAAAGCCTGCTCCGGTCGCCAACGCTGTGAGTGCGACGGTTGCGGCGAACTCCACGGCCAATCCGATGACGCTCAGCCTCAGTGGCGGCGCGGCGGACGCGCTGGCCATCACCCAGCCGACGCACGGTGCGGCTGCGGTTTCGGGACTGGCGATCACCTACACCCCGACACCTGGCTACTCCGGTTCCGACAGCTTCACCTATACCGCCACCAACACCACCGGCACGTCCGCCGCCGCGACCGTGACGATAACCGTTTCTGCGCCGACCCTCACCTTCTCGCCGCCGGCTGGCGCCCTATCGGGTGGAACGGCCGCGACCGCTTATGGCGGCGTCACCGTTACGGCCGCAGCCGGCACCGCACCCTACACCTACGCCGTCAACGGCACCCTGCCCGATGGGCTGACACTCGACCCACCGTCCGGTCTTATCTCGGGAACGCCGACGACCGCCGGAGACTACACCTTCACGGTCACGGCCACCGACGCCAACAACGCCACGGGGACAGCGGCCTACTCGATCGCGATCGCGGTCGAGGCGCCGACCGTCGGCGATGTGAGCGCGACGGTCGCGGCAAACTCCACGGCGAACGCGGTAGCGCTCGATCTCGGCGGCGGGGTTGCCGATACGCTGGCCATCGGGACGTCGCCATCCCACGGCACAGCTTCAGTTTCGGGACTTGCGATCAGCTATACACCGACACCAGGCTATTCCGGCTCCGACAGCTTCACCTACACCGCCACCAACACCACCGGTACGTCGAATGCGGCGACTGTGACCATCACCGTTTCTGCGCCGACCCTCAGCTTCTCGCCCGTGGCCGGCGCCTTGCCCGGCGGTACCGCCAAAACCGCCTACAGCGGCGTCACGGTCGCGGCATCAGCCGGCACCGCCCCCTACATCTACGCCGTCAACGGCACGCTGCCGGACGGGTTGACGCTCGATCCAGCGTCCGGCCTCATATCGGGAACGCCGATGACCGCCGGGGACTACCCGTTCACGATCACGGCCACCGACGCCAACAACGCCACGGGGACGGCAGCCTACTCGATCGCCATTGCGGTCGAGGCGCCGACCACCGGCAATGTGAGCGCAACGGTCGCAGCGAACTCCACGGCCAACCCCGTCACACCAGATCTCGGCGGCGGGATCGCCGATACTCTGACCATCGGCACGCAGGCGACGCACGGCACGGCTTCGGTGTCGGGACTGGCGATCACCTACACCCCGACACCGGGCTATTCCGGCTCCGACAGGTTCACCTACACCGCCACCAATGCCACCGGCACGTCCACGGCGTCGACGGTGACGATCACCATCACCGCCCCCACCCTCAGTTTCTCGCCCTCAGCGGGCACGTTGACCGAGGGTATCGTCGGGACAGCCTATGACGTCACCCTCGTCGCGTCGGCCGGCACCGCGCCCTATCGCTATGCCGTGACTTCAGGCGCACTGCCTGCAGGCCTTGCGCTGGATGGCATCACCGGTCGCATTTCGGGGATGCCGACGACGGCCGGAAGCTACAATTTCACCGTGACAGCGACCGACGCCAACAACGCAACGGGAACCGCAAGCTACTCGATCGCCATCGTCATCCAGGCTCCGACAGCCAAAGATGTGCGGGCGACTGTCGCAGCAAACTCCGCAGCCAACCCGATCAGGCTCGATCTCACCGGCGGCCCAGCGAATTCCGTGGCCATCGGCGCCCAGCCGGCGCACGGCACGGCCGCCGTGTCGGGACTGGCGATCACCTATACCCCGACACCGGGCTATTCCGGTTCCGACAGCTTCACCTATGTGGGCACCAACGCCACCGGCACCTCGCCTGCCGCAACGGTGGCGATCACAGTGACAGCACCGACTCTCACCTTCTCGCCGCCGGCTGGTGCGCTGGCGAGTGGAACCGCCGGAGGCGCCTATAGCGGCATCACCGTCACCGCCTCGGCCGGAGGCGCGCCCTATCGATATGCGATCACATCGGGCCAGCTTCCTGCGGGCCTCGAGCTCGACGGCGCGACCGGCGCGATCGGCGGCACTCCAACCCGGGCCGGAAACCACGATTTCACCGTGACGGCGACAGATGCCAACAACGCTGCGGGAACCGCGCGCTATTCGATCGTGGTTGCAGCGGCTCCGGTCGATTTCACCTTCGAGCCACCCGCTGGAGCGCTCGCGGAAGCAATGGCCGGCGAGGACTACAGCCAGCCGATCGCCGCCAAAGGCGGAACCGGCCCAATGCTCTATCGCCTTGCATCCGGCGCCTTGCCCAAAGGCATGGTCCTCAACGTCTCAACGGGTGAACTGACCGGCCCGCTGGCCGCGGACGCCGGAGGCAGTTACACGTTTGTGATCGAGGTTCGCGACAGCAACGGCGCAACGGGAACGGTAAGCTACTCCGTGAAAGTCCAGGCCCGCGCGATCACCGTCACCGACAAGGTGGTCGATGTCCCGACCGGATCGGCGCCGCCGGACGTCTATCTCAATCGCGGCGCCACCGGTGGTCCGTTCATCGCGGCCGAGGCGACCGTTGTCGAGCCGGCCCAGGCCGGAACGGCGTCCATCATCCAGGGCGAGTTGGCACAGGTTGGTCCGGCGGTAGCCCCGATTGGCTGGTATCTGAAGTTCACGCCCAACAAGGCCTATTCCGGTCGGGTGCGCATCGGCTTTCGTATGGTCAGCGCGCTTGGTACTTCCAACACCGGGACCGTGACCTACAATCTCGCCTTCGATGCGTCCGGGCATGCCGCGGAGATCGATGCGCTCGTGCGTGACTTCGTGCGGACGCGGCAGAACCTGATCGCCTCGACCATCAAGGTGCCGGGTCTGCTCGACCGGCGGCGGATGGCCGCGGGATCAGACACGGTCACCACGCGCATGACACCTTCCACCGATGGCGTCACACTCGGCTTTTCCACCAGCCTTGCCCAAATGGAGGCCGCGCGCGACAGGGCCGATGGGGTTGACCAGGCTGAAGCCTCGCCCTTCAACATCTGGCTCGACAGCACGTTCCTGATGCACCGCCGCAAGGACGACGACGACAGGTGGGGCAACTTCGGCATGGTCTCGCTTGGCGCAGACTATCTGCTGTCGGAGAAAGCACTGCTCGGCGTGTCCTTCCATTACGACCGGATGACCGACCCGACCGACGAGGATGCGGAGCTGT
>NZ_FNGR01000048.1:0-36632 GCF_900103045.1 Ensifer sp. YR511
CCGCACGGCGCTCACGCCATCGGCGAGCAGACGACCGGCGATCTGTTCCGGGGACCAAAGTGCCTTCAGCTGCGCGATCACCAGTTCGCGTAATTGCGGGTGCCGCACAAGCTTCCTCAAACGCTGCCGCCGCTCTTTGCGGATATCGTCAGCAACCGTTGGGAAGTAGCCGCTATAGTCGGGCAGCTCGCGATCGTGGAAGGTGTTGCGCCGGATCTCACGATAGATCGTCGATCGATGACGACCAAGTTCGCGCGCCATTTCTTTGATCGGCAGTTTGCGTTCGACGAAATGGAAGAGGCGGCGTCGATCGGCCAGATTCAGCTGCGAATAGCGTCGGAACATGCCAAAATCTCCAAGGTGAAGCCATTGAAATCATTGGCATGTCGCACTTGAGAGTAGAATGTACCCGCGCGTTACAGAAGATCGCATAATGTATCGGCTGGAACCCGGCTGGCATGCGGGACACGCCTTCACATGATCACTTGGGCTTTCTTCCTGCCTTGAGGGGGTCTGGCGGCATAGCTGTCTGTGGCGGAACGGCAAATAGTTCCGAGATGTCGACGCCCAATGCGGCGACGAGACGATCGAGCAGGTCGACTGAAGGATTGTATTCGCTGCGTTCGATACCGCTGATCGCCGTTCGATCCACGTTCGCGTCGACGGCCACATGCTCCTGAGTGATCTTTTTTGAAGTCCGGAATCTCCGAAGATTCCAGCCTATGCGAGTGCGGGTGTCCATAAGGCATCGCCACCACCTGGCGTAGCGTTAATCCATGGAATATATTCGACACATTTCTGAGAACGCTTGAGGATATGCGTCCCAAGGACATCTCGGACGTTATGGGGACCATGCGGAAGCAAGCCCTTGATGGCGCCGCGACCGGTATATGGATTGTAGATTCCATAGCGTTGGATCGCCGTCCGCCAAGCCTCGTAAAAGGTCGTCTGGTCGTAAGACGCATCCTTGGTCTTGGTTTTGACCGTCTTCACGAAAAGGGTGCCGGGATCTTCAGCGCCAGCGAGCAACACGGCACGATGACGCTCGATGTAGGCGTTCAGATGGCGATAGAGATGGAGGTGGCTCGGTTTGTCTGAACAGTTTCGGGCGTTTTGCTTAGTGGATTTCCGCCTCGATTATGCTGCCACCTTTATTGGCGTCAGCGCGTTGAAGTAAGCCTGATCCGGTGTTTGCCGGTCAAGGGATGAATGTGGGCGTCGGCTATTGGTTACCAAGCTGATCGGCAAGTCCAAGTGGGGCCAAGATGATGGTCCCGAAGTTCGTCGCAATGGCGGAGCTGACCGATATATGGGGCCGCACTCTCAGACCAGGCTGCCTGGGACCGCTCTTTGCGTCCCAAGAGTTGGCTGACCATCAACGATTGGCCATAGCCGCTGACGTTGAAGTTTACTTCTGCGATCCCAGATCACCCTGGCAGCGCGGCTCAAATGAGAACACCAATCGATTGCTGCGCCAATATCTACCGCGCGGCACTGACCTGTCAGTACACAGCCAAGCCCAGCTTAATGCAATCGCCAGGCAGCTCACCGAACGTCCAAGAAAGACCTTGCTTTATCAGACGCCCGCGGAAAGATTTGCGGAGTGTGTTGCAGCGATCAATTGAACCCACTGTGAATACCGGTGGCCACCCAATGGGAAGCGGGGACCATTAGTCTCAGCGGTCGGAGGGCTATTGGTCGCAACGCCAACAAAATAGCGACAAAATGAGCAAAGTGCACGGTTCTTTGGTCCGATTGCGGCGTTTTCACTGTGCAGTCCGCACACGCATGATGCCCAGCATAATTTTCTCGGAGGATCGTCATGACGGTTTACAATATTGCTCTCATAGGCTTTGGCGGAGTGAACCGCGCCTTGACTGGGCTTATCGCGACAAAAAATCCGATGTGGGAGCGCGAGCTTGGCTTTCGTTTAAACATCGTCGCTGTCAGTGATCTCTACCTGGGCTCGGTGATATCACCCAACGGGCTTGACCCGCGAATGCTCACTGAGGCCAACTTCACCAAGGGTGGCTTCGGGCAGCTTTCCGGCGGCAGTTCGGAGGCTGACAATGAAACTGTCATCAAGCTGGCGCCGGCCGACATCGTGGTCGAAGCGACGTTCACCAATCCGAAAGATGGGGAACCTGCTGTCAGCCATTGCCGATGGGCGCTTCAAGCGGGCAAACATGTCGTCACGACCAACAAGGGTCCCGTAGCGCTCGCCGCCCAAGAACTCAAGACATTGGCCAAAACTCGTGGCGTGCGCTTCGAGTATGAAGGTGCGGTCATGAGCGGAACCCCCGTAATCCGACTGGCGGACAAAACACTTGCCGGCGCCGAACTGAAGGGCTTTGAGGGCATTCTCAACGGCACCTCGAATTTCGTATTGGGGCGCATGGAGGCGGGGTTGGACTTCGCCTCTGCCGTCAAGGAAGCGCAGGGCCTCGGTTATGCCGAAGCCGATCCGACCGCGGATGTCGAGGGCCATGACGTTCGACTGAAGGTCGTGATCCTTGCAAACGAGTTGCTGGGAGCAAACCTCAAGCCAGAAGATGTGACGTGCGATGGCATCTCGCGATTGTCTCCTCGCGATATCGAGGTGGCTGCCCAAGAGAATTGCCGGTGGAAGCTCATCGGATCCGCGGCTCGTGGTGAAGATGGGATTGTCGTTGGCAGTGTTGCTCCCAAGAGACTGGCTCTCGAGCATCCGCTCGCGGGAGTTGGGGGCGCAACGAACGCAGTTTCCCTCAACACCGAGCTGCTTGGATCAGTGACGATAACAGGACCGGGCGCTGGACGGGTCGAGACCGCATATGCCCTTCTGTCCGATATTGTTGCCATCCACACGACTCAACCGTCGCGAGATGCGAAGGAGGCTGCATAATGCGCAGTGCAGCCCTGAGCGAGACTACCCTTCCTCAAGATATCATCGTGAGAAGCCCCTTCGACGGGGCCGTCGTTGGAACAGTGCGCCAGACCAGTGCTGCAAGCGTGGGCTCGCTCTTGGAACGGGCAAAGCGGGGAGCCCAGATCGCAAGAGCTCTGCCGCGATACAAACGCTCAGCCGTCCTGGAAAGGGCAGCTGCGACGATCCAGGCCAACCTGGAGGAATTCTCGCTGCTCATCGTGAGGGAAGCGGGGAAAACCATCGTGCAGGCCCGCAAGGAAGCAACCCGGTGCGTTAACACTCTCAAACTGTCGGCGGATGAAGCAAAACGAAATGCGGGTGAGATCATACCGTTCGACTCCTACCTCGGATCGGAATCGCGCCAGGGCTGGTATACCCGGGAGCCTTTGGGGATTATCGCTGCCATTACGCCCTATAACGACCCGCTGAACCTGGTGGCCCACAAACTTGGCCCGGCCATCGCCGGCGGCAATGCGGTGCTTTTGAAGCCGTCAGAGCTCACGCCTCTCTCCGCACTCAAGCTGGTCGACACCCTGATCGCGAGCGGCTTGCCTGAGGAGATCGTGACCGTTGCCATCGGTGGTCCCGAGCTCGGCAGGGCGCTTGTTTCTGCGCGCGACGTGCGCATGATATCTTTTACCGGTGGGTTCAACACCGGCGAGGCGATCGCAAGGGCCGCGGGCATCAAGAAGCTTGCGATGGACCTTGGCGGAAACGCTCCGGTGATCGTGATGGAAAATTGCAATTTCGATGCAGCCGTCGACGCCTGCGTTTCCGGGGCTTATTGGGCAGCTGGTCAAAACTGCATAGGCACGCAGAGAATTCTCGTACAGAACGCCATCTATGAACGGTTCAGGTCAACGTTTGTCGAGGCGACCGCAAGATTGAGGGCCGGAGATCCCCTGGAGCAAACGACCGACATCGGCCCGATGATTTCGGAAGAAGCGATCTCGCGAGCCACTGCAATGGTCGATCAAGCAATCTCGGCGGGAGCCGCTTTGCTCTGTGGTCATCAGCGGCATGGGAATCTCTACGCGCCTACAGTTCTGGAAAATGTCCCCCCGCAGTGTGCTGTCTGGTCTGAAGAGGTGTTTGCGCCGATTGTCATCCTGCAACCGTTTGGTGAGCTGAAGGGTGCCATCGCGATGGCTAACGAACCCGAGTACAGTCTCCATGCGGGAATATTCACCAACGATCTGGACCACGCCCTCGATGCCGCCAGCGGAATTGATGCATCTGGCGTCATGATCAACGACTCTTCGGACTATCGTTTCGACGCGATGCCCTTCGGCGGCTTTAAATATGGCAGCATGGGACGAGAAGGCGTTCGGTTCGCCTATGAAGAAATGACACAACCCAAAGTTGTTTGCATAAACAGACTGCAACAATAACCGGAGCCTTGCAGCTGGCAGCCGCTAGCAATTGTTGCCTGAGGGGAAAGTGTAAATGTTCAAAGGTTCTATCGCAGCGCTTGTAACACCGTTCAAGGAGGGCCACGTCGATGAAGTTGCATTGCGCGACTTCATTGAATGGCAAATCGACGAAGGGTCATCCGGTTTGGTACCCTGTGGAACGACAGGAGAAAGTCCAACACTTACCCACGCCGAGCACAAGAGGGTGGTGGAAATCACCATAGACACGGCCGCCGGGCGGCTACCAGTCATCGCAGGGGCCGGCTGCAACAGCACCGAGGAAGCGCTTGACTTCGTGCGCCATGCTCAAGATGCCGGCGCCGACGGACTGCTCATTGTCTCTCCCTATTACAACAGGCCGACGCAGGAGGGGATCTACCAGCATTTCAAGGTGATCGACGCGGTCAGCAGAATTCCGATCATAGTTTACAATATTCCGCCTCGCAGCGGCGTCGACATCCAAGTTGAAACTCTGGCGCGAATATTCAAAGACTGTCGCAATGTTCGTAGGGTTAAGGATGCCACGGGCAACATATTGCGTCCCTCGCTCGAGCGCATGGCTTGTGGCCCGGAATTCAATTTGTTGTCGGGCGAAGACGGAACTGCTTTGGGGTATATGGCCCATGGCGGGCATGGATGCATTTCGGTCACCGCAAACGTCGCACCTCGTGTTTGTGCTCAATTCCAGCAGGCATGTCTGGACGGCGATTTTGCAGCAGCGCTCAAATTTCAAGATCAGCTGATGCCGCTCCACAGAGCGCTCTTTCTCGAAACGAATCCCGCTGGTCCCAAACATGCCTTGGAGCTTCTTGGTAGGATGAAGGCAGACCTTCGGCTACCGCTCGTCGCTGTCAGCCCGACCGTTCAGCATGAAATCAAGCGTGCCATGCTGCATGCTGGCATCCTCGCATGAGAGGGCAAGACATGTCGACAGGACGTATTGAATCCGATCTTATCGGCCCGCTCCTCATTCCCGGCAACGTTCTCTATGGCGTGCACACCGCACGTGCAGCTGAGAACTTTGACGTTTCAGGGCTACGACTGAAGGACTTTCCCGAACTCATACAATCCATGGCCATGGTCAAGAAAGCAGCGGCCTTGGCAAACATGGAGCTCGGCCTGATATCAGGATCAAAATCAAAGGCAATTTCCGCAGCTTGCGAAGATCTGATGGAACTGCAAGACATTGATCAGAATTTCCCCGTCGACATGATGCAAGGTGGCGCTGGGACGTCCACCAACATGAACGTCAATGAGGTCGTAACAAACCTCGCTCTCTTGAAGCTTGGGCGGGCAGTGGGAGACTATGCCACACTCCATCCCAATGACGACGTCAACTTATCGCAATCGACCAATGACGTTTACCCCACGGCAATACGCCTGACCATCCTTCGGGCCTGCGATGCACTGGTCACGTCGCAGGTGAATATTCGAGACGCTTTCCGAGCGAAGGCAGCTCAGTATGATCAAGTCACGAAAGTTGGTCGCACGCAGCTTCAGGACGCCGTGCCTATGACGGTTGGCCAGGAGTTTGAGGCCTTCGCGGAACTGATGGAAGAAGAAATAATACAGTTGCAGTCGGCGTCCAGGCTGCTGAGAGAAGTTAACCTGGGTGGATCCGCGATCGGTACCTCCATCAATGTCCCGCCTGGCTTTCCAGGCCTTGCCTGCAATCATCTCAATCAAATTTCTGGCATCGATTTGGTACCTGCTCGCAACCTTATTGAAGCCACTTCCGACACCGGAGCCTTCGTTACCTTTTCCGGCGCTTTGAAGCGAATCTCGGTAAAGCTTTCAAAGATATGCAACGACCTGCGTCTGTTGAGCAGCGGGCCCCGCACGGGTTTCGGAGAGATCCGACTGCCGGCCGTACAGGCTGGTTCGTCCATAATGCCGGGAAAAATCAATCCGGTCATCCCTGAGATGATGAACCAAATTGGGTTCCAGGTGATAGGCAATGATTTGACGGTGACGCTCGCGGCGAGCGCAGGCCAGTTGCAGTTGAACGCGATGGAGCCCGTCATAGTCTTGAACATTCTCCAGTCCATGCGGCTGTTGACAAAAGGAATCGAAATTCTGAGCCAGCGTTGCGTAGAAGGTATCGAAGTCGATGTTGATCGATGCCAATCATATTGCGATCACTCTCTCGTCCTTGCCACACCCCTGGCGGCGCTGATTGGCTATAGTAAGGCGTCGGCTCTCTCAAAGAAGGCTTTGACCGAAAAGAAGCGACTACGACAGGTCGTTGAAGATGAGGGTATATTGTCTCAAATTCAGATACATCAGATTTTCGGGGGCGCGGGTCACTCTTCTGAGAGCCCGATTTAACCCTAAGCGGCTGGTATGGGTAATGGCTGTATTCACTGAGCTCTCTGACGATGACCTTGACGCTATTGCGTCTGCTTACGGGATAAAATCATTGCTGTCTGTCATCGGTATTGCTGATGGTGACAAAGAGACGACGTATCTTTTCAGATCCAAAGACAATGAATTTATCGTCACCCTGTTCGAAAATGCAGCTGAACCGTCTGATCTGGAACGAGCGTTTGAAACCATGGAGAGGCTCCACAAAAACGGAGTCTCGTGCCCGAAGCCGGTTCGAAGCCTGGACGGAAATGCGGCCTCTCGAGCAGCTGGAAAACTCGTAGCGATCGTGAGTTTCGTACCTGGATCCTCGACGTTTGATCCCGGAACAGGCAAATGTCACAGCCTTGGGCAGACTATGGCAAAGATTCACTCCATTTTGCAGCTGCAACCGAATAGATCTTCGATTGAGCTTCCGACCGGAGGGGTTCACGGAGCATTGGTCCATGAGAACGTATTCTTTCTGGATGACAAGGTCAGCGGTGTCATTAATTTTCGACTCCGCCATGATGATGTGCTCATTGCAGAAGTTGCAGATGTTCTTGTTGACTGGACCGGTAAGCCGAGTGGAGACTTGGATAAGGGCAGGGCTCAAGCACTTCTGGCCGGATACGAGAGTGTTAGGAGCTTGTTGAACGCGGAGCGGTCTGCGCTACCCGCCTTTGTCATGGCGGCGACAGCTAGGCGCTATGGGAGAAAGGGAGATAACGTGCGTCTCCCCGATATTGCCGTAAGCGCATTTCGATCGGCTATCGGGTTAACGCAATCAGGACTGGTTGGCTCGGACCCCGATGAAATACTTGCTTGATCGAACGGACGAACAAATCCTGAATGAACTGAAGAACAACGCGCGCATATCGCACGCTGAATTGTCCAGCAAAGTCAACTTGTCGCGAAACGCCGTTCGTGTGCGCATCGAACGGCTTGAGCGGGAGGGCTTCATCAAGGGCTACACAATCGTGTCCGGTGAAGGTTTAAGCAAAGAAGCTCTCACGACTGCAATGATGTTTGTGTATAGATATGACCGGATGAGGGGTGGCGATGTCATACATGCATTGCGGCGCATTCCGGAGGTTGTTTCGTGTGACGTAATGACCGGGGACTTCGATCTTTTGGTGCGGGTCGAGTCCGCGGACGCGGACCGGATTCGGCAGATATGGCAGCTGATCTCTGAATTGCCAGGGGTGCGTGATACCCTTACAGCGTTTGCTCTATCATCAGTCATTCGAAAATAGCTCGTGGGCGCTGAGGAGGGCTACCTCAGGGTGGCGTCACGAAGACGATGAATGGCAGTATATCCGATCAGCGGCCCTGCTCGCGCGATTCCCGGATAGCGCCGCCACTTTCTCACCATCGTTTGGCAGGGCGTTCCGTATTCCCGGGCGCGCAGCCATCCCCAATCCACCGCTTAAATTAGCAGGCGCCCTGCCGGTTGGGAGCTACACCGGCAGGGCGGCGCCGCGCTCAGGTAGCAGCCACCGCGGAGCGACCGAACAACCGCGGCAAGCTGTGGTTTTGCATCGTGCAGGGCAGATTGCCGGCCGTATCGGTGGCCGTCATCTGTAAGCTGTCAGGTCCAATCGCTTACGACGAAGGAATGACAGGCACAAAGGTCGGGCTCTTGACTGACGCACCTGCTCCCGTAGGCCGTGCAGGCGCAGCCAGGACCAGGCACCGAGTATACATTGCCACGCGTCGCAACGATCCTGTCCCATCCGTGCGTTCAGCCTTTGCGGGCAGCGGCTGACAGCATTGCCTGACTAATCGGATGATCCACCTGCGCGCTGACCATTTCACCAGCGTTTCGAATGTCGCGCTGTTCCTCGTTCTGACTGAGCTTGGCCTTGCCGACATGGCCGGTGATCTCGATCTGTAGACCCACGATTGCCTTGACCATAGTGTCGATAAAGTCCCTTTGTGCGTCCCCCATCTTCCACGGAACAGGTTGGGTCGACTTGTGCCTGTGTGTCAGTTTGGTGACATTGCGGCGGACATAGCGTTCGACGTTTTGGATTGTAATTCGCCCATATGCATGGGCGACAATGTAATTCCGGGTCGGGACCTGCTTGTCGGCCGCTAACAGTCGAACGGTCGTAGCGAAGTAGGGGCAGCTTCGTGATGGCGTCGCGCCAATCGCGAGCGCCCAGACCGGCGGGTGCGATCAGCACGAAGGGCTTCGACAGCAGGGGATGCCAGGAAACGTTTTCGGGCAGTTCGCCCGGAGGCCGGATGACGACGGCGAGGTCGAGCTCTTCCCGTTCGACCTGGCCGAGCAGGTCGTCCTCTCCCCGCGTCGAGCGCAGCGTGACGCCGGGAAAGCCGCGATGGAAGGCGAGCATCGTGCGGGCCAGCAGGCCGGAGTGGAGCGAGGCGATCGTGCCCACGCGCAACGTCCAGCGCATTGCAGAGACCGCGTGACGTCCGCGCATCTCGGCTACGAGTGCAACGATCTGGTCGGCTAGTGGGACGAGGTCCTGGCCGGCCGCATTAAGGGTGGCGGAGCGCCCGGTGCGGAAGAACAGCCGGCGGCCGACGAAATCTTCGAGTCGGCGGATCTGCTCGCTAACGGCTGATTGCGTCAGCCCCAGTCGTAGCCCTGCTTCGGTGAAAGTGCCGTGACGGGCAGCGGCCAGGAACGTCTCTATCTCGCGCAGCATCAAGAGTCTCCACAGCTTTTGGCCCATTCACTTAGCAGAAACCATGTCAAGCATCGAGAGTGGCGATGAAATTGAGACCGGTAATTTTTCAGGGGTGCGCACAAACTGTTAGTGCCGGCTGGGCCATCTTGGTGCCTTGATGAAGGAGGCGCCGATGGCAGTGGAATGGACGATCACGATCGAGGGCAAGAATGAGTTCGGTGATATTTGCCGAAGGGAGGTCCGCATCGACAAGAGCTGGGAGCAACTGTTTGATGGTGACCTCGGCCTGTTGATCGAGGACGGCAAGAAGATTATGGAAGCGCTGCAGAGCGCCGTCGTGAACCACGAGGCCGAGACTTTATCGCCGGGTCTGCCCCGACTGCCATACGTTCCGGGCAGTCAAGGATTACACTATGCGCCGCATCAGAACCGTCTTTAGCACAGTGAGGATTAGCAATCCCCGCTGGATGGTGTGCAGCGATTGCTATCCAGGCATGGCGGGTGCCTTCGCGCCACTGAAGGAAATCTGCCCCGATCGGGCGACGTCTGAGCTGATGGAACTGACGGCACAGCTGGGAGGCGTTATGTCCTACAGGCAGGCAGCGAATGTACTCAGCAAATTTCTTCCTGTTGAGCCAAGCTAGACGCACGCGACCGTGCGTAAGCGTACAATCAGGGTCGGCAAGCGGTTCGACGACCAGGTTGCAAATGAAGAATGGCTTGCGACAGGGGAGATGGCGGAGCGGCATCAACTCGAAATGCCGCTTCCTGGTGATCGACGTAAAGAGTTCGTCATCACCATCGACACCGCCCATGTTCGTAGCGCCGAACCGAATTCAGCGTGAAGCTTCGAGCTTATTGTGGCCCGATGCGGTCGCGGTGGTAGGGGAGATGCCGGCTGCCGCTATTTCGTCACCGCCAGCACCGAGCAGAAGGCAATCCGGGATCGAACTTGGCATGCGCTTCGACGGGAGGGGTATTTGTGTCAATCGGCGTCCAAAATTCACTCCAACTTCTGGGGAAAATTCACGCGGCATTGACAGCCCGGGCAGACCCGAGCATTGTTGGCATGGAATCCTGTGCGGGGTCGCAGTGGCTTGCCCGCAGGATACAGGCGCTCGGGCACAAGGTTCGGCTGATACCCGCGCAATTTGTCAAGTCGAACAAAAACGACATCATCGATGCTGAAGCGATTGCCGAGGTGACGACGCGGCCGACAATGCGCTTCGTCACGGCGAAGGCAACCGATCAGGTCGACCTCCAGGCTCTGCACCGGATCCGCGATCAGATGGTCGGCTCGAGGACGCGCTTGATCAATCAGATGCGCGCCTTCTGCCTGGAATATGGCGTCGCTTTGCGGCAGGGAGCGGGGTTGTTCAAACTTGATCTGCCCCAAGCTCTGAATGACCCAGAGAATGATCTGTCACCGGCAATGCGTCGGCTGCTGGGTGATTTACACGCCGATCTCCTGCGCCTCGAAGAGCGCATCCGCCAAGTCACCAAGGAGATTGAGGCGATAGCCGATCGGGAAGACGTTACGCGCCGCCTGATGACAATCCCTGGGATCGGCGCGTTGGGCGCAACCGCATTGCTGGCGGACGTCGGCGATGGGCTGCAGTTCCGCAAAGCCCGAGATCTGGCGGCATGGCTGGGATTGGTGCCGAGACAATATTCGACCGGAGGAAAGCAAACGCTGCTAGGGATCAGCAAGCGCGGCAATCGATATGTCCGCAAGCTTCTGGTGCATGGCGCACGGTCGTGCTTCCGACATCTCGACCGGACGCGCGATCGGTTGGGCAACTGGCTCAACGGCCTTGAAGCGCGGATGCATCCCAACAAAGCCGTCGTTGCACTCGCGGCCAAGATGGCACGCATCGTCTGGGCTGTTCTAAACAAACCGGGCGCACTCTATGAACGCAGGGATCCTGCTTTCGCTTGACGCTCAGAGCTCGATTGCAAGGCTCGGGACGAGTGATGACGAAACAGTGGATCAGCATGCCGTAAACCCTGTGCAAAAAAGCGGGCTTCGTGCCCGAACCATTTATTGGGAACGGCGTGCGCGGATCTCATCATGGCCTGGCTGCAACAGCAGTCCACTCGCGAGAGGCCGGATACATTTACGCAACTGGAATCGTCATTTGCGACGTCGCGACCCCTTGCACGGACGGGGCGGACCATACATTCTTTCCCAACAAGTCTTTCAAAGCCGCATTGTCGAGCATCGCATCTGCCAGGAGCCGTTTCAGCTTCGTGTTCTCGTCTTCCAGCCTCTTCAGCCGCTTGGCTTCGGATACGTCCATGCCGCCGAATTTGGCCTTCCATTTATAGATGCTGGCATCGCTGACGCCGTGCTTGCGGCAAAGCTCCGAGACCGGCGTACCAGCCTCGTGCTCCTTCAGAATGCCGATGATCTGTTCGTCTGTGAAACGGTTGCGCTTCATTCCCTGGTCCTCTCAATGGGCCAGAGCTTACTTCAAAATGGATTACTGCAACGGGGCAAGGTCAGCTGCGTCGGATATTAGACTGACGCGGGAAGAATGGTATTGGCTCTTCCGGGCAGCTGGCCACTTTGTGCCGTGACAGAATCCGCCAACAAAACCAAAAAGAATTGGCTGGCAGGCTTTAGACTGACGTTACAGTTGCGATTTTGATTTGAGGTATGCTCGTCGTGCCGCGACCTGATGTGCCGGTCGTCAGAACGACTAGGCAACGATGTACGAAGGTTCGATGCGGCGGATTTCCTGGATCGAGCAGCGGATCAATTGCCAGTCCGTGCCTCGAGGGCCGCATCGTTTTTGGGGGCGGCATATGTTCGCACCATGGCGAAAGCGAGTATCACTAGCGAGACATGTCGACGCCAGCAACGCCAGGAGCAGATTTCGTCGTGGTCGAGGCCGAGTTCGCTCTTGGTGGTATCGAAGCTGTCTTCGGTCACCCAGCGATACCCTTCCACCAACACCAGATTTTCCACGGATGTGCCAACTGAGCGTCACGTCGAGAAAAGAGCAACATCGCCATCGGGGATGTCGCGGTGGATCAGCGGCGCGCGTGTCCAAAGATACCGAGATCCGCATGAACAAACAAACATCTCAACTAACAATGTAACTAAGCTTCGCACAACTGAGCAAACTGATTTGTGCCCGCGTATATTTATGATCAAACTAATTATACACCTCTATATATCCTGCCCTCCAAAAGCGGTTTAGGGTCTTGGCATTCTATTTTGGGTCAAGCCATAATCGAGATCATGTGACGCGCCAAGAAAGCCTGTCCCACCACCCCTCGTAAGCGCACACCTGCATCGCCGATCCACATGCCAAGTGTAAGCTGACGGCAAATGCACAGCCCAAACTGCATGCGATCGTCGGTCGTAATGCAAAGCCCCTGTCTTCGGCGTCGCCGGACCCACTTGAGCACATTGTCTGACATGCATGACGGCACTTGCTCCGCCGCAATTAACCGGCCGCGTCAGCTCATTCCAAGGTGACGACGCTGCGCCCTCCGATTTTCGGGGTCAAATCCATCCCCCTCGAATTTTCGAACCTTTGCTCTTGCCCTTTTTCGTCCCGCTCGAAAACTATAAAGACCTCAAGCTTCCCCTCCGAATTTCTCTCAACCATCCCATTATCACTCACTCTTCACTACATCCCCAACACAACATTCATCACAGCTTAACAACCCCCAAACACGTCCCCCACAAGCACAATGGCTTCCGTCAATGCTCTTCTCATGACAGGCACTCGTGCCGATTGGAGCAAGATGAAAGTCCCTGCCCGCGCCTTCCTGAACGCCCTGCCCCACCTTCCACCCGGCACCTTCCTCGACATCTTCATCACCGGCATGCATATGCTTCCGGAGTACGGCTTGACGAAGAACGAAGTCCTAGGCCTCGAAGGAGTGCGGGAGTTTCACGAGTACGACAATCACGCACAGGGTCCCGATCAGGTTGACGTTGCGGAGGAAACCATCAAGCACCTGAAAAAGGTGATCAAGCGCGAAAAGATCACCGACATGTTTATCCACGGTGATCGAGTTGAGGCTCTCGCCTGCGCAACGGCGGCTAGACTCTTGAACGTGCGCGTCCATCACATCGAGGGTGGAGAGATCACAGGCTCCGTCGACAATGATATCCGCTATGCCGTCACGGCTCTCTCGAGGTTCCACTATGTGTGCACGGAAGACGCCCAACAACGCCTCATCGCAACCGGACAGCCTGCCGAGACCGTCTTCAACGTCGGTTCTCCTGAGATGGACGCTCACGCTGTCGTCGGTTCCCTCACGCTTGATCAGGTGAAAGAATTGCACGGGATTCCGTTTACCGGCCAGTTCGGCATCGTTTCGTTTCATTCTGTCACGACTGAGCAGCAGTTCATGGCTAATGACGCCGCCAATCTGTTCGCGACACTCGAAGAATTCGCTATGGGTGGGGGCAAGTCCATCAAGCCATTCCTCGTCATCATGCCGAACAACGATCCCGGTACCGACGATATTCGCAGAATCATCGAGATAATCTTCGACGACCGCGACAGCGAACTTTTCTTCCGAGCCGCAAATATTCCCTTCGAGCATTTCTCCGTACTCCAGAGGAACGCTGCGCTCTTCATCGGAAACAGCAGTGCCGGCGTTCGGGAAATGCCGTTCCACGGTGTCGCAAGTATAAATGTGGGCTCTCGCCAGGATGGTCGCGCACCGGACATCCAGTCTATCGTCACTGTGGCTCCGAATGACAACGCGACAATGCTTAAGGCTCTCGAGGAGGGTTGGGGAAAGAAGTTTCCGCGTGACACCACCTTCGGCGATGGAGAATGTGAGGAAAGACTCACCCAAATCTTCAAGACGGCCGGCCACTTTAATCTTCCCGTGCAGAAGACCCTCAATTTTGGCTACTAGAGCAGAAGGCCCGCGATTTTGGTAGCTAGGAAAGTACGGCTCAGAACTGAAGATTGAGTTCGAATAAGAGGATTTCGTTTGTCTGTGATTGATTTTATTTTTTTGACTTGACCCAACGCCCGCTCAACTCGGGAGATTGTTTTGTTTTAAGTGTCGGATCATGATGTACCCTTCAACAGGGATTTGTTTTTGCTGTTTTTGATATTCAGAAAACCTAAAAAATTAGCTTAGGCTTATTTAGGAGAGAAGAAATATACGCGCGTCTTCGCATACTAAGTTATCATTTGACCTCTGACATAAACGCGCTAAACGCGCACGTGACAATACGCTGACTAATTCAATCTCGAACAGAAAATCTCCCTTACTAGGATATATGCAGGTGTAACCACCGGAGGCTCCCGGAAGGGAGCCAGGCCCCCCCCCGGAGCTTGCGGAGGGAGGGGATGCGCGACATGGAGGTGAGCCGAAGGTGTTTACACCTGCATATATCCTGCCAGTCAGTCCCTCACACGCCCTAGGAAAATGGTGACAATCGGGTCTGGGTTTTCTGCTCGGCCGAAGGCTGAACGACATGGAATCTCGAAAGCCTCCAGCAATTGCCCTGCGGGCTGCCTTTCGCTCTCTTGCACAGAGTCTTCTTTGCGAGTATTCCTACCGAAGCTTCTTCGTTCCTCCGTGGAATAATTTTGGCATATCGCAGCAATTGGGTTCAATCCGCGCGCTAGAGTACGGCAATGATCGTGGGCATAATGGACGTTGCGCAAGAATACGAGACCGATACCGCTACGTGACGGCGATGGCGATGACCGCTCGGGCGAGAAGAACATTTATTCCCAGCTGGTCTCGACGCGGATCAAATCGAATATCAAACAGGAATGGGAACGGCAGAAGCATCTGCATGGCAAGACGCAGGAAGAGCTCGCTGATCATCTCGGCCTCTCCCAGGGAGCTGTGAGCAAGCTGCTGAATTACCAGTCTGGCCGGTGGCGTCGCCTTAACGGATTCTGCTGATCGAGGTGATATTGGAGCGGCATGATCGAAGAGCCGCATGCCCGTTACCATCGTCACCGTTTTCCAGCCGAGATCATTGCCCATGCGGTGTGGCCTTATTACCGATTTCCGCTGAGCCTTCGCGATGTCGAAGACCTGCTTGCGGAACGCGGGATTGACGTGTCGTTTCAGACGGTGTCGGAATGGGTGGTAAAGTTTGGTCTCAAGATCGATTATCAACTCCGGCGGCGATCACGCGGCAACTTCGCCGACAAATGGCACCTTGATGAACTTGTCGTATCGATCAAGGGCAGGAAATACTGGCTGTGGCGTGCGGTCGATGCAGAAGGCTACGTCCTCGATGCCCTGTTACAAAGCCGAAGAAACAAGAAGGCAGCGCTGCGGCTGATGCGCAAGCTGCTCAAAAGTCAGGGCGTCACGCCGAGGGTGATGGTAACCGACAAGCTGCGCTCTTATGGAGTGGCGAAAGCCGAGTTGATCCCCGGCGTTGAGCATCGATCGCACAAGGGGTTGAACAACCGCGCCGAAAATTCTCATCTTCCGCTGCGGCGGCGAGAGAGGCGGATGATGAGCTTCAGTTCAGCGCGGCAATGTCAACGTTTCGTCTCGGTTCACGGCCAGGTCAACAACCTCTTTCATCTCCATCGGAAACACTGCCACCCATCATCGCCAACTCCGCACCCAGGCCGTCACCACCTTGCGTGAAATCGCATTGTCGATTGACGCCTGAAAAGCCGTAAGCACCACCCTTCAGATCCTGACTTCCTTTAAGGCGACGCCACCGGTAGCACTGCTTTGCCGGGTTTTTACGCACCATGCCGGAAGGTGGGACGCTGCCCCTATTCTCATCGACCAAGCCTCACACAGCGAATTTGAGTAACTGCTAGGCTTAGTCCGCACATCTGAAGCGGCTTGGGGCCTTTTGCAAGGTTCAAGGCGTTTGCTGACTTGTTCTCAGCGCTGGCAACGCGGATTCCAGAAAGCGCTGCGCGTAGACATGAAGAAAAACTTCAGAGAGTGTATATAATTGACGATTATCGCCATCCCGTTTAGCGTTGACGTCACAACACGGCTCCTGATGAGGTATCGAAGGCACAATGACTACATCCACCGCAGTTTCTGCTGCTCGCATCTTCGATGGCACTCGTTGGCACGACAATAGCGCGCTTCTGATTAGTGGTGGTCGAGTCGACGGGATCGTCGGCATCACTGACATTCCGGCAGGATCTCCTCGTTTGGATTATGATGACCAGCTGATCGCGCCTGGTTTCATCGATCTGCAGGTCAACGGTGGGGGCGGCGTTCGCTTTGGAGACGAAACGTCGGCAGAGGCCATCCACGCGATCACTGCAGCGCACGCCCGGTTCGGAACGACCAAGCTACCGCCGACTCTCATCACCGACACCCCCGAGGTCACCGCGCGTGCTCTGGAAGGCGGACGGCAGGCCCGCTCGAGGCGCATTCCCGGGTTCTTGGGGTTACATCTCGAAGGTCCACATTTATCCTTGGAACGGAAGGGCGCCCACAATCCCTCGTTCATTCGTCCGATGACAGAAGAGGACCTTCATGCCATCTGCGGGTATCGCCGGGCGAGTGGATTTCTGCTCACGACTGTTGCCCCGGAAAACGTGACGACGGAACAGGTCTCGGCTCTTGTCGAAGCGGGGGTCGTGGTCAGTATCGGCCATAGCAATGCGACTGCCGCGACCGTATCGACGTATCTTGATGCGGGCGCATCAATGGTCACCCACCTGTTCAATGCTATGAGTCCGCTGGGCAACAGGGAACCGGGAATAGTAGGTGCGGCGCTTGACGACGGCCGTGTGTATGCTGGGCTGATTGCAGACGGGATCCACGTTGACCCTGTCACAATGAAGGTCGCCTTGCGAGCCAAGTTTTCGCCCGGACAGATCTTCCTGGTCACCGATGCCATGCAGACGATCGGAACGTCACTTAGGGAGTTTGAGCTGAATGGTCGGGTAATCCATCGAAATGCCGGCAGCCTCAAGCTTGCTGACGGTACCTTGGCGGGAGGCGACATCGATATGCTGGCCAGCATCAGGTTTGTACATACCGTGGTCGGCGTTCCTTTGGAAAGCGCTCTTTCGTTGGCTTCCAGCATTCCAGCCAAAGCTGCGGGCGTCGATGGGCATCTAGGATCCCTGAAGCCATCCTACGTCGCCGATTTCGTTGTTCTGAGCGGTGAGTTGGATCACGTCGATACATGGATTGATGGCAACAGGGTCGTACATGCCTAGAGTGGTTGGGAATGTCGAGGTAGGCTGTATAAGCGTAAGGGGATGAGTATGCGAGAAGCGATCAATTCAGATGTCGATTTCATTGTGGCCGCATATTCGTCTGCCTTCGCCTTTAGTCGCGTCCATACCACCGAGTACATCGAGCTTACCGGCCTGTGCAACTTTCACGTCATCGAACATGGCGGCCGTCCAGCTGCTGTATTAGCTTTGATCGAAACCGGCCATTGGTTCGCTGGAAATGTCGTCCCAGCTTGCAACATCGCACATGTCGCTATTATCCCCGAGTATCGTGGGACCGGAATCGCAGGGACGTTCCTCGACCTTGCAGCTGCTGAGGCAACGAAACGGGGCGCTGCGGTTGTAAGTCTTTTTGCATCGACGCGACCGCTTTATCGCAAGTCAGGTTTCGAACTTGCGGGCTCGGAGGTTGTCTATGAGGCGGACACAAGCGAGCTTTATAAGATCAAGGACAAGTTCGAGTGCCGTCGCGTAAACGATGACCGAATCCGTTCCTCCATCGAGCCAATCTATGCAAAGCATTGCCGGACACAAGCGGGAGTATTGGACCGCAGGGACGCCCACTGGAACGTTCTCCTGCAGGCAACGGGCGACGAGCTCGCAACGTATGTCTTCGAGCAGGACGGTCAGGACATCGGTTATATCGTCTTGGACTCAGGCAATCCGGAAGGGCTCGTACTGCGCGACTGGGTCGCACTCTCTGGGGCAACCGCGCAGCAGGTTCTCAAATTTCTAGGCACGTTCTCCACAGTCTATCCTCGCGTCCGCTGGCATGGTGCGCCTCAGGACGCTCTCTCGTTCACCATGCCAGACAAGGGTTGGCGACTAGTCCATCAGGAGGAATTCCTAATGCGCATCCTCTCGCCCAAACTCGCGCTTGCCGCCCGGGGTTATGATTGTGCCTCAGGAAGACTGAGGTTGGACGTCCTCGGGCCGGCACAGAAACACGCACTTCTGCTTACGGTGGAGAACGGGACCGGCTTCTGTGAGGAGAGTGCAGCCGGTTCCGCAGACATCACGATCGGTCTTGCTCAATTCGCAACGCTGTACTCGGGTTTCCGCTCGGCAAAATTTCTGGAGAGGGCTGGCTGGATTGTGGGCGATTCGGCAGCGATAAAGCACTGTAACAATATCTTCTCTGGCCCAGCACCCTGGGTCGGCGAGCATTTCTAAGGAATAGGCAATTGGATCCAGTTCACCACATGGCGCTCATTGCCAGTATCCGGTCTCGTGCTCCAAATATGACGCGAGCGCTACAGCGTGTCGCGAACTTCGCCCTCGAGGATCCAAGCTCAGTTCTCTATAAAAGCATCACCGAACTCGCCGAGGATGCGCGGTCATCAGAAGCTAGCGTGATGCGTTTCTGCCGAGATCTCGGTTTCGCGGGATTCCAGAATTTCAAGCTGGCGCTGGCTCAGGAACTGGCCACTCAAGAACAGCCGAATGCGGCAAGCGGTCAGGGCGATACTGTCAACGACCTGATCGAGACCGCTCGGACCGCTCTCAACGAGACGGAAAGGCTGCTAGATCGGCGAACCATCGAGACGGTCGCCAATGAATTGCTGAAGGCCAGTCACATCGAGATCTTCGGTGTCGCGGCGTCTGCCGTCACCGCCCAGTATCTTGAATACAAGCTCGCCCGCCTTGGACTTCAGTCACATATTCCTCGCGACGCTCACCTGGCGACGATGGTGGCGGCGACATCAAGTTCGAAAGATGTCTTCTTCCTCGTCTCGAATTCGGGATCAACACTCGATACCGTTAAGATCGCGCAGCTCGCGCATGCACGCGGAGCTCGGGTCGTGGGCATCACCAGCCGCATTAAAAGCCCACTCGCAGCAGTTTGCGACTTCATTCTTCTCGCATCTTGGCCCGAAACGCCTCTCACAGGGGGGGCCTATCCCTCCAAGATCAGCGAATTGCTGATCGTTGACGCAATTGCGTCTTACATTACAAAGGCTGCACCAGAACGCCTTGATATCATTAGAGAAACTGCGCAAAGCGTTACTGATCGTAGCATCTAAACACCGAGTATAAAAGCGGTGCTATCCGTCAAAACTTAACCGCCGTTAATTTTGGCGGAAATTTTCATCAAAATAAGCATCTTGACGGATAGCGTCATTACTCATAGCTTAACTCAACAATAAAAGTGGGAACGAACAGTGACGCAAATCTTGACAGATCTGCGCGGGGAGCTTGCTGTCTCTTGTCAGGCGGCCGATGAAAGCCCGCTGCATCCAACTGGGATGATCGTCGCGCTAGCTCGCGCAGCGGTGATGGGCGGCGCAAAGGCGGTGCGCATCGAAGGTGTTCGGAATGTGGCGGCTGTCCGGAACGCGGTGACCGTACCCGTGATTGGTATAACGAAAATAGTTCAGGCCAGCAGCGACGTTTACATCACGCCGACACTTGATGACGCACTCCAGCTCTGTCAGTCCGGGGCAGATATCGTAGCGTTCGACGCGACGCTGCGTCAGCGCCCGATTAGCGTGGCTGATATCGCTTCGCAGATCCATCGCGCCGGCAGGGCAGCGATGGCTGACATCAGCACGCTCGAAGAGGCAAGAGAGGCAATGGCCTCAGGTGCTGACTTCGTGGGAACGACGCTCTCCGGATACACGCCATATTCCCCTCAGATAGAGGCGCCCGATTTTGGATTGATGCGCGCCCTGGCGGCGGCAAGGATTCCTTTTGTTGCCGAAGGTCGCATCTGGGAGCCTGCCCAGGCGCGCCTTGCGCTCGAATATGGCGCAACCTTCGTCGTCGTGGGTTCCGCCATCACCCGACCCGATGTGATTACACGCCGATATGCAGACGCCGTAGCCGCATTGCGGCTCGACCCGAATACAATGGAGAAATGAAATGAGAAGGAAATTCCGCATTGCAGTGATTGGCGCCGGGTTCATGGGTTCCATGCATGCACAAATCTTCGCGAACGAGCCCCGCGCCGAGCTGATTGCCGTCGTCGACCAGAACATCGACCGCGCTAAGGCAGTTGCTAAAGAACTTGGAAGCAACGTCAAGGCCTATGCTTCCCACGAGGAACTTCTTGCCGCTGAAGAACTCGATCTCGTCAGCATCTGCACGCCCGACCACCTACATCTGGAGCCCGCGCTTGCTATTGCGGCGAAAGGCATCAACCTGTTTGTCGAAAAGCCGATCGCTTCGACAATCGAGGATGCGCAGAAGATCGTCGATGCCTGCAAGGTAGCAAATGTTAAGCTCGGCATTGGCTATCTGCTGCGTTTCGACCCGCGTTATTACAAGGCGCGCGAATTGATCACGTCGGGTCAGATCGGGGCCCCAATCCATATTTACGCTCGGCGCAATAGCGCCCGCACAGAAGGCCCGAAGCGCTACGCAGGAACGCTGCCGCTTGCGCTCCATGTGACGGTGCATGACGTCGATATGGTGCTTTGGATGCTCGAAGGGCAAACGCCGGTCAGCGTCTATGCCCAGCAGACCGACATCCTGCTTGGCTCAATTGGGACGCAGGACACGATCGCCGGCATCGTGCGCTTCTCAGGCGGAACTGTTGTCAACTTCGAGAGCGCTTGGTCGCTGCCTGCCGGCGCCCGTCACATGATTGACGCTCGAATGGAGCTGATCGGTACGGAAGGTTCCTTCGAGGTTCAGTGCGGCGACAGCGGACTTTATTTTGCAGACAATCAGACCTCACGTGAGATCGACACCCAGCATTGGCCAATCATCGAAGGCCGCGTCGGTGGTGATCTGAAGCTACAGCTGGGCAGTGTTCTGGAATGGCTCGATGGCGGACCCTCACAGGTGGCAAGCGGCGAAGAAGCAATCCGGTCGCTGGAATTGACCCGCGCCCTCATTCGCTCGGCGGAGAGCGGGGAGGTGGTGAAGCTCTAAAGCAGCCCGATTTTGCCTTCGACACTCCAGTGAAAATAATAAGGGGAATGACATGAAAAGAAGACAACTGCTTGTACTCACAATGGCTCTTACGGCCGCGGCGGCGATGCAGGCGTTTGCGCAGGATGACAAACCATACTCAGGAACGCAGCTCGCCGTCCTGATGGAAGGTCATCCAACGACCGACGGCATCCAGGCGCTCCTGCCTGAATTCACCAAGGAAACGGGCATCGAGGTCAATCTTGAAGTCGTGCCGGAGTCCGATATCACCGCAAAGATGCTTCTCGAATTCTCGTCGGGCTCGGGTCGTTACGATCTGGTCCAGAACAACATCATCTATATTCCGGGCTTCGTAAAAGCGGGGTACATCGACCCTCTCGAGGATTTTGCGAAGAAGCTTCCTAAGTATCTGGATAAGGCCGACTTCGTCCCCGGCTACCTCAACACTAACGTCGTCGACGGCAAGCTCTACGGCCTTCCGGTCTACGGCGAAAGCACCTTCCTGATGTACCGGAAGGATCTCTTCGAGCAGTACGGCATTCAACCGCCAAAGACGTTCGACGACGTCACCGCCGCTGCCAAGACGCTCAAGGAAAAGTCGGACGGCAAGATCGTCGGCATCACCATGCGTGGTGCGCAAGGGATCCAGAACGTCTACGTTTGGGCGGGCTGGCTCTGGGGCTACGGCGGCGAATTCATCGGTAGCGACGGCAAGTCGGCTCTTGGCTCTGATGAGGCCTCGAAGTCGCTGGATGCTTTCGCGAACGTTCTCAAGAACTACGGCCCGGTCGGCGTCGCAAACTTCGGCTGGGAAGAAAACCGCGTCCTTTTCCAGCAGGGCAAGGCCGGCATGACAATGGACGCGACCGTCAACGGCGCGTTCAACGAAGATCCGTCGGTTTCGTCGGTCGTTGGAAAGGTCGGATATGTTCCGGTTCCGGCGCAAAGCGACAAGCTGAAGGGCGGATCGTCGTCCCTGGCGGTCCACAGCCTTTACGTGACGTCTGCGTCCAAGCAAAAGGAAGCAGCGTTCCTGTTCGCGTCCTGGGCGACCGCCAAGGAGCAGCAGATCAAATCCTTCGGCATTGCCCCGAACTCGGGTGTGACCTCGCAGGCAGCGCTGAATTCCCCCGAATTCAACAAACGCTACGGTGCGTTCAAGGATGCAATGCTGGGCTCGATCGCCAAGGGCAATCCGCAGTACCTGCCGACGGTTCAGGCTGCAAACGAGATCATCAACAACGCCGGTATCGCTGTCTCGAAGGCACTCGCAGGCACGGAATCCGCCAAGGATGCTCTTGCTGAAGCCAACAAGGCGAACGACCCGGCCCTCGCGCGCTAAATGAAAACCATCCCGCCACGTCCGATACCCGGGCGTGGTGGCCAACGGGGGATCGTCATGTCCAGAGACGCAACCAAATTATTCTACCAGCCAGTGATTGCCTTCTTTGGCGCAGTCTCCGTCGTGATCATGATCTACGTCCTCTGGCTTACTTTGCATAATATCAGCCTGCTCCGCCCAGGTGCGGAGCAGTTTATCGGCCTTGAAAACTACCTTCGCCTTCTGCTCGACACACGGGGGCTCAATGCTCTGTGGCGGACGGTCTTGTTCACGACGCTGGCTACGATGGTCGAGCTCGTCCTCGGCCTCGCAATCGCCCTGCTGCTCGATCGGGAGTTTCATGGCAAGAAGATCGCCCGTGCGATCATGTTGGCCCCGATCGTCATGACACCAATCGTCGTTGGCCTGACATGGCGATTTATGTTCGACCCCTCCAGCGGGATGGCGAACTACCTTCTGTCGTTGATCAATCTTGGGCCCGTCGACTGGCTTGGCAACCCTTCTGTCGCAATCTTCTCGGTGATGATCGCAGACGTCTGGCAATGGACCCCGTTCGTGGTTCTCTTGACCATGGCCTCGCTGGAATCCTTGCCGGGAGATCCTCAAAATGCCGCCCGCGTCGATGGGGCTCGGGAGTGGCAGGTCCTTTGGCACATAACACTTCCGGCGCTCAAGCGGGCTTTGATGGTCGTCGCTCTGATCCGTGCAATCGACAGCGTCAAGACTTTCGACATTTTCTATATCATGACCCGCGGTGGGCCGGCGCTTTCGACAGAAACGCTCAATCTCTACGGCTACATCTCGGCTTTCACCAATTTCGACATTTCCTATGCGCTCACCATTGCAATGGTGCTGACCATTTTCACCAATGTCGCTTTGCTTCTGCTGTATAACCTGGCCTTCAAGGCACGGGCGAGGGGAGCCGTCTGATGCGCAAGCTTTTCTTCTATCTTGCTGTCGTTGTTCTTCTAATCGTCGTTCTGTTCCCACTCTATTGGGTGGTCGTCACGTCGATGAAATCCGCCAAGGACGCCTTTGCAATCCCGCCGGTCTGGCTCTTCGATCCGACCTGGGAAAACTATCAACGGATTCTGAACAATGGCCCATTCATCCGCGCCTTCCTTAACAGCGTTCTGATCTCATTCACGGCAAGCTTCATCTCTGTCGCGATCGGCGCTCTGGTGGCATACGGCCTAGTCGCGCAGGAAGAGCCTGTTCGCCGTAAGAATGAAAAGTTTGTACTGAGCCTGCGTATCGCACCGCCGTTGATCTTCATCATTCCGACCTACTTTCTGGCCGCGCAGTTGAAACTGCTCAATAACCATTGGGTCATCATTGCGGTTTACGCCTTTGTCAACGTGCCCTTTGCAATTTCGCTTCTCATAACGTTCTTCGAAGATATCCCGAGAGAATTGCGAGATGCCGCAAAAGTCGACGGCGCACGGGAGCTCACCATCTTCCGGGAAGTATTCCTCCCGGTCGCAAAGGGCGGCATCGTCGCAACCCTAATCCTGTGTGTGCTGTTCACCTGGAATGAATTCTTCATCGCCCTCGTCCTCACGGGACGAGATACCCAAACCCTACCCGTCAGCATCACATCGTTCCTGACATTTCAGGGCGTGCAATGGGGACCGCTGACCGCAGCTGCGACACTCGTGATGCTGCCGATGCTCGTGCTTGGCATGCTGGTTCAAGGACAGGTCGTTCGCGGCATGTCCCTCGGAAGTATCAAAGGATGATCGGCAAGACCATGGCCAATAATCAGTCACTGTCCCTACGAAAAATCACAAAGTCCTACGGACCGATATCGGTTCTCAAGGGCATCGATGTCGAAGTAACGGAAGGCGAGTTCATCGTTCTTCTTGGTCCCTCCGGCTGTGGCAAATCCACGTTGCTTCATGCGATCGCCGGCCTTCATCCGATCGACTCCGGCGACATCGTTATCCAGGGGCGCACGGTCACCGACGTTCCTACACGCGAACGCGATGTCGCGATGGTGTTTCAGTCTTACGCGCTTTATCCCAATATGACCGTCGCGCAGAACATCGCGTTCCCTCTGCGAATGCGCAAGCTGAGCCGCGAAGAGATCGTCAGCAAGGTTGCCGAAGTCGCGCGCCTGCTGCAGATCGAACCGTTGCTTGAGCGCAAGCCGCGGGAGCTCTCTGGCGGCCAGCGGCAACGCGTCGCGATTGGCCGTGCGCTCGTTCGCGATCCGAAAGTTTTCCTTTTCGATGAGCCGTTGTCGAACCTTGATGCGACGTTGCGCGTCGAAACGCGTGCCGAGATCAAGCGTCTGCACGAGCGCATCGGGAAGACGATGGTTTACGTGACCCACGACCAGATCGAAGCGATGACGCTCGCGACGCGTATTGTCGTCATGAACAAGGGTGACATCCAGCAAATCGGGACGCCGTATGAAATCTACCACAAGCCGGCAAATACTTTTGTCGCCCGGTTCGTAGGTTCTCCAGCAATGCAGTTCATCCAGGGCCGTCTGATCAAACAGGGTGATGGTCTCCGCTTTACCGATGGAAAAGACTGGACGCTCGCGCTGCCGTTTCCGGATATCGCTGTGGATGCAACGAAGGAAGTCATTCTCGGCGTGAGGCCGGAGCACATCAAATTGGTTTCGAATGACCAGGAGGGCCACGAGGCACTCGTCGATCTCGTCGAGTCAACCGGACCAGAAGACAACGTCACGCTTTCGGTCAACGGCCAAAAGGCTACCGCTCGCCTTGAGACCGGCAGCACGAAAGCCGGACAGACAGTAAAAGTGCAAATTGCCACTGACAAGGTTTCGCTCTTCGATGCGACGAGCGGAAAACGCCTGAACTAGACGGAACGAACATGAAAATCATCGTAAAGGACTCGGCTGCGGATGCCTCTGCAGCCGTTGCGGATATGCTTTTGCAACAGATCGGCAAAAAGCAGGACAGTGTGCTGGGCCTTCCAACCGGCGGGACCCCACTCGGCGTCTATGCGCGTCTTCGAGAAGCGTATCGAAATGGCCAGGGCTCCTACAAGTTTTTGACGACGTTCAACCTTGACGAATACATTGGATTGTCGTCGAACGATCCGGAGTCATATGCTGCCTACATGCTCGAAAACCTCTTCGGGCACGTCAACATCGATATCAGCCGCACCCATGTTCCGAGGGGATCGGCGCTTGATGCAGAGACTGAAGCGGCTCGCTACGAGAGTTTGATCGCCGCTTACGGCGGCATCGATCTTATGTTGTTGGGGCTCGGGCGAAACGCCCATATTGGCTTCAACGAGCCAGGTTCACCGCATAACTCGCGCACCCGGCGCGTTGCCCTCACCCAATCGACGTTGGACGCAAACGCAGCCTACTTCCCCGCAGGAGCCGTCCAGCCTTCACACGCAATCACGATGGGGATCGGGACGATCCTGGAATGCCGAAAGATCGTCGTGCTGGCGACGGGCCAAGGCAAAGCTGACGCGGTTGCGGCGAGCGTCAAAGGACCGCCCTCGGAAGATGTTCCTGGATCCGCTCTTATTCGGCATGCCGATATCACGATCGTCCTCGATCGGGCAGCCGCGGCAAATCTTGACTATGCACAAACACGGGAGTTGGAAGCTTGAAACGCGACGACAATGAAAAGAGCGTCTCCGCGCTGAAGACGACGCTGAAGAACGCCTTGATCGTCTCATGCCAGCCGGTACCCGGCGGCGCGATGGATGATAGCCCCTATGTGGTCGGCTTCGCGCTCGCGGCACTCTCCGCAGGCGCAGTCGGCGTGCGCGTTGAATCTGCGCGCTACGTTGCGGCAGTCCGCGCCGCGACAGACGCTCCTATCATCGGCCTCATCAAACGCGATCTCGACGACAGCCCCGTGCGTATTACCCCTTTTCTCGACGACGTCACCGCACTGGCTGAGGCAGGCGCCGACATCATTGCCTTTGATGCTACCGATCGTGTCCGTCCGTTGACTGTGGAAGCGCTTGCAAAAGCCGTTCGAGATGCGGGCAAACTCTCGATGGCCGATTGCAGCTGCGTCGAGGACGCCCGCCATGCTTTGGCGACAGGCGTCGATTTCGTTGGCACGACAATGTCTGGCTACACTGGTGGCCCTGAGCCCGTCGATCCCGATATCGATCTTGTCACTTCACTCCGAGAGCTCACACCCGACGTTATTGCGGAAGGGCGCATACGAACGATCGAGCAGGCGCAGGCCGCGGCCAGGGCCGGCGCCTCCTGCGTTGTCGTCGGTTCCGCAATCACCCGTACGGAACACGTCACCGCATGGTTCCGTGACGCGCTCGCCGAGGTCTACGCACCGGCCCCCACGGTTCTCGCTGTAGATCTCGGTGGCACCAAGACGATGGCAGCCCTTGTTCAGGCTGGTGAGGTTATCGACTCAGTCGTTTTCCCAACCGATCGCAACAATTCCTGCGAGGGTTGGCTCGCATCTATCGTCGAGGCGGCGGAGCCGTGGAAGGGCCGATACAACGCAGTCGGAATTGCGGTCACCGGAGCCGTGCGCGACGGCTATTGGCGAGCCATGAACAAAGCCACGCTCGGAATTCAAGGAGAGTTTCCTCTTGAGGCTCGCGCTGTCGACTTGCTGGGATTTCCTGTTGTTGTCGCCAATGACGCCCAGGCTGCCGCCTGGGGCGAATTCAAGGCCACGGACGATCGCTCGGATCTCGTCTTTATGACCGTCTCTACCGGTCTCGGCGGTGGCATTGTCTCCGACGGGCGTTTGCTTCGCGGCATCTCGGGTCACTTCGGCCAGATGCGTGGTCAGACAATCGAAAATCTTCCGATTGAAAGCAGGATCTGCGGACCCTGGATCGCGGCGGAGGCGAAGCGTCTTGGTCACGAGTGCGAGCCCAAGGACGTGTTTTCTGCAGCAGATGGAGGACAAGAGTGGGCGGTATCGATCATCGAAGCCGTTGCCTGCCGCTTCGCGCGTCTCTGCTGCGACATTCAATTGGCGATCGATCCTGCACGGATCGTCATTGGCGGAGGCGTCGGCCTCGCCACGGGATTCCTGGACAGGGTGAGAGCGGAAATCTCGGCACTCTCCCCGTCTGCGACACCCGAGTTGTGGGCGGCGACCCTGGGGCCAAAGGCAGGGATCATCGGTATCGCAGATTTGGCACTGTCCGATAGAAAATGAAACAGACTCCGGAAGGGAACCTACATGACAAAATTGCGTAGCCTGTTGGCCGCTAGCGTGGCGGCCGTGATCTCGTGCGCGGCTCTGCCGACCATCGCTTCTGCCGAAGTTAACGTGCTGGGCTGGCCAGGCGGATCGGAAGAAACCGCTCTGCGTTCCGCTGTGGAAGCTTACAACGCGCTGCCGGGCACAGCTGCGGACGACAAAGTCAGCCTCCTCTTCTTCAATCGAGATGGCTTCTATGACAAACTTCAAGCCGACATGGCCGCCGGTTCGGACGCGTTCGATATAAACGTGATCGCGACCTATTCGATCGGACGTTACGCACCTTACATGGAACCGGTCGATCTCGGCGCAGATGCTGAAAAGGTCTTCGGCAAAACGATTCTTGAAACGATGCAGTATGACGGCAAGCAGTATGGCGTGCCAACCGACCTGTCTCTCCATTTCATGTACTACCGCAAGGACCTCATCGACGCATTGATGACGGACGATGCAGCCAAGGCAACGTACGAGCAGATCGCCCAAAAGTATCTTGGCAAGTCTCTCGAACCCAAGGATCCGGATAAGTGGTCTTGGGAAGATTGGGCAGCTACGGCGCTGTATTTCACGAAGTCCGTCAATCCTGATAGTCCGGTGAAGTACGGCACTGTTTTGCAGATGAAAAATCTGCTGTTCAACATGATGGTGTTCCAGTCGCTTCCGCGAGCCTACGGCGGCAATTGGACAGACGAGTCGGGTCAAGTTGTCGTGGTCGACTCTCCAGCTTATCGTAAGGGTCTCGAGCTCTACAAAAAACTCTACGATGCCGGTGCGACACCGAAGGATTCCCTGAGCTACGAATACCCCGAAACGAACGCTGCCTGGGTCTCCGGCCAAGTCGCCACGGCACTTCAGTGGAACGCCGCGGCAAGCGAGCTCATGAGCCCCGAAAAGGATCCTGCGGTCGCAGCGGACACGGCGGTTGTCGCTCCGCCGAGCGGCCCCGACGGTCGGAAGGATCACATCCACGGTCTCGGGCTTGGACTTAACAAGAACTCCAAGCACAAGGAAGGTGCTGTGAAGTTCCTGAAGTGGCTCGCTTCGGAAGACGCCGCTCTCACCTACGCGAAGGCCGGCGGTTCGCCGGGACTCTCGCCTGAGGTGGTCCAGAAGATTGCCGCCGATCGACCTGATCTAGTCAAGCTCGGTCAGTTTGCTGGCAGCTACGGCTACGTCATGCGCGGCGCCACTTCCGCCAATGCGCTTTCAGTTTACGAAGCGCAGGCCAAGGAGTTTACCGCCTATTGGGCCGGCCAGAAAAGCCTCGATGATGCTTTGGCAGCCACCAAGAAGGCCATGACAGACCTTCTCAAGTGATGTTCTGGCCCAGGCGCTGACGCGCCTGGGCATCCTTTCCAAGGAATATGCTCTGATGCGATCAACACCTCAACAGCGCGAAGGCCGGCTCCTTCTGGTTCCCCTTGTCGCTTTCCTGCTCCTATTTCTGAGCTTCCCGGCGCTTGTCGATATTGTCTACGCACTTTCGAACGTGACGTTTCAGACGATGCGTTCACCCGAGCTTGTGGGGCTCCGGAATTTCCAGACGGTCATTGCCGATCCCGAATTCTGGTCTGCTTGTTGGTTTTCGTTGCGCTTCGGAGTTCTTACGGCACTCCTTGAGTGTGCGCTCGGTCTGGCACTTGCAATATTTCTCTCGCCAGTGACGAGCCGCCATGGTTGGACCATCGCGATCCTGATGTTGCCGATGATGGTAGCGCCGTCGATGGTCGGCCTGATGTATCGCCTCGTCTTGCACGAGTTTGCCGGCCCGGTTCCGTACTATCTGAACCTCTGGTTTGGAAACAGCCCGGCATTGCTGGACGCTAATCATGCTTTCTGGACCCTGACGGTCGTGGAAGTCTTGCAATGGACGCCCTTTGCATTCCTGCTGTTCCATGTTGCCTATATCTCGATTTCCCCTGAGATCAGGGAAGCTGCCGCCATGGACAAGGCGGGTCCATGGCATATTCTGTGGCGGATCGAGCTGCCTATGATGAAACCCACGATCGCCGTCGCTCTCGGCATCCGTTTCATCGATGGCTTTCGCGTATTTGACAACGTGTTCACGCTGACTGGCGCTGGAGCGGGCGGATCGACGACTTCCCTTTCGATCTACATTTACCAATCCTTCTTCAAGGGCGGACAAATCGGGCAGGCGGTCGCCGCCTCGGCCCTGCTTTTCTTCGCATCCCTATTGGCCCTCTACGGAGGTGCCATGCTTAAATACTACGTGAATCGGGGGAGGGCCGGAGCTTGAAAATCGTGCGCTGGATTGTCTTCGTCATTGCAGCCTTCGCAATGAACTTCCCGGTCATCGTGACTCTCATCACGTCCTTCAAAGGGGGAAAAGAGATCGCTATGAATCCTGGTCTCATTCTGCAGGCGCCGACGTTGTCTAACTACGCCAAAGTGCTAACCGACACGAGCCGGTTCAATATCTACGCGTACCTCTTCAACAGTGCCGCTGCGGCGTTTACTGGCGCCTTTCTGGCTCTCCTGCTCACTTTGCCAGCAGCCTACGCGATCGTCCGGACGGGCGTCGGCCGAAGACATCTACTGCCCGCGGTCGCCAATCTGCGCGCTCTGCCGCTCGTCGTATTCGCGATCCCGCTTTACATGATGTTCCAATTCGTAGGCCTTCTCGACACCCGAATTGGTTTGGGGCTGATACTCACCATCGTCAACTTGCCGCTTAGCCTTATGATGATGGTCAACGCGATCACAGATATCCCGCGTGAGATCGACGAGGCCGCCCGAATGGACAGGGCAGGGGCATTCGTCATTCTGCGAAGGATTGTCCGGCCAGTCATTCGACCGGCTCTGGTCACGGCTCTGATCTTCGGGTTCATCACCGCCTGGAATGAGTATCTGTTCGGCCTGATGCTGACGACTCGAGAGGCCGTACCGATCACAGTCGGGGCGTCGTTCTTCTTCTCCGCAAGCGGCGGAGGTGTGCAGTGGGGCGTTGCCTCAGCGGTGATGATCCTCGGTGCATTGCCACCCGCTGTGCTTGGAAGCCTCATCTATAGACAACTTACCGGATCCATGACCGCGGGCGCCGTCAAGGGCTGACCGCTGCAAACCGAACTGGAGTAACAATGGCTCACATCAAACTTGAAGGTACGAGCAAGGTCTTTGGCGACGTTGCTGTCATTCCTCCCCTCGACCTCGAAATCGGCAAAGGCGAGTTTGTCGTCTTCGTCGGGCCTTCCGGAAGCGGAAAGTCGACGCTGCTCAGGATTATCGCTGGCCTGGAGCAGGTAAGCGGCGGTCGCATCACGATCGAAGGCAAGGACGTAACGACAACACCGTGTGGTGAACGAGGTCTCGCTATGGTGTTCCAGTCGTATGCCCTCTATCCGCATATGACAGTCAAGCAAAACATCGCTTTCCCGTTGGAAATGGCGGGCGAGAGCAAGGCTTCGATTGATCGGCGCATCGAGGAGACGGCTCGTGTCCTCGATCTCACTCGCTATCTGGAACGCCGGCCAGCCCAGCTTTCCGGGGGGCAAAGGCAGCGCGTTGCAATCGGGCGCGCCATCGTCCGAAATCCTACCGCCTTCCTTTTCGATGAACCGCTTTCCAATCTCGATGCAGCTCTAAGAGGAAGCATGCGCCTTGAGATCATGAAGCTGCACCAGCAACTCGGGGTCACGATGATCTATGTCACGCATGACCAGGTTGAAGCGATGACGATGGCGGATCGGATCGTCGTACTCAATCATGGGAAGATCGAACAGGTTGGAACGCCGCAAGTGCTCTACGAGCGGCCCGAAAATCGCTTCGTTGCCGAATTCATCGGTGCGCCCCGAATGAACCATATCGAAGGTGCCGCTGCCACCGCGTTCGGTGCAAAGAGCATCGGCGTGCGGCCCGAGCATATCCGCATCGTCGGGGATGGCGGACAATGGCCGGCGACAGTCGAACTGATCGAGAACCTGGGAGCAGAGTCGCATGTTCATGCGCGATCCGAGACAGCTGGCGCACTCGTCGTCCGTATGCCCGGCGCGCCGGGAGTAAAAGTCGGGGATAAGATATTCCTCGCTCCTCTCGAGGGGAACATACATCGCTTCGATGGCGATGGTCGAGTTTTCCGCTAACCAATTTTTGACATCTAGTGCCGCGAGCGGCGTTCCGCTGCGGCACCAGTTTTCTGAGGCGAAGTGTGCCGCCTCCGTAACACGCTCTCAGCCGCAGGAGGTAGGATGCTACCGCCATTAGAAAGATCCTGGTTGAAATGGCTTTCCGAAGGCCGAAGCGTTGCTGAGATAGCGATACTGCAAGGCAAAACAGTGAAGTTAGAGCTGGCTCGGGGGTGGCGTCGCCTTAACGGATTCTGCTGATCGAGGTGATATTGGAGCAGCATGATCGAAGAGCCGCATGCCCGTTACCATCGTCACCGTTTTCCAGCCGAGATCATTGCCCATGCGGTGTGGCTTTATTACCGATTTCCGCTGAGCCTTCGCGATGTCGAAGACCTGCTTGCGGAACGCGGGTGTCAATCGGCGTCCAAAAATTTGCATGCCGAAACACAGGCGACCGGCAGGGGCCGCGCCGAGATCGAGGCCAGCGAGCAGCCCCGCCGTATAGGCGATCTTTCGATTGTGCTTTCTGAGTTCGGCAAAATACGTGTCGTCGTGCGGTTCCGCGAGGGTGCCGACACGCTCGACGGCAGCATCGAGCGTCTGCCTGTCGATCAAGTCGAAGATGGCAGTGCGGACAGCGTTATCCGGCGTTTCCAGGTCGAGGATGACGATCGCCGCATCCCGCAGCTTCAGCGCTGCAGCATCGAGGTCGCGCAGTGACCGTAACCGTTACCGCAATCCCGATGATGATCTGCCGAAGGATTTTGCGGTTCGGCGTTCCTCATATTTACTCCAAGCTGAACCTGACGCAGGACGCCCGCGAATTTGTGGCAATGGTTCGTCAGGAATTGGAACACGAGTTGCTGCTCCTGAACGAAACAATCCCGCGAAACGAGAAGGTGAGAATCCTCAGGCGCGGCGAAAACCGGATTTCGCTCACGCCGTTCAAGCCAGCGCCGGAACCGAAGGGGCTGACGGCCATCAAATCGGAGATTGGCCAACGCTCGCCGATGACGGGCCTCCCCGATGTCCTGAAGGAAGCAGCCCTCGACACCGGGCTTCTCGATGCGTTCGAGACCTCGGCCTACCGCGTCGCGCTGTCCAAGGCTGTTTTGGATCAGCCACTGCTTCTTTGCCTCTATGGCCTCGGCACCAATGCCGGGCTGAAGCGGGTGGCTGGTGCCACCACCGATGCCAGCTATGAGGAGCTTTTGCATGTGCATCGCAGCTTCGTCCACGCGGGCGCTCTACGGGAAGCCTGCGCTCGGGTCGCCAATGCCACGCTTGCAATTCGCAATGCAGTGGTCTTGGGTGACGCCGGAACGGCCTGCGCATCGGACTCCACGAAGTTCGGTGCCTGGGATCGCAACCTGATGACCGAGTGGCACGCCCGCTATGGCGGGCGCGGCGTTTTGATTTACTGGCATGTCGAAAAACGTGCCACCTGTGTCTATTCCCAGCTCAAACGGTGTTCGTCATCGGAGGTCGCATCGATGATCGAAGGCGTTCTTCGGCATTGCACCGATCTGGGAAATCCAACGGCAATATGTCGACAGCCACGGGCAGAGCGCGGTCGGTTTCGCCTTTTGCCGGTTGCTCGGCTTTGAACTTGCCCCACGCCTGAAGGCGATTGCCCGGCAGAAGCTGGCGTTACCCGATGCGAGCTTCCGGACAAGATTGCCGAACCTGCTTCCAATCCTCTCCAACCCGATCAACTGGTAGGAGATCGAGCAGCAATATGACGAAATGGTCAAATATGCCGCTGCCATGCAAACGCGTACGGCCGATCCGGAAGCGATCCTGCGCCGCTTCGCACGGGCGGAAGTGATGCATCCGACCTAGAAACCCATGAAGGGCTCAACGTCGTTGAAAACTGGAACAGCGCCAACGGCTTCGTCTTCTTCGGCAAGGGCGGCGAAATGGCGAGCAACCGCATGATGAGCAGGAGGTTTCGGCACTGGCGCTACACCTCCTTCAGGCCTCGCTCGTCTATGTGAACACGCGCATGCTGCAAACCGTGCTTGCCGAACCAGCCTGGCACGGTCGTTTAGCACCGCAAGACTATCGCGGCCTCACACCGCTGATCTACGCTCACGTCAATCCCTACGGCCGATTTGACCTTGACTTGGACAGCCGGATAGATGTCGGCAAAATCGCCGCATGAGTAGCGGCGCAAAATGCCCGTTGCAAAACTCAGGCGCAAAATTCCAGCTTCTGTTGGAAGTTTCGCGACGGCTTTTTCATGCCTGCTAAATAAGAGGCAGCTATTGAGCGAAATTTAACCTTAATGTCTTATTTCTAGGGGTAACTGCACTCTCCGCAAATGGCGAGCATTCGTACACTCGTTTCATAGGAAAACTCCGCAGATGACAAAGGTTAAACTACTTGGAATCGCCGGGCGACTCGTTGCAGGATTCGGCGTTCTCCTCTTTTTGATGATCGGGCTGACGCTCTATTCCACACAGCAGGTTTCAGAGATCAACTACAATCTTGGCGTGATCAATGACGTAAACAGCGTAAAACAACGTTATGCGATCAACTATCGCGGGAGTGTCCATGATCGAGCTATCGCCATCCGGGATGTGACCATTGTTTCGTCTCCCGAAGAGAGGAAAACTGCTGTCGATCTTATTGCAAAGCTCGCTTCGGCCTACGCGGAGAACGAACAGAAGATGGCGGCCATGGTCTCTTCGCCTGACGGTGCCACGCCCCAGGAGCGGGAGATTCTGGATGAGATCGCAGTGATCCAGGCCAAGACCAACCCTCTCGTCGCAGAAATCATCTCGCTCCAGGAGCAAGGAGCTTCCGAAAGAGCCAGCACGATTCTGCTTGAGCAAGCGCGTCCGGCATTCGTATCCTGGCTGGGGGCGATCAACAAATTCATCGATTACCAGGAGGCCCTAAACAAAGAGATTGGCACCGAAGTACGCGGAACAGCCAGCGGGTTCAATTCGTTGGCCTTGACGGCCTTGGGTATCGCAATCCTACTTGCTCTTGTTGTAGCTGCATTTACCGCACGCTCCGTCGTTGCCCCGATGGGTAAACTCCAGAACTCGCTGAAGTCAATGGCTCAAGGCAACTTGGAGGGCGATCGCGATCTGGAAAAGCGCCGAGACGAAATCGGCATGTTGGCACGCGCGGTTTCCACTTTGCGAGATGTGATCTCCGCCAAAACGCAGGCGGATGCTGACAAGGAAGCGACGAGGTCTCTGGAGGAGCGCAAGCGATTGGAATCGGAAGCCTCGGAACGAAGCAAGCTGGCCGAGCAGACCGATACTGCCGTCAGGCAACTTGCGGATGCTCTTCAGGGGCTGGCAAACGGTGACCTGACCAGACACATCGCCACGCCTTTTATCCCCTCTCTCGACCAGTTGCGCACGGACTTTAATCAGGCCGTGGAGACACTGCGCAACGCTATGCAGAAAGTCGCTGAAAACGCGAGGGCTATCGCATCGGGAGCACAGGAAATGCGCTCCGCATCGGATGACTTGGCCAAGCGCACTGAGAACCAGGCGGCATCCGTCGAAGAAACGGCAGCGGCATTGGAGCAAATTACAACAACTGTCTTTGACTCCAGCAGCAGGGCACAAGAAGCTGGAAAACTTGTTCGGCAGACGAAGGAAAACGCTGAGCATTCCGGCCGCGTGGTGCGGAATGCTGTTGATGCCATGGGTAAAATCGAGACCTCGGCTACCGAGATCGGCAACATCATCGGCGTCATCGACGAGATCGCCTTCCAGACGAACCTTCTTGCGCTCAACGCCGGCGTCGAGGCGGCCCGCGCAGGTGACGCCGGCAAGGGCTTCGCCGTTGTGGCTCAGGAAGTGCGTGAGCTGGCACAGCGCTCGGCCAAGGCTGCAAAAGAGATCAAGGACCTGATCAACACATCAAACGATCACGTAAAAAGTGGCGTGTCTCTCGTCGGTGAGACCGGCACGGCCCTGCAGGAAATCGTTGTCCAGGTTCAGCAGGTCGATGGAAACGTAAGCGCAATTGTGGAGGCCTCGAAGGAGCAGGCCACCGGCCTTAAGGAGATCAATGCATCTGTCAACACCATGGACCAGAGCACACAACAAAATGCCGCCATGGTTGAGCAATCCACAGCAGCGGCCCATAGTCTTGCTTCCGAGGCCGAAGCACTCTTCCAGTTGCTCGCCCAATTCAACATAGGGACGCAACCGGCAACTCGCAGCACCACACATCCGCAGGTCGCTGCCCCGACATCTCGTCCTGCCCCATCGCCGGCGCGCCAGCTGTCGGCCAAGCTGTTCGCCTCATTCCAAGGGAACGCTGCTCTTTCATCGGATAGCTGGGAAGAATTCTGACGTGCGCAGGCGAAGCCTTGGATGGACCACCCAAGGCTGGGGAATCTAATCCAAGCGCAACATTGCCGTGTGAAGGGTAGGGCATCACGCGTTTTCGCGCAAATGCGCCATGAAGACCTCGGCGGGCGTGCGGTAACCCAGGCACTTGCGTGGCAGCGCGTTCAGATGATGGACGAGAGCGACGAGTTGTTCCTGGCTGACAGCGGATAGATCGGTATCGCTGGGCATGAACCGGCGGATGCGCTTGTTGGTGTTTTCCACCGCACCCTTCTGCCACGGTGCACTGGGGTCACAAAACCAGCTCCGCGCGCCGATGCC
>NZ_FNGR01000085.1:0-1834 GCF_900103045.1 Ensifer sp. YR511
CGTCGGGAGCAATTTAGATGAGGCAATAACCCATTCTCAGGGAGCAGTTCAGGCGAGGCAATGCGCCGTCTCATCCTGATCGCCGCGCTATACGCTGGGTTATTCGCGGCGGATGCATGCTCGCGTGTCACTTCGGGAGCGCCAGTCAGACTGGTTTGAAGGCATGGAAGGCGCTTTCCTGCGGTTCGGCGGGGTTCCAGCGGAAGTGCTGATCGATAATGCGAAAGCCCTGGTCGAGCATCATGATGCGGTGACGCGGGAGGTGAGATTCAACGCGCGACTGCATGCTTTTGCCCGTTATTGGGGCTTCACGCCGCGGGCCTGCGCCCCGTATCGGGCGAGAACGAAAGGCAAGGACGAGCGCGGGGTCGGCTATGTCAAAAAGAACGCGATCGCCGGGCGACGCTTCGAGAGCTGGGCCGAGTTCGAAGCGCACCTGGATCGCTGGACACGCGAAGTTGCCGACCAGCGTGAACACGGCACCACCGGTGTCAAACCGGCGGAGCGTTTTGCTGACGAAGCCAAGGCGCTACGCCCGCTGGCCGGACGGGCACCCTTCGGACAATTGCGGGATCTGGTTCGCAAGGTTCAAGCCGATTGCGCGATCGACCTCGATACCAACAGCTACTCGGTCCCTTGGCGCCTGATCGGCGAAAGCGTTCAGGTCGTGGTGCTGGCCGGCCGCGTGGTTATCCGCCATGCTGGCCAGGTCGTCGCTGACCATTCCCAGTGCCGGGGGCGACGACAACGGATTGTGGACCGTGCGCATTTTGTTGGTGTGGCCGGCTTCGAGGGGCCGGTACGCAAGGAGGCCATCGAGATCGCGCCCGCTGCCTTGCTGCGGCCGCTTGCGGAGTATGAAGCGGTGGTCGGGGGAGGCTGGTGATGACGAACGTGGATCATGACGTGTTGATCGCTACGCTCGACCGGCTGAAGCTGACGGCGATCCGCGACCAGCTCGATACATTGCTGGACGAGGCAGCGCGTTCGAAGATGACATTGCGTGAGGCTCTCGCCTTCCTGGTGTCGCGCGAGATCGCCCGGCGCGACGAGCGGCGGATATCAATGTCGAGCAAGCTGGCGCAGTTCCCGTTCGTGCGTGAACTGGACGGCTTCGACTTCGAGGCGCAGCCCTCTCTGGATCAGGGGCAGATCAGGGAGCTTGCGACCTGCCGCTGGATCGCTCACGGTGACACCGTGCTCTTCCTTGGACCGCCAGGTACGGGCAAGACGCACCTGGCCGTGAGCCTCGGCCGCGAGGCCATCCGCCAGAATTACAATGTCCAGTTCGTCACGGCGGCCACGTTGGTGGCGATGCTGGCGAAGGCCCACAGCGACGGTTCGCTCGATAAGCAGTTGACGATCCTGTCGCGGCCGAAATTGCTGATCATCGACGAACTGGGCTACTTGCCTTTCGAGGCCAATGCCGCCCACCTGTTCTTCCAACTGGTGTCCCGGCGCTACGAGAAGGGCTCGATCCTGATCACGTCAAATCGTTCCGTCGGCGAATGGGGAAGTGTTTTTGGCGACCCCGTCGTCGCCACGGCAATATTGGACCGCCTGCTTCACCACTCGACGGTGATCACCATCCGGGGCGACAGCTACCGGCTTCGCGAAAAGCGCCGCTCCGGCCTTCTGCAGAAGGCCGCAACGGCGCTCGAAACCAACGAAACCGTAAACCAATGAGGGGGTCAGTTCTTCAATTCGGCAAGGGGGTCAATTCTTCGATTCGCTTGACAGAGGGACGAAGGCTGAGCGTCTCCTATACGGTCGCGCTAGCCGATGCGTTGAACACTTCTCCTGTCTTAAGCATGCTGTGCATGATGACCGCGAG
>NZ_FNGR01000020.1:0-125015 GCF_900103045.1 Ensifer sp. YR511
CGCGCGGCAAACGCAAATCGTAGAGGTCGTGCAGTGAGATCGTTACCGAACAATACAGGATCGGCATCCGCGCTCTTACCGCCAGGTTGGCCTTCGACAACCCGACCCTACCGGAAAACATGATGACCGCCCGCGAAGCCGCCCGCTCGCTACAGCGCTATTGAGGGCGCGCTCGCGAGCGGCTTCGCTACCTCCGTCACCTGCACCAGGTGCGGGGACACGATCGGAACAACCCGTGAGGCATTCGAGAACATCCGAGTGAGGCAACGGCATTATTCTCTGGGAACACTCTTGGGTGAGGCAATACGAATCTCACCTTGATTGCCGCCGCGCACGAAATACCCCATCGTTTCATCGGAACTATCGTACCGGGAATGCGCCCGGAGTACACCATTGACCTGGTTCATCATCATCATGGGCAGGTGCGGTTCACGTTTCGGGCAGGCCGACCCACGATGCGAAAGGGTCTGACCACTTATCGGCGGAGCTGTCATATCAAGGCGGATGCGCTGGCCGTCGGCGCTTCGTCCTTCCACGAACGATCCTTCTCGATCGTGCTACCGCAAAAAGAATATGCCGGCGCCGAATTCCCGGACTTCTATCGGGAAGGAAGGCGCATTCGTATCGAAGTAGCTTGGCGGGAGACTGGAGCGAGTAGGCCCGTCCCCTCCCATGGACATTTCCGATACCCAATCGCCTATGCCGACACAGGCGCTTCAGCCTTCACGGGTATCGGTGTGCACTTTTCAGCGCCGTTCATCTCAGATACCGAGCGGCATGGCTTAGCGGAAGGCGCCATCCGGTGGAACGGTGACCTCATCGCCGCCTGTGACGGGCTGCTTATCCGTGCGATGCGGCAGATCCTGCCAAAGGTTGGACCTCGGGCCTTCGACTTGCTGTTGGATCCTGATCACCCGGACCTCGAGCGAACCTCCCATGTCCTGGCACTCGCACTTCAGGAGCGAACCGTTCCGAAGTCCGGCAGTAGCGTCCGGAAGCGGGAACCGGCAGCCCCGCTGGTCGTTCCGATAATCTCATCGGATCCACGTGTTATCGATAAGGACCTGGCGCGCATCGTTCCACCAGATTTCGAACAGATCGCTGCTGGCGTTCATCCGGACATCGTAGGCCTTCTGGCTTCTCGTTCTCTCCAGGGCTACGGCGAAACTCACATCGTTTTCGACGAGGAGGACGCTCTCCTTCGGCTGCAAACCAAGATGGACGCTAACCCCCGCTTTCCTTGGACCGACAAATCTGCCCATGAAAAGGCATTGGCGGATCCTAGCTTCGCTAAAATTCATCTGGACGTCATCTGGAAGCCGGTCGCTGCCAAGCGAAAAGCCGCAAAAGCGAAGGTATCCGCACCACTGCTTCCCGAAGCGTTCGCTCTGCCCAGCGCGAAGGGCAGGATCTGCTTGGTCAAGTCGATGTTCCTTTGGTCGGACATCCCTACGGACCTGCCCGGCATACTCGTTCCCCTACTTGTGGATCAGAGCTTGGCAGGACACCCAATTCTTGGCAGATCAGGGTGGAACCGCCCCACATTCACGTTCGAGGAGTTTCTGAGCAGGTTCTCGAAAGCTAATCCTTCCACTCAATCGCGGCTGGCGATGTTTAAGTGGGTCCAGCAGAATGTGAAGAAGTTGCGATCGGCGACATGGCCCGCTGTGAGAGATCTAGCGATCTGGCCCGACGCGAGCGGAAACCCGAATGAGCTCAAAGAGCTCTGCCATGCCACCCACAAGGAGAGCGACAAGGTGTTGGGGGCCGCTATAAAACGGCCATCGAGAGATCTATTAAACCTTGCCTCAGCGCTCAAACGAAGAAAGCTCAGATTTGCGTTTCGAACGCACCCCAGCGTCGAAGAACTGAGAGCTTGGGCTCATGAAAGCTTCCGGGAGTTCCCCAGGGACCGCCCTCTCAGTTCGACTGAGCGATCTCAATTCCGCAAGTTGGAGGAGGATTTGGACATCCTGTTGAGCGACGGCGCTACCGCCGAAAACATCTCCGGCATCGCCGATGAGATGCCGGCCTTAAACATGGACGGAGGACTGGGCCGCTGGTCAGAGTTGGTCCGTGATGCGGGAAGCATCCGGACCCTTCAGTTGCGGCCTGTCCACCTGCTCGATCGCCCTCGCCTTGCGCTAGACAAGTTCTTTCCGCCGCTGCCCAAGCCTACTGTGGACATGGTCAGGCACGCACTGCAGGTAGACCCCCGTAAACCTGATGCGCTTATTCCTCGGCTCCGGGTGATGTCTGAAGGCGGACCCACGGATCTCGGAGTTGGCGGCATCTCCTGCATTCCTGTTCACGGTGAGTATCGGCGTCCGAACGATCTCTCCTTCAAGGGAAACAAAGGAAACTTTTGGGGAGACTGGCGGCTTGCCATTGGTGCAACTGGACTGTCCGATGCTGACCAGCGACTTTACAAGCGGGCCGGTGTACTGTCGGCGGAGCCATCGGCCGAAACATCTTTGGCCTTTTTCCGGTGGCTTGCCGACGACCCGTCGAGAGTGGCTCGCCATCTACCACAAGTGATCCGGCATTTCGGAAGCGAAAATGGTCCGCGCTCGTGGTGGGAAATCCAGGACAATGTGCCCTGCTTGCCGGTCTCCGGGCCGGGTGGCTACCTCCTGGTCAGCTACAAGGAGGCCGTGAACAAAAGCTCAGCTTACTACGTGGACGACTTCCCTGAACTCGCCGAAGCGCTGCAAACTGGAGAATACCCCATACACCTCGTCGTTTCCCAAAGTCAGGGCGTGCGGATTTCCATTTCCGAGCACTTGCTAGAAGCAGGGGTGAAATCGTTACGGGCGACGGCAGGGCAGCCCAAGAGCGTAAGAGGCTCCGACATTCAACCTGTTCCGGCTTGGGTGATGACTATCCTGGGTGAATATCAGTCACGCCGCATTGCTGAAGACCTTCAAAAGGCGCTGGTCGCACTGGGAGTTTCTTCCGCTCTCATCAATACGCGGTGGTACAGCCAGATAGGTTCAATAAAACAGGTGGTCGGCGCACGTGATGTTATCGCTACGTACAAGATCGGCCGGATGAAGGTGTCCGGTCGCGTACGCCATGCATTTGATCCCGAAACCGGGGTCCTTTGGCTTGCCGAACTCAACGAAAGCGAAATGGAGGACGCCTTCTTCGACGCTCTTGCGGAACGGATCTTCGTTCCCAATGCCCCTGGCTACTGCGCGCCTGCTCTCGACCGAGCTCTTCGCGCCAAGATACGGCAGGCTGAGCACTTGCAGGCGGCGCAGGGCACTACACAGGACGAAGAGGATCTCGACCGCGAGAACGATGAGGTCGGCGAGGCTCCTCCGGCACATCACGATTGGAAGCCTGATCCGTCCAAGAATATCCCGAAGCCGAACGCAATTCCTGGGAACCCGGCGAAGTCCCAAGCGCGAAAAGGCTCGAAGTCCGGCAGGGCGAGACAGCGCGCTTCGGTGCCCAACGAGTTGGAGCAGATCCGGGAGCTCAAAGAAAATCACTACGCCTGGCACTGCCAGATCGCGCTCGCGACTAACCAACCGAAATCACTCGCGCCTGATGGTAGCTATGTTCAGCACCAGGAGAATCGGAAGCGCCTAATCGACGCTCATCATCCCGACCTTGTCGAGGCAGGGGGAGCCAGGCACGCTGGAAACATCGTTGTCCTGTCGCATCTAGCGCACCATCAGTATGGACGTCACCTCAGCCGGGAGAAGATAACGGCCGCCTTGAAGGCAGGAGGAAAGCCTAAGCAGGTCCAGTTCGGATCAGCGGAAAACGCCATCACCGTAGACGGCGTGATTATTAACGTGGGCCTTCCAGCGACGCAATCGTCAGTCTCGCTCTTCTTCACGGATTGGCATCGGCGGTACTGGATAGAGAATGTCTGACAACGTGCACCCGGGTCATCTGGTTTTTTGGTTGTGGCCGCCCCCTGGAGGACAGAGGCACTCTCCCACGGCCGTCGCAGATTTTTGCGTGGAAAGGCCGCATCGGCGGACATTTGATTGCCAATGCCGACTGAAAGTTTGAGTAGGTACCTGCTGCGAGTTGCAGTTCACACAGTGAACCGACCCGCCTTGATCTTCTCAGCCTGCCCTAATGCTGCCAAGCTTTCCAACAGGGGCTCTACAGCGGTTGTACGCGCGCGAATGAACCGCCGTGCAATCTGCTCGGAAGTGGCCTCGCCCATCTCTGAAAGAGCCTCGCGGACGGCAGCAATCTGTTCGGGAAGCGTATTGGGCCAAGGAGCCTTCTTGACGTTCTCAATCGCTGTAAGGTCCAATTCGCTGGTTCTGCCTTTAGCAACCAGCACCCCGGTGGGGTTCTGAGACTTGGGTCGAAGCCAGCGGACTTGGCCACGAGCCTCTTCCGAAGCACGTTCTTTGTTTAGCGCCACGAGGCGGAGGAGAACCTCTTCATCGGACAGATTTGCTGGCCATCCGTAGGCCTCGGCCACGGCAGCGTCGATCTTGTCGTGCAAGTCGCGCAAAATCCCAATTAAGCCTTGGTCGTAAATCGCACGCTCTTTGCCATTGATGGGCCGGCCGGTACGAAGCTTTTCAAGCACGTTGTACATCTGAGTTAGCGTCAGCTTGGGGTGGCCGGCCTGCTGACGTTTTCGGTGGCTGTCAAGCTGGTGCCCCAACTCGCGGAGATGCGTTTTCTGATCATCGGTGAGGCTGGGGAAGGGAAAGGGGGAAAATGTGTTGGCGCTGTTGTAGCGCGGACGGTCTTCCAGGGTGCCCGTACATCCCCTGCACCAAATCAAGTGAATCCTAGAGGACAAACAGGCAAGCACTTCGGCTTTGTTGGATGCGACGCTGTAGACCATTGCGTCTGGTATTATCTCACTGTCACAGAACTGAAAGACACGATGTTTCGCCGTGTATGTCGTTCCGATGTAGGAATCGAGCCCAACAATCGCCTTGCGAAAAGCAGGACGTGGTTCCGCGAAGATCCACCACAGCTTCTTGTATTGTGGTCTTGGGTTTTCATCACGAATTGGTTTCACGCGATCCAGAAGATGGGCGTAGAGCGTAGGAAACTCTGACTTGAGTTCATCGTAATCGACTCCAAACAAATCAATAATGAAAATACTGCGCGGGCGCTCTATAATATCTTTACCAATAAAGTAACGCTTGATCTTATCCTTCTCCTTTCTAGAGAGGCGCTTGCTAAGTTCAACGAACTCGCATTCGGAAAGCTTGAACCCATCGCCAGCGGGAACGACCCCCTGAAAGCACATCCGGAAGTTGGCTTGCAGCGGCTTAAGTTCAGAAAAATCCGGAACATCTGCTAACCGACTGTTTATTTGATCGACTACGACTTCACGCTCGCTTTCTGTTCCAGCGAACTCGAGAATGCGGGGTTGCTTGACCTTACGCATTGACGCAACCGTCATCGCAATACGGACAGCAGCCCCATCAGCGGTATCTACCCATGGATGGTTGGTGGTGGCGAACGCCAGACTGAGTTCGGTCTTCGCCGCCGAAATATACTCATCGACAAGCTTCCTAGAATAGTCTTGGGTGATGCTATTCGTTGTGATAAATCCGAACCGTCTCGCAGTCTTTTGCTTGAGAGCCTCTGCAGCTTTGGCCCACCAGTACATCACGAAGTCGACCGTGTGAGGTACGTTTCTATATGCTTCCCGCAGCGCATCGACATATTCGGGAGTAAGGGCTGACTTTATTTTCCGGGCCCCGATAAACGGAGGGTTGCCGACGATAAAATCCGCTCTCGGCCAAACCGTTGCCGTGGGCCTGATGTAGTCATAAACATGCACGCGCGCGCTCGGGTCAGGCACTTCTTCGCCCGTCACCGCATGTCGCATGGTGGTTAAACCGTCCCAGCGTGTCACCAGCGCGCCATTTCCGTCCGTCCGGGCGATAAGATCCTTCCATTGCAGCACGGCATCGGCGTTCTTAATGTTCTTGAAGTCACGCAGCACGGGTTCGGAGGGCGCGGCCTGACCATGGGTGCGGAAGTGCCATTGCAAATAACCGATCCACAACACCAACTCGGCCACGTTAGCTGCCCATGGATTCAGTTCAATTCCAAGAAATTGATGCGGATCTACGGTGATGAAGCTTTGCTGTTTTTCACCGAGCTCGGCCAAAAGTGCAGTCACTTCGCCTTCAAGGCGCTTCATCATTTCAAGCGCGACATAGAGGAAGTTTCCCGAGCCACAGGCCGGATCGAGTACTTTGATCTCGCATAATTGGGCATGAAAATCGCGGACGATGCTTAGAGCCTGATCAGGATCCCCGTCCTCGGTCAACCGCTGCACCGCCGTTTGCACGTCGCGCCAATCTTCGCGAAGCGGCTCTATGATTGTGGGCATGACCAACCGTTCGACGTAGGCACGAGGCGTATAATGCGCACCCAGTTTGTGGCGCTGACGTTTGTCGAGCGCACGTTCGAGCAACGTGCCAAAGATTGCCGGTTCGACCTGTTTCCAGTCCGCTTCGGCCGCTTCGATCAGCAGGTCCAGTTGCAATTCGTTCAGCGGCAGGGCAGACGGATCCTTGAAGAGACCTCCGTTAAATTTCTTAACCTTAGTCATGAAAGCGTGGGCGAATTCACCCTTGTCCATTGCATCCCACAGGCCAGCAAGAGCTGGTTGCGCGTCTTGCGGATGGCCCCGCAGTTTGTGCAAAAGGTCGCCAAAGCTGTTCTTGGGAATAAGCTCGACATCCTCAGCGAACATAGAAAAGAGGCAGCGCATGAGGAAGCGGGCGACAGTCTCACTGTCGTGGCCCTGCCCCTCGAAACTCTTGCCGAGTTCGGCAAGATGTTCCGCTATGTCGCGCGTGACCTCCGCGGCCTTGAGGGAGGGGTCGAGGCTAAACGGGTCGGTCCAAATGGTTCGCAGAAGGTTGAGGGTTTCCTCTTTTTGCAGATCGTCAAGGGAGACCCGATAGCGGTTGCCATCTGGGAACTGGTTGTAGCCCTGCCCCTTTCGTGAGAAGTCTGCATACAACTCGATCACATGACCCACGTCGACGATTATTAGGAATGGTGGCCAGCCACCCTCTTTCGAAACGGCTCGGGCGTAGTTGTCTGCCTGATTGCGGGCCTTGAGCATGGTGTCATCCCATGCAGCTGTTCCGCGCACTCCGTGGCCGATACGCTTTTGTTTGCGTTCGGGCGTACCTTTGGCAAGATTGGTGGCGCGGTTTTTCTTTTGATTCACGCCCTGCTTTGTTTCAAGAACAAAATGCCCACTGCGATAGACATCTATAAAGCCTGTGGAGCGTTTGTTTGTATGGGTAAAGGTGACGGGCCGCTCGAACCTGTAGTGGTCGTTGCTGTCATCGTCAGTGGCGGGATTCGGGCGCTCCACTTTCAGAAGCTCCGTTAGTTCGATAACGAAGAGCTGATAATTAGCATGTTCGCTGCCGCCGGTATCTTTCCAACGATCGATAAAGTTATCAATATTAGTTCGGAGCAATTCAGGGGTTCCCGCTTACAAACGAAGGGACTTTAGCCCCCTCTCCACACACACACAATAAGCTACGAGTCTTGCCCGCATCTGTCGTTTTGCATTTAACCGCAAGACTCCGACGACGTAGGTTCAATAAGGGGAGCGGGAAAAAGGTGGGCCTCATATCTTCGGAAAGCGTGGGCATACGATCTCAAATTAACTGCCAAGAGCTGCTGAACGCATTCTAACGGTTAACTGCCAAACGACATTCGGTGCGGCTGCCGGTGGACTGCTTTTCGATGCCATGGGCGGTCGAGCCCGTTCATCCTCGCCACAGTCCTGTTGACAGGATCAGCCTTGGTCGCCGCGCGAGCGGTCCCAGCGGGACGATGTTGAGGAGTGTCAGCGGCAGCAGGCGTTATCGACCAGCCTCCTGGGCGCCACTCGGCGAAATCTTTGTGGGCCTCAACCCGGCTGATAGCCTTTGTTGTGGCACAGCCCCTGTTCCCACATATCCCCTGTATCTCTTCTACCATCGTGGGGGAACAAGCCATCTGGCTTCCAAAGACGGGGTCAGCGGGCTACTGGGGGTTAACGTCGCTGACGGCTACGCGATCGAGAGTCTCGTCCGGACAGCACGGAGCAATGTTGGCCTGCGGACGAGAAATCGCAACTACGGACGGTTCGAGCTGGGTCGATCCTGTTGTAGAGAGCGCCGCTCTCTAGCGGCATTCGTGGAAGATTAAATAAATGTGGGAGCTCCATGCTACCATAAGAAGTTGTTCTTGCGGACCAGTCTTTCGGTCGGCATGTTTCTACAAACAATTGAGATTCGAGGGAAAATGATGCCTCAATCTACAGACGTCTCTCAAATCGACCTATTCATTGGGCATAACGTGACAACTTCTGATCTGCTTACCGTGCTTCATGTTAGCGACTTCCATTTCCACACTCGCCGAAGGAAAGAGCAGGAAATTGTAATCGAGGCATTATTGGAAGACGTGAGGTCTTTGTGCATCGGCCATCGCAAGCCGGACCTTATCGTTTTTAGCGGTGACCTGACGCAAGCTCCACCGACAGATACCCACGCAGAAGCTTACGATATCCTGCTTGAGCCACTGCAGAAGGCTGCAAACATCTCGAGCGAGCGCATGTTCATCGTAGCGGGAAACCACGATGTGGACCGCGTGGCAGTGTCCCGTCATCAAGCTCAGCATCAGAACTGGCGCGAAACGTCGAACTCTATGGAGATGATGAACCAAGCCTACCTCGAGGACGCGTTCTCCGACGCCTACTTCGACAAGTTCGCGAATTATCTCGATCTTGAGGACTACATGAGCAAAGGCACGAAGGTGTATGGAAACATCTTCTGCAGCGTCTACTACATCGACGCCCTAAACACCGACCTAGTGATTTTCAATTCATCGATGTTGTCGACGGGCGGTTTACCAGGAACCGGCCGTGACGAAGGTCTGCTGATGATTCCGGAATATGCGATTCGAGACGCGATAGCAAAGTTGACGCCCGGCTCGTTCCGCATCTTCACCACGCACCATCCTCTCAACGCGTTTACCGAGACCGGCGCTTCGTATCTTTCGAAAGAGATACAAAAACACGCCAATCTGCATCTGTTTGGACATATGCATGATCCATCTGGAGCCCAGATCATCGGTTTTAACGGTAGCGTCGTGAGCAACCAAGCCGGCGCGGTCTTCACGCAGCGCAGGGAATACTACATCGGCTATTCACTGATCTGCATCGATAAGACCAAGGGATTTGTCCAGACGCTCGTGCGAAGCTACTTTCCGGAACGCGGCATATTTAACGATGGGGTGGACCGGATCGATGAAGGTCGATTCTACAATTCTCCAGAGGCTAGACAGTACTGGCGGAGCCTGGCGAACCCGGTTGATGAAGCTAAGTTTAAGGCGCAGTTGGCCGGGCAAGTACGGGATGATCTCGTAAAGGAGTGGGACGATCTTGGCCTCCTAGACAATGGTGGCAGACAACATTTCGTCGCTCCACGATTGAATAAGATCGACATCGATTCCAACCGCGACAACAAGATCAAGCTCGACGCTCCTCTTCCGTTTCAAAGCCTCTCAACGGGACAAGCGAACATCATCCTTTACAGCCCACAGGAATATGGGCGGACAACCATACTGAGAGAGGTGCAGTACGAGTATCTCGCTGGCGCGGCTGAGCTCGCCCAGCCTCGGCTCCCTATCATGATCCGCTTCGAGGAGATTGCCCAAAACCTCCATCACATGACGCGGGTCGTGCGCAGCCGCTCGTTGATCGACACCAAGGCCTTTGACACCGATGTCCTTCTCAAGCTGGGAATGATGTGCCTGTTAGTCGATGACGTTGAATTCGCAGATAAAAAGCGGATGGCGATCCTTCGTGCATTCATATCTCAATATCCCCAGTGCCGATACATCTTCACAAGCCTGAAGAACTCGGCGGCCCCCTACGGTGCGCATGTCGTCACCGAAACACCTGTTCGCTTCGAATTCGTCGAATTGTGTGAGCTAAAGCGCAAGGAAATGCGCGAGCTTGTAAAAATGAAGGTTCCCGACGCAGGTGACGTCGAAATCATCCTCGATCGCCTCCATTCGGAAATTTCGGAAATCAACCTGCCCTTCACCGCCGCAAACGGCACGATCCTCATCACGATCTACGAGCAGAATAGCAATTTTCAGCCAATTAACAGGTCTGTGGTTATCGAACAGTTTATCGATGCGACCCTTCGCAAAAGCTCGATAGAGCAAGTGCGACGAGAAACATTCGATTATTCTAATAAGACCTCGCTCCTAGCTCACCTTGCGGGATGGATGGCGACCAACAATTGTTACACACCGACGTACGAAAGCCTTCGTTCAGAAATGCGGTCGTACGTGGACAATCTTGGCTTGGAAGTCCCCCTTGATGACCTCCTCGCCGAATTCTTCGCAGCTCGGATCATGCGGAAGCTGCCGGAAAATTGCGTTTCGTTTAGGTATCGCGCTGTTCTTGAATACTTCATCGCGACGCAGATGATCAAAAGCACTGTCTTCAAGAACTGGGTTCTCCAAGAGGACAGGTACCTGACGTACATCAACGAGCTTCACTACTACGCGGGTCTAGTTCGGAACGATGCAGACCTGATGAACGTCGTGGCTATGCGCTTCGAAGGCATTATTGCGGAGATGGAGAAGGAAAGCTCTATTAATCCCGACCAGATCGCAACGATCGAACTCCCCAGAACTGCCGGATCTGACGCGCTCGATCATATGTCAGCCCATCTGCTTGGTCAGCCATTGTCAAAGGAGGAGCGTGACGAAGCCCTTGAGGGAGAGATTCCACGCGATGTCGAAGAGCGTCAAAATGTGTTTCGACCGCGAATCGAACATACGGGACATAAGCTACTTGTAGGTCTTTTCCTGTTCTCTGGCCTCGTCAAGAACATGGAGCAGATTAACAAGAACGAAAAGCAACGACTCCTCAAGCTGGCCTGGCGGGGGTGGTCCCTGCTTCTCAGCTCGTCGCTCGCGATCGTCAGTGAACTGGCAAAGCAACGTCAGATGCGCATTAATGGCGTCCTTTACGAAATCTTCGCGCCCAAAGCGATGTCCGATGAAGACCTCGGACGGAAGATCGCGCTGAACATGCCAACCGCAATCACCAAATTCATAGCGACGTCACTAGGTACCGAGAAGCTCCAGCGCCAGCTTACCGAACCCGACCTCGAGGAAGCGGACGAACCACTCGTATACGAATTCTTCCGTTCGTCTCTCATCGCTGATCTAAGGTTGCCAGCAACTCCCAATGCCATCCGGAACGCGTTCAAAAAGCTACATGGTAGTAGCTTCCTGTCAGAAGCGCTGGTTTGGAAGATCGCGAACATGCGCAGGATGGACGAGATCAATCAGAGCCATTTTGAAGCCGTCCAGTCCGACGTGGCGGGCATGATCGCCCGTTTGGGAGGCGGGAAGCCTTCCGAGTTGGCAAAAGACAAGACCAGACAGATTGAAAAATTCCGTAAGGAGGGATTGCTACTAAAAATGCAACGACAGAAGGAAGATAAATGAAGATCGTGCGCCTTCGCCTCGTTTGACCCGATCGGACGTCTCCGTCGTTCACGATACCCTCCATCGCGTCTCGTTCGACTGAGGTTCAACGTCTCGAGCTTCTCGACGATTGACGGGACTTAACTTTCTTTCTCTCAGGTTGCACCAGTGCTACTAGGGCACGGGGTTCGGGGAATTTTACATGCCAGTTTGGTTGAACCGCGAGAACAGCTTCATGGTGATATCGCTCGCCATTGCCGGGCTGTTCGGTTGGGGCTTTTTTACTGTCGCGGGAATACCGCCCACAAACGTCAGCGACAACTGGCAACTACTGCTGGTCTTTATGATTTTCCTGATCGTCCCGTTCGCGAAGAAGCTCGACGTCTTCCAGTTCTTCTCATTTGAAGCCAGGATCGCCGAGGTCCGAAAGGAAGTCGGTGAAACCAAGGATAAAGTTGCCGATGTTCGGGAAGACGTCCGCCATGTGATCGCTCAACAGAACGCGCTGTCCGCGTCAGTTCAATCGATGAACCACCAGGCGGTCACGGTGAACAACTACGAAAGACCGCGACAAGAGCAAGTGGAAGCAGCGGCCGCGGAAGTTGCGAATGTCGATCCGGTAGAGTCGGAGACGAGCCCGCACCTCGGAGACCTGACACCTGAGGACAAGTTGCTGAAGGCTATTTTCGGTGACGTCGAGGGGAAAACAGCAGGTGATTTTGTAAAGGACCTCCGACTGGCTGATCTGTTTGTAGACATGGAGGATATCAACGAGCTGCGTAAGATAAACATGAGCGAGCAGGTAGCTATCCTGCGTATCCGCGTTGAAAGGGAACTCAAGCGGTTGCTCAAACCACATGCAAAAGAGATCGCTGCCGGAACAAGGTTTCGGGGCTTGAAATTGCCGGCTAGCCAGCTTGTGGGCGCAGCGATGAACTACCACCAGGAGCTAACGGGACAACGCGATAGCTTCGACGTATTTTTCAGAATTGCGAACGCGGCCAGCCACGCAGATGAAGTCCCCTATAAAGATTTGGAGACTGCCATTTATCTCGGAGAGCGGCTGCTAAGCCTCTTGAGTAAAATGGACCCGGGTGAATCCAACACTCCGGAGCTGCCTTTTGATTGACCGGCTACATGACGTAGGAGCGGCCGTGGTAAACCTCGGGCTGAGTAGTGTCTTCGAAATTGTGTATCTCGAAACTGGTAGTGTCGACTTTTCCATGGTCGGCGGGAAGGGACAGGTAAACGTCCTTCAACTGCTCCAGCAGAACGAAAAGCTTGATCATAAGCTGACCAAGAATCTCTGCTGAATCACTTTGGATCACGACCTCAACGTAGCCGCGACGAGACTTTTCAGACGTCAGCGCTGTCAAAACGTCCTTCCATTGGGATCGTGTCAACAAAACTTGACGCGACTCACTGTCCTCAACGATCCCAAGTTTACTGATCTCGAAACTTATAGATTGTGAAATCCGACGGTACATTCTCTGCTCACTCCGCCTCATGGCGGCTTCACATACCTGTATGATCGCGACCAGGCGGTCCATATTTCTCAACAGGCCCCCAATGGTGACATCTCGCTCTCCGGACGTCACGATATCCGCTGCGATACTCTTCATCTTCCGGATCGAGGTATACCGGAACGTGCGATCATTCTCGTTTTTGTTTGGTATATCTAGCGACCGACGGGACACTGGCCCCTTGATATTTGAGCTATGTTGTTTGGGGAGCCTCCGCTCAAGCTCCTCCAGTGTTGAGATCACCTCCGCTTGGAAGATCGACGAAAACGTATGAACAAAAGAAGTGACATGCGACTTGTCATCATCGTGCTTCACCAGGTCCAGTAAGGGAGTGCTATCGGGCAAGATGGTCTTATCGTCGATTTCGGCTCCCTTTAGTAACGCCCCTCTAAGATGGAAGCGGGCCAAGTCAGTACTACGCAAGTCTGCGCCATTGAATTGAGCTCCATCGAAGAATGCGGGATCATCGGGAGATGCAATTTCGGCCAAATCAGACAGGTTGTCGGTTTTTGCATCGCATATCGCGCGCAGTCTATCGAACATCAGTGCTCCTCCACTGATACTGCATCAGCAAGGATCACCGTCGCGAAAACATCTGAAAGGTCTCCACACGGCAGGCCCATCGAGAGTATTTCCTTTTTGATGTATTGCTCCACGGCGATTTGCTTATTCCGGCTTAGAAGCCCGCCGTTTAATATGGTCGCATCGACGATGACGATATCCTCGATGTGAAGGTCTTCACGCTTGCACCGGATTTGGACAGTTAGCTCCGGAGGATCACCTCGTTTGCGGGTGGGCTTCGTATCTCGAAGCCGCATTCTAGGAACGCTCGGGTCCCATGCAGAGCCGGCCAACGTGCCAGCTGTGCTGGATTGAATAGTGAAAACATAGCCTCCACCATCGGGCAATTTGCGATGCGCGATGCGCATCTCACCCAGCTCCTCGTCTTTCTCGACGCGCCTTGTTACCTGGGTAGCACCACTCGCACTAACTTCTGCATCAAGCCGTGGTTGGCCTCCAGCAAAGGCAGCCTTCAGCCTGCCACCGAATGAACGTGACTGCGTCGTCGTCGTTTTAGCTTTACTGGAGACGAGTGCCTCTCTAGCCACGCTACTGGGTGGGATTTCGATAAATTTCCCCTGATCGCGGATGACGTGGATTTCGGCCCTCTTGAGACTAAGCCGAAATCGAACCGGGGTCCCAGCGATAGTGTCGCCCCCTATTCGTCCTTCGTCGAAGACGACATCAATATGCAGGTCCGCCTCCGCGGCACCACCAGAGTAAGGGGTTCTCCAAACGTCAATTGATACTACTTCAGCAAATGCTCGCGGATTATTTGGGCGATCAACCATTGGGGCTTTTCAACGCGTTGGGAAAAACAACTGCAGCGGGCCCACAGTAATGGCTGGTAGCCTTTATCGTGTAAACCCTCTGCAACGAACGGCACACTGAATTGGCCGAAGGATACTGGATGCCGGATTCTCAGAGTCCCACACCGCATACGACCGTCCAACCGCGATGAGAACATGATAGGAACATTCTCACTCAGACGAGGACAGCGGTTATGATATCATCACTGAGCGCAAATCAAGCTCTTGCTCGGAAGCCGCCGCCCCTCGTGAATGATCGTTCCGACCTCCTCGCCCGCGGGGACAGACGCTCCATGGGTTTCCGTCACAGACCAGCCAGTAACCGCAACAGCGACAGCCAGGTACATGAAAGCTCCCTAGCCTTTATTCGCATCGGTACCATTAGATAACTCCCCACGCCCGAAACCTCCCCCTCCCGGTCATCTCCCGCAGGCCCAACTCCGACACGATCCGCCGCGCCGCCTGCGGCGTGACGCCGAGCGTCTCCGCCACCATGCCTGATGCCACCAGCGGCCGCGCCATCACCAGCTCTACCAGCTCCGGCAGTTTCGAAGACGTTCGTCTTCCCGCCAATTTGCGTTCCATGATCTGCCGAGCCAGCGCCAGCCGGTCGTGCTCCTTCAGGCCGATCTCGGCGGCCGCCGTAAATCCCTGAGCGATCGCCAGCAGCCGGGTGTCGCGATCGCGATGCCGGCGCCGATCGACGGGTATGGTTTTCAGGCCGAGATTGACCGCCACAAGATGCGCGCCGGTGGCAATGCCACCCTGGCGCAGCGTCGCCGCGGCCAGCAACCGGCCGAGCCAGGGCGCATGCTGTGACACCGCCAGCTCGTTCCAGGCGTCGAGGGCAACGATCGCAGCCAACACCGGCGGCAGCTCCTGTGCCGACCGCACGACGTCGCGCCATTCCTCCAATCTGGCATCCTCGTCCCAGTCGAGATCGTAAACCAGCGCCTTGGTGTCGGCGGCGCGACCGCTAGCGGCCTGGCTAGGTCGCTTTGCTTCTTCAATTGCGGCGGCCGAGCGGGCCAGCACCGCGTCGATGGCGGCGAAGACACTCGTGTCCGCGCCGTCGTCACTCTCCCCCTCCCCTCCCCAAAGTGGCAGCGCATCCGCAGCGGCGCCCTCGCTATCGTCAGCTCCGCCGTCATCACCAAATGAGGCTGCAGGCCCCGCCTGCGCCTGCCGGAGGGTGCGCAGGCCGTCGGGGGTCAGCGCCCAGCCGGGCGGCTGCGCGGCGATGCGGCGTCGGCTACGCAGCACATCGCGGGCGATCGTTAGTTCATGCGTCGGCGTGCGGATGTCATGGCCGGCGTCGTGCAGCACCAGGTCCTCGAGATGGACGAGCTCGCCGTCGATCCACAGCGAGGAGCAAGCATCGGCGAAGTGCATGCGTTCGAGAAAGCCTTCGCCGACGGCGGAGCGGGCGATGCGCTCATCGAGACGGGCGAGCCCGATGCCGGCGTCCGAAACCGGCCGCAGCAAGGTCTGGATGGGCAATTTCACGATATCGTAAGCCATTGATATCATGGTAAATGATTTGCTAAGAGAACTCTATCTCAAAATTAGGGTTCCTCACTTCGTATGCCTGATGGCTACGTCAATTGCTATCGATAGGTTTCAAGTATCGATGGTGATCGTTTTGACTCTGCAGAACCGCGATAATCGCGCTAGTCCCACGACAGTTGATCCTTCGGAAGCCGCCCACTTGGATCATGGACCTCAACTTTGTGTGGCAACTTGCTCCCCCAGTTCCAAAGCACGAGATTTCGGTCCAATTCCTCGGCGCCAGGAGCAAAGCTAGGGACAAGGACACCCGCAGTGCCGATCCCCTTCAAGCGGTCATAGATTGCCCACGATGCGGGTCTCCTCCCCTCCGCGAGCGCGGTTGCCCAACTACAGGCCATCTCTTCCATCGACACACCATGCTCGGCACGGTCTGCTTCCGAAGTGAGGTCTGCTACGTCCTGGCAATCGACCTCGTAGGAACAGAGCACGCATGGATCGATGCGATGCGCAAAGCCTTGGTTGGCCTCCTTGACCGCTGTCATAACGCTGAGCGCAAGGTAGAGGGCTGGCACTCCTTTTGGATTGAATCGTGCGCCCCGTATGGCCGCACCATCTCCCGAGACAGGTTTGAATGCCCAACGCGGGTCGTGCGCGCGGTAGCAACTTCCAACAAACCTCAAGCGAAACCACCGAGTGCCATATGGTCCAGGTAATCTCGAACGGCTGCAGCCTTCCCGTCTTTTACGAGAGATTCTGCCGTGCGTCCCCCGAATGCTGGCAAGGGCTGCGCGCGGTACCAAGCCATCGCCTGTTCCTTGCCACCCGCCCAATCGGAAACACGACTGATAATTTCCAACATTTCCTTCAGGCGGCTTTGCGTTTTCGCGCCGTGACTGCGTTCGCTCCGATAAAGCGTTTCGCGCGCAAGCCCCGCCGTCTCGGCCAACTGGGTCTTGGACATCCCGAAGCCGGTCGCGACGCGTTCCACGGCTATCTTTCCCGCCCGGTCCATGTAGGAAAGGACCAGAGGGCCGCTCTGCTCCGAAGTAAATTTCAAGGCTTGAGCCATTCTCGTTCCGCCACATCAGATAGCCGATTTATTGTGCAACATATATGGCATGTTGGCCACCAAATGCAAGCAGTGGCGACTACCGATTTTGGTCGCAGCTCCTCTCCCAGGATAGTTTTTGTTGCGGCGGCACGCCTCGTGCTGAGGCATCGGTCCGGACCAAGCTGCCACCGCCCCTGCATTTCACGAGACACGGGGATTGGCCACTCCATGCGCCGTTCAAAGAGCGGGGGCGGACATTGCATCAATTGAAATTCGGCTTGGTCCGCCAAGTGCTCAGAGGGCAACGGTCACGGGAAAGCTCGTTGGAGCCCTATCTCGAATGGCTCGACGCGCAATGGGCTGCCGGCAAGCGGAACGGCGCTGAGCTGTGGCGGCGTTTAAGAACTCAAGGCTTTCGTGGTTCGCGCCGGGTCGTGAGTGAATGGGCGACACGGCGGAAGCGGGCCGACAAGGCCGATGCGGAATCATTGACCCGCATTCCCTCCGCCCGAACGATTGCCCGCCTTTTGACAACCAGCAGAGACAACCTGACTAAATCCGAGACCGTCACGATCGCGGCGATCGAAACCGGTGTTCCCTTGCTCGTTACGGCTCGCGATATCATCGCCGACTTTCATTTGATGATCCGGCGCAAGGTGGAAAACCAGCTCGCCGTGGATCGAGCCTGCCCGCGACAGTCTGGTTTCCTCCTTTGGCAACGGCGTGGCGAAAGACATAGAGGCGGCCCGGGCAGCGATAATCTCGCAGTGGTCCAACGGACAGACAGAGGGGCAGATCACCAAGCTCAAGCTGGTAAAGCGCCAGATGTACGGACGCGGCAAACTTGATCTTCTTCAAGCTCGCCTCATCGGCGCGACATGAGAGAATTGCACCAAATCTGCGTCAGAGCCAAAATTGGACGCCGATTACCCCGCCAAGGGGATCAAATTTGCATGCCGAAACACAGACATTGCTATGTCCGTGTAAATGCACCCTGATTGTGCTGGCCGCTGGTCCGTCGAATACCCGGCAGGCTTCGCGTTTCGACGTGGGGGACCGAACGGGGGGAACCTCTAAGGTAACCCTGGCAAGGGTTCGTATGACGTGCCCATAAAAACAGACAAGTGCCCGTCGCGGGCTTCCGATTACGTGTAATTAACCAACTGTATTAGCGCCTTAAAATTCATAAACGGAAACGAAAAGACATCATGCTTCCGTCATCCGGACGCCATTTTCTTTTTCTATTCACTATCGATAGTTACTCAGTCTTGATAGTGCTGGCTCCGCGAACGCAAAGACTGGGGTCCCCGGAGCAGCACGGGGAGAATCACCTACAAGACAGAATGGACTGACCCAAGAGGCTGGTCCAGTGTGAGCGCTAGCCGTCTCCCTTTATTATCCAGATTCTCCTTCCAATGAGTTACGACGCCTTGCGATCTCGTTTGGACCTGTTAGCCAGCACGATTTCGCCCACAGAAGCCCGCTGGAGCGCTTTCTCTATCGATCACGAGCGTCCGACCATCTCCCCTTCCATTTTGCGTCTGACGGCCTCCAGTTCTAACCATAAAACACGCTTGCAAATTATCTGTTTCTCACGCACTTTCTGACCATCAATCAAGTGGCGGTCCGAAGGCGCGATGGCGAAGCAACAAACAGCTGATGTCCAACCTTTGCAGCGGCTAGTCGGTTACGCCCGCGTGTCGGCGGATGACCAGGCCAACGATACCCAGCTGGACGAGCTACGGGGCGCCGGCTGCGATCGGATCTATCAGGAGCATGGCACCGAGGTTTCGCGCGCTCGGCCCGTCTTGACCAAATTGCTGGGCGAACTCACCTCGGGAGATGTCCTCGTCGTCGTCCATCTCGATCGGCTAGCCAGATCCGTAAGCCATTTGCTGCAAGTAATCCGGGATCTTGAACATCGCGGGGTGCACTTTCGGTCACTCCACGATCCGATCGATACCTCAACTCCGCAAGGCATGTTTTCCCTTACGGTCCTCGATGCTGTCGAAAAGCTCGAGCGTTCGCTGAACGCCGAGCGAACCAAAGCGGGCATCAAGGCCGCGAAGGCTCGGGGCAGGCTGCCTGGAAACCCGGGTCTTCGAGAAAGGCGGCCGGAGGCGATTGCCGCGGTTTCAAAGGCGCGGGAGAAACTCTATCTCGATGAGCTTATCGCGTCTTCACAGGCGTGGCTTCCGATGGTGCGGCAGCTCCGGCCTCAGCACAGCTGGGATAACGTCGTTCGCGTTCTCAACCGACGTGGCCAGGACTGGACCGTCGAACGCCTTCGTCGCGCCGTGCATCGCATGGTCCGCGCAAAGCTCGCAGAAAATGACCTCCTCGCCCGATCCCCGCGTCGCGCGCCGGAAGACCATTTAATGCAACTGGTCGCGGCGATCGCGATTGCCGATCCCGATCTGTCGCTCCGCGAAATTGCCGCCGAACTGGACAAACTGGGAGAGCGGCCGAAGGGAGGCACCAGAAAATGGGTCACCTCCTCCGTCCGAGACTTGCTGGACGAGGCGCACCGGTTCGGCCTCATGCGCCGCTGAGGCACAATCAATCAGGCGCCAAAGCCGGCATTCTGCCTACGGAATGTCTGCGACGGCGAGCCCCTGACGTGACACGATCACTGCGCCGAACCCGCCTTGCTTGCGTGGCCGCCAGTGATCGAGTGGACGGCCTGCGCGATGCCGAACTTAAAGACGAGCTCGAGCCCCGCCTCCCAAGGGTCCGTGCCGCGGCAGTCCCCTCCCCCCGATCCCCCCCGGCCATACATGGACAACGGCCAGCCTGCCCAGACAGGCGCGGCCGCCACGCAGGCCGCCGCTACGACAGTGCCACAGAGCGCCGACAGTCAAGGCAGCGCACGTGAACATTCGTTACCCGGGCACACCCGCATTCTGATGCATGACCATCGGTTCACGTAGGCCCAGCTCCGTTCGCGCACGCAAGCACGGGGTACGGTCCATGCCGTTCCAAACGCGAACCTGATCCGAAACGTAATCATGGTGCCCAACAGGTTCCCTTGCTTTGCTTGTTGACCCAACCGTCTCAAAAGGTTGAAGTGCACTCACATATCGGTGAGGAGTTTGGCCCTGAAGCGCATCCACGATTTTACAGCAGCTGGGCCAATTGAGCGCCTAATCGAAACCTACAACTGGCAGGCCAGCCCTATCGGACCCAGGGAGCGTTGGCCAAACTGTCTAAGCGCCGCAATGGATATTCTGCTGCCGGCGCAGGCCCAGATCGTGCTGTTTTGGGGCGAAGAATTCGTCGCCCTTTACAACGAAGCCTATGCACCCACCATCGGTGATAAGCACCCTCGCGCATTTGGACGTCCTGCCCGAGAAAACTGGGGTGAACTCTGGAACGATCTGGAGCCCCTGCTTCGACGGGTCCTTGACGGCGGGGAGACGGTCTTTGCGAAGGACCGTCCCTTCTACATCGAACGCCATGGCTACCCGGAAACAGTCCATTTCGACATCTCCTATTCGCCCGTCCGCGATGAGGAGCGCCGCGTTCGCGGGGTTCTTTGCATCGTCAACGAAACAACGGACCGGGTGAAATTCGAGAGTGCATTGCAGGCGAGCGAAGAGCGACTGAGGGCGATTTTTTCGCAGTCCGCCGCAGGGATCGTGCAGACAGACCTCACGGGCCGCTTTCTCCTGGTCAACAACCGCTTCTGCGAGATCCTCGGCTATAGCGAAAGCGAGCTGCTATCGATGCGAATGCGGGATATCTGCGTTGCCGGAGACATCGCCGAGGCAGACCGGCTCTTCAATATGATGGCTGAACGCGGCCAGAGTTTCGAGATGGAGAGCCGCCTTCTGCGAAAAGATGGCAGTTTGGTCTGGATGGCGAGCTCGGTTTCGGCGCTTCGCGACAAAGATGGCGGTTTCCAGCAGGCGACCGCCATCATCGTCGACATAACCGAACGCAAGCGCGCGCAGGACGTCGAGCGTCGCCTGGCCGCGATCATCGCTTCGTCCAACGATGCCATCCTTGGCATCGACCTAGGCATGAAAATCACGAGTTGGAACTCCGGCGCCGAACGGCTCTACGGATATACGGCTGACGAGGTCATAGGCCGATCGGTCCTCGTCTTGGTTCCTGAGGACCGCCAGGGTGAGGAGCCTGCGATTTTGCGCCAGGTCAGCGCCGGCCTGAAGGTCGAGCCCTACGAAACGGCAAGGCTCCACAAGGACGGCAGAAGCGTCCCTGTCCTCCTCAGCGTCTCACCGATCTATGACGCCTATGGCGTGATCGTCGGCGCATCGAAAATTGCGCATGACATCTCGGCCCGAAAAGACGCTGAACGCCTGCAGAGCGTCCTCGTCGGTGAACTGAACCATCGGGTGAAGAACCTTTTTGCGACTGTCCTTGCGATCTCGCGCCAAACGCTTGGCCACGGCCAAATAGATGCCGCGGACGTGCGCTCATTCGAGGCGCGGCTATCTTCAATGGCACGCGCTCATAATCTTTTGACCCACGGGACATGGGAGCAGGCCGAATTACGAGCGATCGTTGAACAGGCGATTTCACCCTATTCGCCGGCTCGATTTGCGGTCACCGGCCCTGCAATCCAGGTCCCTCCAAGGGCGGTCGTGTCGATCTGCCTGGCGCTTCATGAACTCGCCACGAATGCAGCCAAGTACGGCGCACTTGCGGTCGACCAGGGCCGCGTCTCGATCGCTTGGACAGTACAAACTGGGACCGGGTGTCACGCCAGACTGGTCCTGCGTTGGGAAGAAACCGGAGGCCCGCCTGTGACCCCACCGACCCGCAGAGGTTTTGGATCCCGGCTCATTGAGAGCTTGTTGGCCGCCGAGCTCAATGGCACGGTCAAAATCACCTATGACCCAAAGGGCGTCGTATGCGAGGTCGATGCCAATCTTCTTAGCGAATGGGATCAGCAGCCAAAATCTCATTGAGCAAAAAGCCTGGGGTGCATCTCCTGCCATCAAGGTCAATTGGGTGCGCGATCGCATTCATCCCCGAGCGGACCTTTTCGTTTTCCCTCACCGCCGGTGTCATCGCCGCGGGGCAAGTAGCCAGTGATCGTTTGAGGTAGTTTTTCCGGAAGCTGGGCGGCGCCATGATCTGCGTCCTTATCACCTGCGCGTCCGAATGCTTTTGAAGCCGCGCTGGCTTTGTTCCCTGATCGCACATGTCGAAGGAAATACAATAATCCGTCACGATTTCTGTGGCGGGCTGCTGGTCGGTTTAAAGGCCGACGGTCGTTCTCATTTGCGCCGACGCGCAGTGTTTTCTGCAAAGAGCTGAACAACGCGCAGGTTCCCCAGTGCCGGCGTCACAGCGAAGCTTCAGTGACCAGTTCAAACCATGAAACCGTAAATTCCAGAACCCTGACAGCTGTCAGGGTTTGATGGAAATCACGCGGCAAACCGCGCAGGGGAGCGTGGTGCTTTGGGGCCCTGTGCTGGCAATCTGGGGCACAAGGCGTCCGGCACCTTCATCACGGTTGGGAGGCCCGGTATGCAAAAACCCTGACAGCTGTCAGGGTTTCTCGTCGGCCAGTCCGTTCAACCCGCCCACCCGGAGCCCGCTTCATGCACGACATCCATCAGTAGACGGCACCGCTATGGAGCGCTCACGTCGCGCAAAGGAGCAAATATGCATGCGAGCACGCCCGTGAACGCCGGTCGCGTTTGCCCGCAATCCTAACTCCGCTCTCGCCTCCGCCCTCTCGTCAACCGTAGCGACACTTCATTGTCCGGGTCGTAGCCAACACGAGAACCGCCAATGGACCAAGCCGGACCGGGTTTCTGTTCAGCGGATGCTTGCGATCTGCGTACCGGGACGGGTGAGATCGATAGCCAGCTCAGTGAAAGGGAAGGCGGAGTGAATGACCAATGAAGCCGCTTTTCACCTTAGTCACGAACAGCCGCCATTGAGCACCCCACAATGTCCAATGGTCGAACGAGCCATTTAAGTGTCAGACGCTGATTCTCACCACGTTAAAATTGCCGCCCTTTGAGATCGGGCCCACCATACCGATCGGAAGCCGTTTCTCGTCATCAGGTCCGTTTCCATTTCGGCAGCGATCAGCTCGTTTCGCGAACTGATTTCGATCTACAGCGACAAGAGATGGTAGCCGGCTGAGAGCTCACCCAGCGCGCCGATCCGAGCCTCCATTTGCCCTCAACAAAGCCATCAGCATTGGGCCGAGGGAGAATTCGCCGAGCCGCGCCTTTGTCGTCAGGTCGCGCAGGTAACCTCCGGCCGAATTGATGTGTCCTGCCCGCTCAAGGATGCAAGCGACCGCAACCGCTGCATTTTCAGGCCCCATCACATCGCAAGCGTCCTGGTAGGCGTTCGGGCTCACTCCCAACATCGAACGCACCACAATGGCCGCGGACATCAGGTCACGCCAGCTCGATATGGCACCATCCTGGCCGTACAGTGCGATCTCGGGGCAGGCCCGCATCACCATACTGAGCGGAAAAGCCTTGATCGGCTCGTTCACCACCAGCTTTGCTGGTTCGGTTTTTTCCTCCAGCTCCTCTCCAGAGCCAGGTTCAAGTTCATATAAGGATTCGGTATGTGAATTCTGTATGTGGCGCTCATTTTGGGCATCATTGCTGCTCAAATTTCCGGAATTATCCAAAATATCCAACTGATTGACGATCTCCGCGCAAAGCAGTTCCATCTCGTCGAGGATTGGTGTCAGGTCGTGGATGGTTGGAGAGCGCGGTATCCGGGCAACGAGCGCTTGATAAATACCTTCGATCTTTCTCCAATCGCCGCAGGCACCTTCTTCAATTGCCGCAGAGATGAGTTTGCGGGCGTCGCGTCTACGGATCGTAAGCGCTTCTTTGGTTTTCCGAAGCAAGGCGTGCTCGGCCGCCACCTGCTGCGCCAACTGCGCAAGTTCCTCCGATCGGACGAGAAGTGGGGAAAGATCGAAACCGAAAGCATCCTGAACATCGCCAGCCCTGTCCTTGCGGGCGTAGCGCTTCCCGTTCGCACTGTCTTTGCGATTGATCAGTCCGGCATCAACAAGCGCTGCCAGGTGCCGCCGCAGCGTCGCGCCGGCAATACCGTGCGCACGCACCGACAGTTGGGCATTCGAAGGAAAAACGATGAGAGAATCTCCCTGTCGGAGATAAGTCTCAGGATAGAAGCTCAAAAGCGCGTCAAGGACGGCAAGAGCACGATCCTGTAGCCCAAGATGCGCCCTGGCTTCACAGGCATCTCGGAACACTTTCCATTTGTCGGCCGATTTGTTCGGCCTGATCTCGATGGACGCTCTTTGTCGCTTTAACAGCGCAAGCGTCATCGGCCGCCGCCCAAAAGGCGTCGTCACACTTCCACTTTGCATCTTCCTTCACCCTTCAGAAGGCAAAAGATGTCCGCTCACCCAAATCGGTGCCAAAAACTCTTGACTGGGATTCGTGGAAATGCGATTCTCAGATTGTCCAGATATGAGAGAGGCTTCCACGACGGCAACGTTAAGGGGGCCTTTTTCTTTTGCGGTATTCCTTTCCGTATTTTCCTTGTCGAATAGACCAGCTGACAGCTTGGCTATAACGTCTAGCTTTGACGCTCACGCGAGAAGCGTTCGATGAGAGCCGGCAATTCGTCGCCGACGAACTTCACGAAGTCCTGACCGAGCGGGCCATCTGCAGAAATCCGAAGCTCCTTGGTCGAAATTTTCCAAGAGCCGAGCTTCGATCCTGCCTGGTCCAAAAGTTCACGACTGTCCTCCCGCGGAGGGCTCGAAGGCTTTATTGCCTCGAACGCACGCTGGAAGCGTTGATCCGATAGGGAGCCGCCTTCACGGGCTTGCAAGAGGACCTGCCGCACCACGCCAAGCGATCCAGGATCGCTCGCTATCGTTCTTGCAAACTCTATCCAGCGCGGCCGACCCACTTTGGGGGCACGTCCAATCGCTTCGATCACGTCTGCCGGGATCGTTCGATAAACGCCGCGCATTCGAGCAAGTTCTGCGTCCGCAATCGACAGTGCCGCATAGATGTTGCGGGCCTTGATGCCGGCGTCATCCATTCGCGATGCAAACAATGTGCGCTCAATCCAGGTCAGATCTTGCCGGCTCGCGTTCTCGATGCCTTGTGCGACGACGAGATCGAGATCGGAGATGTCGACCTCAAGCGCGCGAACGCCCCGCCCCAGCTCCTTGGCAGCACGCCAACGCCGGTGACCGTAGACAATTTGATACCGCCCTTTAGATGAGGGATGCTGCCTAACCTGGATGGGTACCTTTTGGCCCTCGGCCTCGATCGAGCGTTTGAACGTCTCGAAATCGCTGCCGTCATCATCCGACAATCGGTCCGGGTAGGGCGAAGGATCGATCAGCGCGGGATCGAGCTCAAGGACCGTTCCGCCGCCGGCTTCGACGATTGCCTTTAAACGGTCCCGCTCTGCCCTGATGTCGTCGATCGCACGATGCGCTGCGCCGACAACGCCAGCCCCGACACGCGGCGACGGGGCTGGCGGCGCAGGTTGCGGATCGTCCGCGAGCTTGTTCTCCAATTCTTGCGACAGCAGACCGAAGCTCGCGACAATTGATTTGCGAGATGACTTGCTCATGTCCGCCCCCAGCTATCGTTGATAAGGCGGATAATCGCCTCGTTGACCGAGTCGACGGCTTCACGGGCGCGCTTATGGGTGTCACGACCAATCTGGCCCATTTCGAGCTCGTAAATCGAGCGCTTGGCGAGGCCCGCGGCTTCGACGGCCGTGCTTTCGATGGCGGTCGGCAAAAGGACGTCTGTCCCGAACATATGTCGCAACATCGCAACGACCTGCGATTGCGGCGCATCGTTCGGATCATGCCGCGTCACGAGATATCGGATGAAATCCTGGTCGAGCTGGGCACCGCTTTCATTCAAGACGCTGATCAGATCGCCCATCATCAGCAGGAACTGGCTCATGGACGCCACGTCCAGCATCGCAGGATGGACCGTGATGACCATACTGGTTGCCGCATAGATCGCGCTTAAGGTCAGGAAGCCAAGGGAGGGCGGGGTGTCCAGGATGACGACGTCGTAGTCCTGTTCGACGTCTGCCAAGGCAAGCTTCAGGCGTTCGAAAAAGATCGCGCCAGAGCTCGACTTGTTTGCCAGAACACGAGGCGTTTCGTGCTCGTATTCCATGACTTCAAGGTTGCCCGGAACAAGATCGACGCCATCGAAATAGGTTTTACGAATGATGTCCTTGATCGGTCGCCGCTCGGCGTCATCGTAGCGAAGTGCTGCGTAGATCGTTTCGTTCGCACCGACATCGATTTCCGGCTGCGCACCGAACATTGCAGAGAGCGATGCCTGGGGGTCAAGATCGAGTGTGAGGACGCGATAACCATGGAGGGCAAGGTAATGCGCCAGATGAACACACGTCGTGGTCTTGGCACTACCACCCTTGAAGTTCGCGATCGCCAGCACCTGGAGGTGTTCACCCGGTCGGCGGCGAGGCAGGAAGCGGAGTGCTTCCGCAGGCTTCTGCTTGGCAAACAGCTCTCGCAGTTCGTTGATCTGTGCGAGCGTGTAGACGCGATGGTTGTTCTCAAGGCGGCCCGGCGTCGGCCCGCGCCCTTCCGATGACATCAGCTTCAGGGTCGAATCCGGTATGGACGTCAGCTTCGAGACTTCGTTCGTGAGAAACGACCTCAAGGCCTTTTCCGACCTCGGCGGGTACATCCGTGTCCGCAGTTGCTGCAGCTGGTTCGACAAAAGACCGGCGTGCCGCAAGATCTTCGCGGCTGCGTCTTCCTTGAGTTGAACGTCATTTTCTGCGCGTTGAGCTATCGCCATTTTTCCCTCTTGGCGGTCAAAGACCGGTTTGACGGCCGTTATCCGCCAAGAGATAGAACACGATTCTCCTGAACCGTCCAGAATTATAGGGTTAACAAAGCTTTAACGTCGATTGTGACGACTCGGTGACCAAACCAGCGCTACTCGTTGGAATCGCGTGGGTTTTTGCCAAACGCAACGCTCCCGGCGGCTGAAATTGCGCACACATTTGTTGCGTTCGACGCCGTCAGTTGCAGGACGATCACCGGTGCGTTGTCCTCCTGTCACCCGAATCAGTGTCGGCAATGCGACAGGAATTATCAACGCCCGCCGCCTTACAGCCTGGGCCTGTGCCTGTGCCTGTGCATGTGCATGTGATTGCCGGATCGGGAGAGACGGTCTTCCCCGCCTAACCTCACCCCCCTGGAATAAATGTAACGAAATCTCGGGAGCGCCTTTCACCCTCATACGATTTCTCCAATCCTAGCCTCCCCGACGTCTGTCGGTGCTTGGTCGGACGCAGCTATTGTCCGTGTTTCGGCAACGCGCCTCAAAGGCAGCATTTTGCCCGCATAGTGCGAATGGTCGGGAGTGCGCTGCCAACGCGAGGGCCTCACGTGCCTGATAGGTGGAACGCTACGGTCGGGGGCAGTCGGTCCCGCTTTCCCTTCGGGCCACTATGTTAAAGCTCCTGCGGCGGCCCTTTTCCCGCCCTTCGCGTGACGCGAATTCCCGCTTTCCCGCTGAAGCGCCGCTATGCTGAAAGCTCCGATACGCTTCATTGTTGGTTGACCGATCGATCCCGATCGGTCGAGGGGGCCGAGGGTCTTTGCCCCTTCTCTCCCCTAAACAGTCTTTCGCCCACCTTCCTTCGCTTGCGCTTTCGTGCAGGCGGTTCCCCGCAAAGACTGTTTTCCCCTCCGTCCCCACCGCTCGCGCGGCCCCGGGAAGCAGGACGCGGCCCTGCTTCGCGGTCCAAGGGAAAAGGAGAAATGACAGTGAGCATCTACGCCAAAACTGCCCGATTTGACACCGGTCGAGCTCTCACCGAGGACGAGATGCGTGGCTTTGCACCTTCGATATTTGCCACCTCAGCGCACGAGAGCCGCTCCGAGCGCTTCAAGCCGATCCCGACAATCGAGATTTTGCGCGGTCTCGCAAAAGAGGGGTTCATGCCGGTCGGAGCGCGCCAATCGGTTAGCCGCACCGAAGGAAAGGCGAATTTTACAAAGCACCTCATCCGGCTTCGCCGTCTCGATGATGGCAATATCTACCACGTCGGCGATACCGTCTGCGAAATCCTTCTCAAGAATGCAAATGACGGAACGAGTGCATACGAATTGCTCGCAGGGCTTTTCCGCGTGTGCTGCCTCAACTCGCTCGTTGCGCAAACGGGAACGATCGACGCGATCAAAGTCCGACACTCCGGTGATGTTCAAGGTAAGGTGATCGAGGGCACTTATCGCGTCCTTGGGGAGGCGGAGCGCACTCTGGCGGCGCCCCAGGACTGGTCAGGCTTAAGAGTGGGGCGTGAGGCAAGGGAAGTCCTGGCCGAGGCTGCACATCTCGTTCGTTTTGGCGACACCGAAGGGTCGGTGACGAACCCGATCAAACCGGAGCAATTGCTGGTGCCACGCCGCATCGAGGACAGGGCAGAAGACCTTTGGACCGTGTGGAATGTCGTTCAGGAGAACAGCGTTAAAGGCGGATTGCGGGGCGTAAGGCGTGATGAATTCGGCAGAGCGCGCCGATCGACGTCTCGACCGATCAACGGCATCGATCAGGACATCAAGCTCAACAAGGCTCTTTGGCTCATTGGTGAGAGAATGGCCGCGTTGCTCCGCCGCTGACCTTCTCGCGGCCGATCGATCTCCTCGCGTCCGGTATCCATCTGGACGCGAGACGATCGCGTGCCTTGAGGGGCGCCCCAAAGCCCCGCCCCTCAAACTCCCCTGCCCACCCGGGAGACGCCAGCGCGAAGGACGCTCGCGTCGACCTGGACAGTTTGCCTGGTCGGTCTGGCACTGGATGTGCAGCAACGCTGGATCGGGACAAGCGCCAGTGGCATCCATCAGGCAACTGAAGGATGCTCGCTCTGACATTGAGCGGCGACAACTGTGGCGGCGGACGGGCCCTGTTCTTCCGGAATGGCTGCGATTGGTTCGTCGGGCACGCGCAGGTCCATCTTTCCCCAGATCGACGCCTTTTGCGCCTTGTTGCGCGGTTTTCTAGACGGCTTGATTTCAACGACGAACGGTCTTGTCTGCTGGCGCCTGTCTCCTCCGCTGGACGGGCCGCGATCAAACGAATTGGCGCGCGACGGGATTGGCAGCTGCGCCTTGTATCGAGGATGGAGACAGCAACGGCGAAAGTCGGTTCCGGCGGCATTCGCCGACAGTGGACGACCGCCGAACGTTTTGATCGGTGCTGACCTGGTTCGTTGCCATGGAGATGTTTCTTCCGTGCCTCGGGCGCTCCCTGCGCGGGCTCGATGGGGCGTGTCTGACCGGAAAACGGCTGACGCCTCGATCGTCCGCCCGCAACGGCAAGCGCACTTTTCTTGCCCCTGGCGGCTCACGCCGCCATTACCCGCCAACCAACAAAAGTGTGCCTTGTCGTCCTCCATTTCATTGCGGCCCAATGGGTGCGGTCCGATCGTCTCCGGTCCTTTCGACAGCCATCGAGGCCGCGAAGGGCGCGGCCCGAAACCACAGAAAGGAACTTCGACATGGCAACCATCGGCACTTTCACCTCCACTGAAAATGGCTTCAACGGCTCGATCCGCACCCTGGCCCTCAACGTCAAGGCTCGCATCGCCCGGATCGAATCTCCTTCCGACAAGGGCCCCCACTTCCGCATCTATGCCGGCAACGTCGAGCTCGGGGCGGCCTGGCAGAAGAGCTCCGAACAGACCGGTAAAGACTACCTCTCGGTCAAGCTCGATGATCCTAGCTTTCCTGCTCCGATCTACGCGACACTTGCGAGGGGCGAAGGTGAAGATGGCTACCAGCTGATCTGGTCGCGCCCGAACCGGGACTAACAAGCAGCGGGCCCTGCCGCCAGGCGGGGCCCCTCTTCCAACGCCGGGAGCCGACAATGACCATCGAACAGTAGATCGAGCCACGCGGGCCGAAATCAGGAATGCGCGCTGCTTCCTGGCGTCGTTGGTCCATTGGTGAATCCTGCAATTTCGCGGTCGAAATACGTCCGCTGTGATCCAGATTTCCGATCTGAAGCGCAGAAATGACCGGCCGACGAAGAGATCCGGCCCTGAGCCAGGACGCCGTCGATCGGGAATTGGCCCGCTCCTGAGATGGAGCCTTCTATATGTCGCACGACCTTTCTCTTGCACAGGCCCACGCGTTCCAGCTTTCCCGCGACCTGATGGTCCCGGTCACCGTCTTCGAAGTCGACGGCGAATACGGCGTCCTTCCCTCTGACGAGATCGACGCTGGCGATGACCTTGAGGTCATCCACGAGCTCTATCCCTTTGCGGCTCATTGAGCCTCCCGACGAATTTCTGCCGAACATGGGTTCGGAGGAGTTCTTGTTATGCCTGTCGCGCCAGGCGCTGGAAGGCTCTTGCGCGGAGGCGTCCGTCCAGCCCCGGCCGAAGGTACGTGAAACCCGTGCGGCGCTCGTCGAGCAGTTCGCAAACGAGCACTTCGTCCATGCGTTGGGCCGCTTCGCGCCGCCAGCCGACGAGCTGCTGGGCTGGGTCCGCGCCGGCGCTGCGACCGATATCATTGGCGCGGGACCTCAGAATGTGGCGTCGGCGATGGGCACGATCCCGCCGAAGAGGATCACGACGACGCAGTCGATGGCGATCCACTGGATTCTACCAGCCGACGAGAAGAATGATCATGACATCGATAAGAGGGCTGCAGCATGACCCTCCGCCATTCAATCGACATCGCATCACCCACGGGGGTGGAGTTTTCCAGCAGCGCGGATGTTTTGGCCGTTGCCCGCATTGGTGATCTGGTGCTGGATATAGTCACGGCATCCAGCGCCTTTACCTGTCTCGTGAGTGCTGTCGCTGTCCGTCGGCCGCTTGCGACGATGACGCGCAGCGGCATCTCGATTGCCCTGACCCGGCAGATTGCGGCGCCTGCCGAAAGACAGGCGACGACGGTGAAGGTCCGGAGCCGGAAAGGCGCCGATCCAATCCCCGTCTCTCGCATCTGCCTGACCTTCGAATGATGGCGGGAACTCGACGCCGTTGCAAACAGGCAAGCAGGTTATCGGCGAGCTTGAGGATCGCGATCATGCGGCTGTGGGGTACAGGCGGGAATAGGCGGACCTGAGACGACGGCGCCAGTGCTACACTTGCCCGGTTTCGGTCGGCATGCCGGGCTTGGCCATGTCGTCTTCGCTCGGTCTGGAACTGATATCGGGCCCGAACCGGATTGCCAACACCAGGTCATCGCAACCTCGCCGCGGCACCACCCTCGCAATGGTCCGCCTTTCCTGCCCCCACGCCACCCAGGCTTTGAAGATCGCCGAAAGCTTCGGACAGCAGTCGTCGACAGCGATGGCATCCGCAGCCTTCATGAACGGTTGATCATCCACACTTCCAAGTGCCTCTCCGAAGGCCTGGGCTAAAAGGCCATGCAGATCCATCTGCAGCGCATCGTCGGGACCTTTGTCGGATCGGCGCACGGCGCTGGACAGTTTTACTCCCGCGCCGTGACCGAGCCGCGCGACGCCACCGCCAAGGCGTCCAACGGTGCCCTCGATGGCCCGGTTGGCTATGACAGCGCCGCCCAACGCAAGCGGGAGTTCGCGGCCGACATGGAGGTCCAGTCCCACGCTCAGAATGGCAGCGGAGGGCGCAGTGGCCAACGACAAACAGGCGATTTTCCAGGCGGCGGCTCACGCGCAGCGCGCCGTCAGCTTCCTGCATTCGTTGCAGCCAGAGGCGGAAGTGAAGGCAGCGGCATGATGTTCATGCTTGAGCGCGGCCGTCACCACCGGTGGCGGCCGCCTGATCCGTATCCAACGGCTCCTTGAGACCTTGTGCGATGATGTCAGCGTCCAGCCTTCCCCAGATCGATGGTCTCTCGGCATCGGGTTTGGGTTTGCGGGACGGTTTGCTTTCGACGATGAACGGCTTGGTCTGCTGACGCATTGATCCTCCAGGCTGCGACAAGCGAGAGCAACGATATCCCACCGGGTATGTCGGGCAAACGGGCACATTGAGGCGGAAGCGGATGCCCCGATTGACGCGGGTTGACAAAGGCCATGGTGGGTCAAGGCGACGGGTGCCGTTTGTGCACCGGCGAGCGCTGCGACACGCCTTTGCCATATCCCTTCACGTCAGAGTTTCCGGCAACCCATCTACGGACTCGATGAGGCATGTCTGACCGGAGACCGGCTTCGCCTCGATCGTCTTGCCGCAACGGCAGCCTCAGATTTCTTACCCCGGAGCCGACCTCCCCCACTCGACAAGTCGAGCGAGGACCCCAGCTCGGTCTCCTCCTCTCCCACTAACAAATCTGCGACTTGCCGCCCTCCATTTTATTGCGGCCTAATCGCCACCCCAACGCGCGGGCGCGATGGGGACCCCGGCTGGGTGCGGTCCGATCGTCACCGGTCTTTGCGACAGCCATCGAGGCCGCGATGGGCGCGGCCCGATACACAAGAAAAGGAATACGACAATGGCAACCATCGGCACCTTCACCTCCACCGAAAACGGCTTCACCGGCTCCATTCGCACCCTCGCTCTCAACGTCAAGGCGCGCATCGCCCGGGTCGAGAACCCTTCCGACAAGGGCCCGCAGTTCCGCGTCTACGCCGGCAGCGTTGAACTCGGCGCCGCCTGGCAGAAGACCTCCGAGCAGGGCCGCGACTCCCTGTCGGTCAAGCTTGACGATCCGAGCTTCCCTGCCCCGATCTACGCAACGCTCGCTGAAGTGGAAGGCGAAGACGGACTCCAGCTCATCTGGTCCCGCCCGAGCAGGGACTGAGGTTTCCAGGGGCCTCGCCGCCGGCGGGGCCCCCAGCAATGCAGGAAAACATGGCTCCGTCTTGGCGGTTTTGGTACCGGAAGCGGGATTTCATCAGTTGCAAATTTCTCGGGCCGGTTTTGTGCAGTCCGAATATCTGCAAAGGCGCGCCAACCGCCGTACCTACCCGATGTTGGGATTTGCTCTTGCGCAGTTTGTCAGATTTCTTAAACACGTCTTAATGCGTCTCGATGACCTACAATCGACATCGATTTGTTGTATCCCGGATCGAACGAATAGCCATGGCCACCCAGCTATCTCTTCCACGCAACCGAATTTCCGTGCTTCCAGGAATTTGGCGAAGCGCGTAAAGGATGTCGTCCGCGTATCAGGAAAAATCCCCTCAGCTTCAATGACGACATAGCCCGTATCGCCATGAATTTGAAGGAATTCGCCGACGATGTTCACTCCGCGCGACATCAATTTGGCGAACCTAGCCGGAACTTTGGCTCGAGCTCAGTTTGCCGCGGTCGGTGTAGGAGCAACAGGCGCGGGTGGCTTCGCGCGCCGGTGAGGCCTCTTCTTGTGTCGAGAAGACGAAGACGAAGCCGGACCCGGCATCGAGCCCGGTCCGGCTTTCTTGGTGCCATACGGCTTGCGGAAAAGCTGCTCAGAATATCCGATTGTACCAAGCGGGCATGCAGGCCTCAAGGACGAGCGGTGCCCCCAATTTCCTCCCGCAGCCTGATTGCTGCCCCGGAAATCGGCTCCCCCACTCGCCGGCTCTACCGGTCGCTGTTGCGATCCCTGACTCCGCCATCCCCTTCTCGGGACTGTCGGTCATCTTTCACAAACGTCAGGGAAACGAAGATGACCCATTCTCTCGAAATCCAGATCGAAGAACTGCGGGCTGAACTGACCGGGACCATCAGCGACAGTGAACGGCGCGAGATCAAAATTGAGCTGGAACTGGCGCAAGCCGAATTGGCAATCATCACGGCGGAGCAGGAAGACAGAGCTGTACCTGAGCCGCCCTTCTAAGCCGGCATTTCCCATTCAGTGTCTTGCCAGCGGCTATGGATCGAAGATGGAATCGAGTCCGCCGGACTCGGTCTCTTTGCATGCGAAGGCCGCCATGGCGGCCTCCGCATGCAAAGAGAGTTTTCGCGACGCGCCCGATCGCGCACGCGAACAAAGCTCATTGGTTCAAGGCATCTTTCAACGCCTTGGCGGGCGCGAAAGTGAGCTTTTTGGCTGCCGCGACCTTGATCGTCGCTCCCGTGGCCGGATTGCGTGCCTCTCGTTCAGGCGTATCCTTCACCTTGAACTTGCCGAAGCCCGGAATGGAAGTCTCGGCGATCCCGCGGCAGTCGTGATCGCAGAGAAAACTGCTTCGACGATCGCCTTGCTTTGCACTTTGGTGAGGCCATGGTTGGTGCGATCTTGTCGGCGATTTCATTCGTTGTCGTCACCCGCTCTTGCCCGCGCGGGCCTATACGCCCCATGGCTCGAGCATCGCCGATCGGGCAGTTGCACCTCCAACGACTTATATGAATCGATCGCAGCCAATCGATTCACGAGGGTGATGTTTCGTAAAGGTGGCTTCAAATGGAGCCGCTTGCCGGGGATAGTCGGTCCCGGGTTCCGCCTGGCGGCGGCGCTATGCTAACCCTCCTGCGGCGACCCTTTTAACCGGTCAAGCGGCGCGCGAATTGGCGCCGGACGCAGGATGCGTCCTCTGCCTGATACGCTCATTGCCTCAAGGGTGGCGGGGCGAAAGCCGCGACAGGTCTCATCGCCTTCGGCTGCGTCAGTTGCACCAGCTCCGACGCTGTCCCTCCCAGCTGCGCGCCAGGCCCTCGGATATCATGATTTCGCCGAGCGATGATCCGTTGCGCAGCACTGTCCGCAGCTTCCGGCCGTTGCGATCTGCATCGCGCAAGCCGCTGGTGAGCGAAAATTCCCCGGCATCTAGGAGCACGAGCAGACGGTACTTTGCGGCTTCACCGAGCTCTGCTTCGCGCACGCAACGCGGCGGACTGAGCTCCGGTGTGTCGATGTCGGCGATGCGGATTTTTTGACCGCGAAACCAGAAGGTGTCCCCATCTACGACGCAATTGACGCGCGGGGCGCTGGAGCAGATCGAAAACTGTGCCGAAAGGCTGTCACGCGCCGCGGCATGCGAGACTGCCGGCCCAGCCATACAGAGCAGCGTGCCCGCGATGGCCAACGAGCCTTTGAGAAAATTCATGCTTGCTTCCTATTTCATTTTTTCGAATCTGTTTTCCGCTACGCAACTTTTCATGTCTGCACGGCGAAACCAAATCGCTCGGCCGCAGCGAAGCGGCGGATTGCCAGCAGTAAATACGATCTGCTCGTCGGCTCGCATTTGCAGCACTTCGTGCGGCTGGATCAATGGTCTTGCCGCGAGTTGCTTCGAACGTGTCCGCGAGGATCCCCGTGACTGGAAACTGCGGCTCACCTGATCGATCTCGACAGTCGTCATTCCGCATCGCCGGGAAATGTAGTCGGCGGTTTCAGGATCGTTGATGGCAGCGAAACTGATCCAGCTTACACTTTCGAACCACTTGCTTGCCGCGTCGCGCCCGCCATAAGCTTCTCGCATCTGACCAATCGACTGATAGATCATCGTGAGCGTGATACCGTACTTGCGACCGGCGTCCCTTGCCGTTTCAAGAACGCGCATGTAACCGAGCCGGGACACCTCGTCGAGAAGGAACAAGGTGCGACCGTTCATCTCCCCATTGCGATTGTAGATCGCGTTGAGCAACGCGCCGATGATGACACGGGCAAGACCGGAGTGGCCTTCCAATGTTTTCAGATCCACGTTGATGAAAACGTCCGCGTGTCCGGTGGCAATCTCTCCGGTTGAGAACGTCGAGCCGGATACAAGTGCGGCGTAGTTTGAGTAGGACAGCCAATGCGTTTCCCTAACCGCGTTTGCATAGACGCCCGAAAAAGTCTCCGGCGTCATGTTCACGAAGGCCGCAACGTTCTCCTTCACGAAGTCGGAATCCGAATTATCATAGATTGTTTGCAACCGCTCGCGAAGCTTCGGCTCCGGTTCGGAGAGGTTCTTGCGTACCTGACGCAAAGTTTGGTCCGCTTTGTCAGTGCGTCCCGACAGGCACACATCGGCGATCAGAGCCGTCAACAACTGTAGCGCTGACGCGCGAAAGAAGTCATCGCGCACGCCACGTACACCACCGCTTTCGCTCATGATCCACGAAGCGACCGACGCAATATCCTCTTCCTTCGTTCCACCAAACCGACCGACCCAATCCAACGCGTTGAATCCTGTCTCCGGGGCCATTGGATCGAGGACGAAGACGTCCCGGTCGGCGTCTCGCCTATGCTTCGAGACCATTGGCGCTACTTCTTTCGACGGATCAAGGATGACTACCGAACCACCCCATTTGAGTGCCGTCGGGATCGTCACTGACGTCGTCTTGAAGCCGCCGGATCCGGCGAATACGATCCCGTGTGAGGAGCCGAATGACCCGTCGAAGCAAAGGAGCGGCGATTTGCCACCGGCACCCCAGGTGTCGGGACTATCCGCGCGAAACGACTGTGCTGCAGTGCTATCCTTATCGACCCGGTAAAGCTCTCCGACAACGATTCCTCCGGATTCGGGAAAAAGCCTTGCGGCCGATGCGAGCTTCATCCAGTCCGCTTCTCCATGAAGTGCCCGTCTTCCGTTGACACGCTTCGGTTCTGGACGCGCAAAAGCGGCGTTGCCGATCAACACGACCCTCAAAGCGAAAGACGCCGCCATCAGCGCGATCGCAGCGCCGAGCACTGTTGCGGGGTCAAGAGAAGCCGCCAGGTTCTTGCCTGCCGGCATCTTCCCCGCAAACGCGGCAAGACGTACCGCTTCACACAACGCGGCGATCAGGATTGTTGCACCGCTCCCGGCAACGACACCCCAGCCGGAAAAGCGGACACTTGCCGAACCAGCAGACGCGAATAGGAAGACGACACCCACCGCCGACGCTGCAATATACGGCGCAGAAATTCCAACGCGACTAAGAGCGACCTTTGCCGCTTCCGTGTTTCCGAAGCCTCGAAGCCAAGTCTCCATTCCGGTCGTGACAAAGATGGCGGTCACCATGAGTGCGACCGGTGCGACGACCAACAGGGTCCTAGTCGCCGTCATTGCTGAAGGCCTCCGCACCGATAGCGATCAGCCTGGTTCGCTCGCCTTCATCGTATTTGAGGCGGCGAGAGAGTTCGATGAGCGCGCCCAGGATAAGCGCGCGCTTCTCGTATCGCAGACCTGCTTTGACGATCAGGTCGCCAAGTTCGATCTTGTCGCGCGTGTCCTTTTTGCGCGCCTTTGAAGTCGTAGTGCGGCGCATGCGCTCAAGCCTCGTGACCGCTCCCCGAAGTCGCGCCAGCCGAGACCGTCGCACTTTCCGTCGTGGCCGCGACGCCAACCCCTGCCCGCCCCTTTCCGTTCGATCCGACTTTGCCTCCGCGAAAGTGTTTGGCCATATCCTCGAAGGCCTTCTGAAGATCCGCCTCCTCGATCTCGATTTCACCGAGTCCGGCCTTGAGTGCGATGCGACCGATCCGTTCGGCTTCACGCGTCTCGGCGTGCTTCAGCTGTTCCTGAAGCTTGGCGATTTCTTCGCGGATCCTGGAGGAGGGCTTCTTCATTTACGGTTATCCCTGTCTGATGTTGTTTGGATTTGAACAGCATCAGGTTCCTTCAGATCGGCGTGCCGATCCACTAACAGAAGTGCGAGTTGGCGCAGCCAACGCCTTTGATCATGATCCCGGCCGTTCCGAAGGAGCGGATCCGAAGGGCGCAATTATACGTCGCTGACGCGACGCTTTGCTTTTTGGCCCAGCGGGGCCGCCGCTCACGACGAATGTATTGAATTCGCTCGATCACAGGAACTTTCGTAGCGATGGCCGCTCCGCATTTTTCCGTCAGTATCGTCGCACGCGGCTCCGGCCGAAGTGCGGTGCTGTCGGCGGCCTACCGGCACTGCGCGAAGATGGACTACAAGCGTGAGGCCCGTACGATCGACTACACCCGCAAGCAGGGACTTCTGCATGAGGAGTTCGTCATCCCCGCTGATGCGCCGGAATGGCTGCAATCGATGATTGCCTATCATTCGGTGTCCGGCACCTCGGAAGCCTTCTGGAACAAGGTCGAGGATTTCGAGAAACGCTCGGACGCCCAGCTTGCCAAGGACGTAACCATCGCCCTGCCGATCGAACTTTCGGCCGCGCAGAACATCGAGCTCGTGCGGGATTTTGTTGCAAGACATATTACGGGTCAGGGCATGGTGGCGGACTGGGTCTTCCACGACGCGCCCGGCAATCCGCATATCCATCTTATGACGACATTGCGGCCCCTGACCGAAGATGGGTTCGGTTCGAAGAAGGTTGCTGTCACAGGTCCGGACGGCAAACCGCTTCGTAATGATGCTGGCAAGATCGTCTACCAGCTTTGGGCCGGAAGCCTCAACGACTTCATTGTGTTTCGAGATGGCTGGTTCGCCTGCCAGAACAGGCATCTTGCGCTCGCCGGCCTCGACTTGCGCGTCGATGGCCGCTCCTTCGAGAAGCAGGGTATTGCGCTCATGCCCGCAATCCATCTCGGCGTCGGCGCCAAGGCCATGGAGCGGAAAGCGACTGGTTGCGGAGAGGTGGCAGCGCTCGAACGGTTGGAGCTCCAGGCGGAACGTCGCGCCGAGAATGCGCGTCGGATCCAGAGAAATCCTGGTATCGTGCTCGACCTGCTCACCCGTGAGAAGAGCGTTTTCGACAGCCACGACATCGCGAAGATCTTGCATCGCTATATCGACGACGCCGGCCACTTCCAGAACCTGATGGCGCGCATTCTGGAGAGCCCGGAGACGCTGCGGCTGAATCTCGAGAGGATCGACTTTGCGACGGGTTTGCGCGCCCCGGCGAAATACACCACCCGCGAGCTGATCCGGCTGGAAGCCGGGATGGCCAATCGCGCGATCTGGCTGTCGCAGCGGTCCTCGCATGAAGTTCGCCGGCCAGTGCTCGACGCGACATTTGCACGTCATGACCGGTTATCAGACGAACAGAAAACGGCGATCGAGCATGTCGTGGGTAAGGCACGCATCGCTCTTGTCATCGGCCGCGCCGGTGCGGGCAAGACGACTATGATGAAGGCGGCGCGGGAGGCGTGGGAAGCCGCCGGTTATCGTGTCGTCGGCGGCGCACTTGCCGGTAAGGCGACCGAAGGTCTGGAGAAGGAAGCGGGCATTGCCTCGCGCACGCTTGCGTCCTGGGAAATGTGCTGGGGCAAGGGTCGCGAGCAACTCGACGACCGTTGCGTTTTCGTTCTCGACGAGGCGGGCATGGTCTCATCGCGGCAGATGGCGCTGTTTGTCGAAGCCGTCACCAGTTCCGGTGCCAAGCTCGTTCTTGTCGGCGATCCGGAGCAATTGCAGCCGATCGAAGCGGGCGCCGCCTTCCGGGCCATCGCGGATCGGATCGGTTATGCCGAGCTCGAAATCATCTACCGCCAGCGCGAGCAATGGATGCGCGATGCATCGCTCGATCTGGCGCGTAGCAATGTCGGCAAGGCGGTCGAAGCCTATCGCGCCAACGGCAGGATGATCGGCGCAGAACTGAAGTCGGAGGCAGTCGCAGCTCTCATTGCCGACTGGAACCGCGACTTCGATCCTGCGAACTCTTCCCTGATCCTCGCTCATCTACGGCGCGACGTCCGGATGTTGAACGAATTGGCGCGGGCCAAGCTCATACAGCGCGGCATCATTGAGTCGGGTGCCACATTCAAGACAGCAGACGGCGATCGCAGTTTCGCAGCGGGCGACCAGATCGTCTTCCTGAAGAACGAGGGATCGCTGGGCGTCAAGAATGGCATGCTGGCCAAAGTCGCCGATGCGGCTCCCGGTCGCATCGTTGCGGAGATTGGCGACGGCAAGCATCGCCGCCAGATCTCGGTGGATCAGCGCTTCTACAGCAATGTCGATCACGGCTACGCGACCACCATTCACAAGAGCCAGGGTGCCACGGTCGACCGGGTGAAAGTACTCGCTTCCCTCTCGCTGGATCGTCATCTGACCTATGTGGCGATGACGCGCCATCGCGAGGATCTCGGCGTCTATTACGGCCGTCGTTCTTTTGCGAAGGCCGGCGGCCTGATCGCGATCCTGTCTCGCAAGAATTCGAAGGAAACCACGCTCGACTATGTGAACGGCAGCTTCTACCGCCAGGCCCTCCTTTTTGCCGAAGCTCGGGGATTCCATCTCGTCAATGTCGCGCGCACTTTAGCGCGAGACCGGCTCGTTTGGGTTGTCCGGCAGAAGCAGCGGCTCGTTGAGCTCGGCGCTCAACTGTCTGCCCTCGGCAAAGCTTTGGGCCTGTCCCCAATCAAGAAATCATCCGAAACAGCGAGCGCCATCAACGAGGCAAAGCCCATGGTGTCAGGAATTAAGGTATTTCCAAAATCGCTTGAGCAGACGGTAGAGGATAGGCTTGCAGCCGATCCCGGTCTGAAGAAGCAGTGGGAGGAAGTCTCATCTCGCTTCCACGTTGTCTACGCGGAGCCGGAAGCCGCATTCAAAGCGATCAATGTCGACGCCATCCTTGCGGACGAAGCTGCCGCGAAGTCCGCGATCGCGAAGATCAACACGGAACCGGAAAGTTTTGGTGCGCTCAAGGGCAAGACAGGAATGTTCGTGAGCAGCGCCCACAAGCAAGATCGAGAAAAGGCGACTCTGAATGCCCCCGCTCTCGCGCGCAATCTGGAACGCTACCTGCGCCACCGCGCGGTGGCCGAGCGCAAGCACGAGACGGAGGAACGGTCGATCCGCGCAAAGTTCTCGATCGACATTCCCGCCCTCACGCCGTCCGCCAAGCAGACACTCGAACGGGTTCGAGATGCGATCGATCGGAATGATCTTCCGGCGGGTCTGGAGTTTGCGCTTGCCGAGGGACAAGTGAAGGCGGAACTCGATGGTTTTACCAGGGCGGTGTCCGAGCGGTTTGGCGAACGGACCTTCCTCACACTGGCTGCGAAAGAGCCGAACGGCGAGACGTTCCAGAGGCTGACGTCGGATATGAACCCATCGCAGAAGGGCGAGGTCCAATCTGCTTGGAACGCCATGCGGACCGCTCAGCAGCTCGCCGCGCATGAGCACACCATGACTGCCTTGAAACAGTCAGAGACATCTCGTCAAACGAAGAGCCAGGGGCTCTCACTGAAATGACCCTTGCACTATTTGGACATTCGGGTCGGCCATCACGCGCAAGCGTCCGGTCGAGGAGTTTTCTGGTCGTCACCCTGGCAATTCCGATCATTGTCGGCTTGGGCGGGCTCCTCGGTTATCGTGTGAACCTGACACCAAGCGAGCCGTTGGGCGTCTGGCGTATCAGGCCGCTGGAGCGGCCGGCAGCCCGCGGCGATCTCGTCTTCATCTGCCCTCCGCAGGCGAGGTCTATGGAGATCGCGCGCCAGCGCGGTTATCTGAGGGCGGGACTTTGCCCAGGCGGTTACGCTCCGCTTATCAAGACGATCGTGGCCTTGCCAGGCCAATACGTTCAGATCGGTCACAACGTCACCATCGACGGTATTCCCGTGTTGAGCTCCACGCTTTCATCGAAGGACGGGGGAGGCCGACGATTGACAGCTTTCAGTGGCGGCAGCGTGCCGTCGGGCACCGTGTTCCTGCACTCTGGTTTCCGGGGCTCCTTCGATTCTCGCTACTTCGGCCCGGTGCCGGCGTCGGGCATCCTCGGTTTGGCAGAGGAGGTTATCACTTATGCCCCATAATTGGTTCCGACCTCTCCTGCAGGTCATCAGTGCTGCGGCCGTCGGATGGGTTGGCTGGAGCGGTGAAGTGCTGCTGCTGCCGGTCTCGGCATTATTTCCCGCACTCTGGTCCACGGCGGAAAACAGAGCGCAGGCCGCGCTGGTTTCCACCGCTTACTTTCTGTCGGCGTCGCGTGGCTTGCCGCAAGGCGTCGCAACGTTTTACGCGTCCGACCTCTGGCCCGGATTGATACTGTGGTTGATCGCCTCGAGCGCCTTCGTCGTCGTCCATACGTCCTGTTGGACCGGAAGAAGTGGTTGGCGGCGCGGGATTTTCTATCTCGGCGCATCCGTCCTCATGGCGGTCCCACCATTTGGAATTCTTGGCTGGGCGCACCCGATCACCGCCGCAGGCGTCGTGTTCCCGGGATGGGGTTGGTCGGGACTGGCGCTGATGGCAGCCGGCCTCGCCGTCATGACGACTTGGCTTCGGCCGGCTGCAGCCATAGCCTTGATGAGCTTCTGGCTCTGGTCCGCCGCTGAGTGGACGACGCAGAGTTTACTTTCGGGTTGGCATGGTGTCGATCTTGATTTCGGCGCCTCCCTCGGTCGCGTGAGCAATCTTGACCGCCACCGTGCTCTTGCAGCAACGGTCCGGGCAGCAAACCAAGGCCAAGGTTCGGTTGTCGTTCTTCCCGAGAGCGCGCTCGGTTTCTGGACGCCGACGGTCGAACGCCTCTGGAACCATGAGCTGAATGGAACCGGTCTCATCGTGCTCGCTGGCGCAGCGGTCTTGAATGACGATGGATACGACAACGTCTTGGTGTCGATTTCCGAAAAGGGTGGTGAAGTCGCTTATCGTGAGCGAATGCCGGTTCCCGGTTCCATGTGGCAGCCGTGGCGGGCCTGGACAGGGGGAGACGGTGGCGCCAAAGCACATTTCTTTGGCGATTCCGCCGCCTTCGTTGGCAATACCCGCATCGCTCCCCTGATTTGCTACGAATTGCTTGTCGCCTGGCCGTTCCTGCAATCGATGCTCCGTGATCCCGACGCCATCGTCGCCGTCGGCAATGGGTGGTGGACGGCTGGAACCTCAATCGTCGACATTCAACGCGCCAGCGCTCAGGCCTGGGCACGGCTCTTCGACAAACCTCTCGTCATTTCCTTCAATACCTGAACCGGGAGATCGCATGATGGACATTGCGTTGATCAAAGAATGTGCCGACCCCTCACTCAGGCCGGCGATCGTAGAGAAGTTCGTTGAGGCAGCCGGCTCGCCCGATCCGCTTACCATTACCGTGAATTCGGGCGGGCGATTGATCCTCGTGCCGAAGGCGACAACAGCGGACAGCGCAATGGAGATCATTCGGCAGAATGTAGGGCGCGCAGTCGTTCGCGTGGGCCTAACGCAGTTTCCGGCAGGAGTAGTCTTGAAAGAGGCGTACGAACTGAAATCCGACCTCGTCGAACCATGTGCGAACCTGCGAATGGGCACGCTGATGTTTGCGAAGATCCTGCGGATCGTTGCCAAATGGTACGGCAATCCGAGGAGCGATGACGTCTTTCCGCAGATTTTCGAGGATGCGGTCTATGCCTGGAAGACGGGAGAGTTCGAAGGCGTAAGCGTGTTCGAGGCGGAGGACCCGGGAGGTTCAATCGAAATGCCGAAGCAAAGCAAAGTGCATTCTATCGATGATGAGGAAGCAGCAATGACTATACCCGCGAACGGGACGAATGAGGATCTTGGACGCGCTGGAATTCGCATTGACCTGTCCCGCATCGGCGGAAATTGACATTCATCCCGTTCCCTGTGTCGTCAGAATGGGATTGTGATATCTTCGCCGATCTGGATGGCGCCGTACGTGAGACAGTCCCTAAGGCGGTCCAATCCCTCTTCCCTCATCATGCCAGCTCCGGCGCGAATGGCTTCCTGCCATTGCGGACCGCGTTCCCACGCCTCGTTGTATACGAGGGCTAGGTCCGATGCCCTCCTCGTCTGCTGCAGGGCCTCGAACAGAAGTTCGGCCTGTCGGATATCCTTGTCCCGCTTCGCAGCCCCCTGCACGTCGTTGTGTCGGCGGCTGGCGACGATGAGCTTATGGACGGCATACCGCTCGGGGGCTGGGACAGTCACAGGGACACCGGACTTGTGAAGCAGCATTGTCCGCACCGGATCGCGGATCAGGAAATCGAGAAAACGCAGCGGATCGGCACGAGCTCCACCCAGAGCTGGCATCTTAGCGGGCTGGTCGAGGTAATCGTCTGAGCCGCGGTTCGATGTCAGAAACTCGACTCTGTAGCCGTTGGCGGTTCGGAAAGCGGACGAGGACGCGGCGCCCGATCGATGGGGCACCGGGATGAAGGTGGGATCCACTGACTGCAGCAGTTCGAGCATCGGCGGCAGGGTGTCTTCAACCTCACGAGAGATGGCGTAGTCCTGTGCGATGTCCGCATCGCCTGTGAGGAGCGCGGCCATCGGCAGGCGAACACCGAGGATTCCGGCGTAAGTCTGAAAAGCTACCGTGCCGATGAGAACGCCCCGCAGCCGAAATAGGCCTGCAGCCGACAGCGCCTCGACGATATCGCCCGTCATTGAATCCGGAGCGATCATGCCTCCTTCGCGGGTCAGCGACGCCACCATGCGCCTGCGGGCGCGAAGGTCGTCTTTCTCTCGCTTGTGGGTTTCGACGCGCTTTGCGATGTCCGGATCGTCCGCAGGACCAACGTAGCGGCGTGTCCTGCCCCCAGTTCCATCAGGGATATCGAAGTACCAGTAGCGGCGATCTTTCACTGTGACCGGCGTGAACCTGCCCTCAGGGGGGAAGTCGGCCGTCCATGCGGCGTCGAGCGAGCGTTGGCCGAGTTCGGCCAGCATGGTCTGGTACATGAGGTCGATTTGCTTCATTGGCGAGCTTTTTTCCTCGGATTTCTGCATCTCGATTGCGTAGCAGGATAGGCAAGCCGCTTGTCGCCGAGCGGATAGACCGCCACTGGCTCTCTCTTCGGGAGGATCTCGGCTTATTTTTCACCGGACTCAGCTGCCCGTGTCGCATTCCTCGACGTTATACCTTTTATCAAAAAAGGTATAACTGGATGGGAATCCAGGGTCAAGGATAGGACTGATGTTCGTCGAAAAAATCAACGTTATACCTTTCCACAAAAAAGGCATAACCCCTTCGTCCAAACACCCAAGATCGTTGGCCGCACTGCGGCGTTTGAGTCCAAAGCATAAAATTAGGGCGATTCAGATACTTGATATTAGTGTTTGTCGAAGGCGCCAAATAAAAGCGCAACAATGCACGGAAATAGCGAGCCGCTAACCGTGCGCCGTCGCTCAACCTGCGGAAATCGATCAACAACCGACGAGGTTCGTCTAATGGCCGTGCTCAGCTAGCCCTTGTAATGGGATGGGAAGATAATGTCCTGGTCAACGAGAACGTTGAACCTGTAGCCCGGCCTGATCCGGATTGTCGGCTGCACGTTGAGATTCTTGGAGATCGTCTGCTCGGCGACGCGTCCGAAGGTTTCTGCGAAATTCCTGCGCGCTGCGTCCGAGGCGCTATCCTGTGTCGCAAGGGTCGAGCTTTCCGGCATTGAAGCATCGATCCCGGTGCCGATGAGCGCAATAAGCGCCGCCGATCCGAATGTTCGCAAGAGGTGCCGGTCGACCCGGTCTCTAAAGCCGCCATAGCCCTCGGCATCTGTGCCGGCCATGCCGCCGATCTGTAGTGTTGAGCCATTCGGAAGAATGAGATCGGTCCACACAACGAGCACGCGCTGCTGGCCGAACGACACCTTTGAATCGTAGCGCCCGAACAGTCTTGCACCTTGCGGGATCAACAGGCGGTGTCCGGTTGCGCTGTCATAGACGTTTTGGCTGACCTGCGCTGTGATCCTTCCAGGTAGGTCGGAGTTCAAGCCCGTAAGCAAGATCGCAGGAATGACTGAGCCGCGTTTCAGCTCATAGGGAGAAAGCGCCGGCACGACCTGGTTGGGCAGGTACCCGAGATCCTTGATGTCCTGATTGAAAAAGTCTTCCTTCGATGTTTGTCCATTTGGATCGGCATTCTGGCCCATCACACTGGACTTCATCGCGGCTGCATAGAGGTCAGAAGCGCTATTGGGGGCGCGACTTGAGCTCTGGCTGCCGCTGACACGATCAGCCGTAGACGTCCGAGCGTTGGAGACGTCGACAGTCAGAGGTGAATCCATTGCGGTAGCACGCGCCTGCAGGCGGGCCATTCGTTGGCGCTGGGCTTCCCGGATATATTGTTCGTCCTGCTCGCGCTTCAGTCGAGCTTTCCAGTCTTCCTCGGACTCCAGCCGTTGCCGCTTGCTATCGCGGACCTCTGCTTGCCGCTCGATGTCCGGCTCCCTCGCCTGCTCTTTCTCGACAACGGCTGGCGTCGGCTGGACGCTTTCTTTGCCTTCAGGCTCCCCGATAATCCCGTCCGGCACACCGCGCTTCAACTGGTCTCCGAAATTCGTAGCGCTGCCGTTTGCCGCGCTTTCAAGCTCATTGGCTCGATTGAACGATAGTCCGCGCCATGAAAGTCCAATCACGACAACGCCGAGGAACAGCGCAACGATCATGACTGTGACGATGATTGGCAGCCGGTTGAGGCGGCGCATCCCATGCTGATCGTCGCCATTAGGGGATGCACCGAGCTGTAGCGATTGAACCAAAGTCGCCTCCTGTCATCCGCGCTGCATGATCGAAAGCGGGCTCGTCGGCGTCGCGCCTGTCGCAGTGGGCGTGTAGGCGCGGCCAAGCGAGATCGAGGACGTGGTCAGACGCGCGAATACCTGGCCGTCGATGCTATCGATTGAATAGGCGAGTTCGATCGGGTTCTGATCCTTGGCAGCTTTTCCATCGGCAACGATCGTGTGCCCCCACCCCTTCAAGGCGGCCTCGAGCGCGGCCGCATATTCGGACGGCTCTCCCTGCAACTTGATGGTGGCCGCGCCGGCGGACCTGATTTGCTCGGCAAACCTGCTCGCCATGTCGCCTGCTATCGCGCTTGCAGCCGGCCCGGTGATGGCGATGGGCTCTCCTATCACCGAGTGCTGTGGATCGGCGGTCTGGCAGCTTGCAAGAAGGGGTGCCGCAACGAGAGCGGCGAAAAATCTTGGCACGGTTCAACCTCCTCGCCTGATCGTGATTTTCTGCTGACGCCAGCCAACACCAGAGACAAGGATTGCCCGATCGATGGTGTAGTCGACGATCATCATGTCGTTCTTCATGCGGTAATTGACCACGCGGTTCTGGCCGCCGCTGACGACAAAGAGAACCGGTGCATCCTGCCCGGCGATTGAACGTGGAAAGTGGATGTAGGTCTTGCGGCCATCGGAATAGACGCGCTTCGGCTTCCAAAGCGCGCGTCCGCTTACCGTATATGAAAAAGTCAGCACCTCGGGCGCCGCCGACCCGAAGCTTCCGGCCTCCAGTCGTGAGTTGATATCGGCGAGCTTGTGCGCGACATCCTCCGGATACTCAAACCCCACCCTGGCCATATATTGGTTCGGATGAGACTTCAGCTGGATGTGATAGGTTCGCCGCGACGTCGTGACGACCATTGAGGTCACGATGCCAGGTTCGGATGGCTTGACGATGAGATGGATTGCCTGCCCGCCGGCAGCACCTGATGTCGCCGGCTCGACCTTCCATCGGACCGTATCGCCAACGAGCACGTCGCGAACGATCTCGCCGCCTTGCAGTTCGATATCGCAGACTTGGAGCGGCGAGCAAACCACCGAGGGCTGGATTTGCCCAAAGAGGAAGATGACTTTGCCGTCGGGCCCCTTTGTAACGAGCCCCGGCGCGCCACGCCATTTGGCGGATAAACTCGTGCCCTTTGCCTCGCTCGTCGTCATTTCTTGCGCGAACGTGCCGCCGACAAACGCGAGCCCGGCCATGCAGCCTGCCGCCGCCATCAATACTGATTTGTGCATTTGAATGTCCCTGCCCTTAAAGCTGCGCGGTCCAGTCGAAGTCCTGGACGTAGAGGCCAATGGGATTGATGCGGATGATCGCCTCGTCCTGCGGCGTCGTCAGCGTGACAGTTGCGATCCCGCGGAACCGGCGCGTGCCGGATTCCTTGCCCTTGCGGTCGCGCTCGTATTCCGTCCAGTCGATTTGGTAGGTCTGGTTCGAAAGCGCGACAACGTTGTTGACCTCGATGGCCACGGTCGACGACTTGGCCTTCTCAAACGGCGAGTTGCCGCGAAACCATGAGTTGATCTTTTGGGTAGATGGATCCGATGTGCGAAGGAGGGCGTAAGTGCGGTCTATGTACTGCTTCTGGACCACTGCATCCGGGGAGATGCTCCGGAAGCTCGCCACAAAATTTGCAAGCGTCGCACGCACCACGCGCGCATCGGCATACTCTATCTGCTCCGGGAAACCCGCGGCGATCGGTGTGCCTAGCTTGTCGACCTCGACGATGTAGGGCACCAGCCTGACCTGGGTGCTCAAATACATTGCGTAGCTGAATCCGATAACAGCCATGGCAAGCCCGAGAATGCCAACGATGCGCCACGCGGCGGCCGCCTTGACATAGGAGCCGTATCGCTCGGACCATTCCTGACGCGCAGCAAGGTACGGGTTTTCGGGGGCGCGGTTTGCTGCCATTGGTATATTCCTTCGATAAGCTATTCATCGTTTCGCTCAGGCATCGCCTTGCTCCGGCCGGCGCGCCCGCGTGCCTTGTCGAGTTTCGCGTTGGCAAGTCCGAGCAGTGACCCGGCATAGGCACCAGGCGATCCGATCGCTTTCTCTTTGGCGGCAGACCCCATTGCCTTTCCACCGGAGCCGAGAGCGGCTCCCATCCCGCGAAGCGCTGAGGCGGCGGTCGTTGAGCCGCCTGCGCGAGCGGACTGGGCCGCTGCGGTGCCGGCGCCGACCGCACCGGCTGCCAGTGACGCCGCACCGGCGGCGAAAGAGGCAGCTTGGCCACCATGACGAATTGTCTCCATTCCACCAGTCACAGAGGCCCCCTGGACCAGCCCTTGTAAGATGTTGGGCACATACATGGCGATGATGAAGACGACGACGGAGATGCCGGCTATGGCAAGTGTCGTGATGAATTGGTCGGACGTTGCGGTTGGCGCTCGCGCCAGTCCGAGCAGCACGTTTGATCCGATATTTGCGATCATCACGAGGGACATTAGTTTCATGCCGACGCCGAAGGCATAAACGAGGTAGCGTACCGCGAAATCCTTGGTGAAGGACGAGCCACCAAAACCGAGCATGATCATGCCGGCGAGCAGACCGACATACATCTCGACGATCACTGCGACGAAGATCGCGGCAACGAGCGAGAAGCAAATAACCACGACCCCCATGGCGAGAACCGCGGCGACCGCCAGTGCGTTATCCTCGAAAACGCCGAATTTGGCCTGCTGCGACATCTGAGAAGCAACGCGAATGCCTGCATCGAAGACTTCGGCCGGCGACGCCGATCCCCCGCCTGCCCCAATCTGAAAAAGACTATCGACCACTGCTCTGGCGAAGGTCGGTCCCTGATCAAGAACGAAGGCGAAAAAGCCGACGAACATAATCCGCCGCGCGAGTTCGGCGAACCAACCGTCGAGCGATGCCGCCTGAAGGGCCAGCCAAACGGCGCATATCCCGATCTCGATAGCCGCGAGGATCCAGAACAGGGATCGCGCCGCGTCTATGATGGTGGTCTCCCACCCTTTGGCGGCGACGACGACCTGGTTTTCAAGCTCCGTCAGCACCTGGCCCGCTTGGGCATAGACAGGCGCCGCGGCCACAAGGGCAATCACGCACCCTAGGATGAGTGTCCGGTCCGATGAGCGTGTCACCATCTCGGTTTCATCTCCTGCCCCTTTTTGATCGGAGGCAACTCTGTGCTGGAGCCGAAAAAACTCTCGCGGGCCTCTCTCTGTTCGTCGGACATGACGCGCTGACCAGAGGCGAACGTGTTGAGGACGACGGCTGTAACGGCTGATAGGACCACAGCGGCGACGACTAGCCCCACAATTGCAATTGTGCGGTTCACCAGCGGGGCTCCATCTCTTGACCTTCAGGAATCTCCTTCACAGGTGCGTCGAAGAACCTTTCCCGTCGCGCCTGTGCCAGATCCTTGTCAGTCTGTTCCGACTGAAGCCACGTGCCCATCATCGTCATCTGCTGCGAGACGAGACCGCGCAGTTTCTGCATCTGGCTTACCTGTTGTGCAGCGAGCTGATGACCGACTTGCAACGCCTTCATCTGTCCGTCCGCGGACTGTGACATCGACCGGATCTCGCCCATGGTGCCCTCCTCCGTATCGAACTGGTCGGCGGTGAGGCTTGCTGCCCTCAGAGTGCCGGCGATTGTGTCGCGGTTTGTCTCTGACCAGGCCCGGTAGGTCGACGAGAAACTCTCACCGCTAGGCAGGTTCTTCTTCAAGTCTGCGTAGCTCTTGAAGCGCTGCTGCAGAACGTCGTCCGCGTTACCCATCGAGAAGGCTATGCTTTGCCCATTCTCCACGATGCCGCGCAACTGGTTCAGGTCGCGCTCGACCTCGCCCCAGATATGATCAGGTAATCGCGCCGTGTTCTGGAGCATGTTGTCGTAAATCTTCAGCTGGTTCTGGATTTGCTCCGCCAGCTGGCTGATCTGGGTCAGTTGGTTGTCGACCTGCAGGCCACTGCTCTTGAGGAGATCGACGAGCTGAGCGTTGTTGGCAAGCTGCGTCCATTCTGTGGCAACGCCCGTTGCCGAGCCGGAGCGTGCCGGCAGCGGGGACAAGGATGCCATGGCAATGGCGACTAATACCGGAACCACCCTATTCGATATTGAGCAGTGACGCAGCATCCTGAACTCCTCTCGTTTTCAGCCATTGTGTCGGCCAGTCCCGGCCATGTTCCGATCTGAGCTCGCGAATGCGCTTGAGGTCCTCCTTGCCGGACGCGCCAACGAAGCTGAGCGCAAAAGGACCCAGCGCCATATCGAAAAGCCGGCGGCCCTCGGGCGTCACCACGTAGTATTCGCGCTTTGGAGTGGCCATCGAAACAATCTCGATCTGCCGCTTGTTGAAGCCAATCCGCTCGTAGAACGCTCGAGTGCCGGGTTCCCGCGCAGCACCGTTTGGAAGGCAAATCTTGGTTAGACAGGATTCTTTCAACACGTCGATGATGCCAGAGCGCTCAGCATCCGAGATCGACTGGGTCGCGAGCACAACAGCGCAGTTTGCCTTCCGCAAAACCTTGAGCCACTCACGGATCCTGTCGCGGAAAACCGGGTGGCCAAGCATCAGCCAGGCTTCGTCGAGCAGTATCAAGCTTGGGGATCCGTCGAGACGCTTTTCGATCCTTCGAAACAGGTAGGTGAGCACTGGAACGAGGTTGCGCTCTCCCATGTTCATGAGCTGTTCGATCTCGAAGCATTGGAGCGATCTTAAACTGAGCCCGTCATGCTCGGCGTCGAGCAGCTGGCCCATCGGACCGTCAACCGTGTAATGATGCAGAGCATCCTTGATCTCACGAAGCTGAACGCCTGAGACAAAGTCAGACAGCGAACGGCCGGGCGCACTGGCCATGAGCCTGATTTGCCTGGCGATCGCGTTGCGAAGGTCCGGGGTGATCGTGACGCCTTGAAGCGCCACAAGCATCTCGATCCATTCGGTCGCCCAAGCGCGATCTTCGTCGGTGGAGAGCTCCGAAAGCGGGCAGAACGCCAGTGCCCTCCCCTTCTCGTCGCTGCCGATCTCATAATGGTCGCCGCCTGCGGCAAGCGTCAGCGGCAGAAGTGAGTTTCCTTTGTCGAAGGCAAAGATCTGGGCATGTTCATAGCGTCGGAACTGGGCAGCGATCAGCGCCAGCAAGGTCGACTTGCCGGAGCCAGTGGGGCCGAAAATCAAAGTATGACCGACGTCATCGACATGCAGGTTCAACCGAAAGGGTGTCGAACCGCTGGCGACCTGCATGAGAGGCGGCGAGTTCTGCGGATAAAACGGGCTCGGGGCTACCGGATCACCCGACCAGACCGAGTTCAACGGGATGAGGTCAGCGAGATTGTTGGTGTTGATCAGAGGCTCACGGATGTTGCAGTACCAGTTGCCCGGGAGGCTTCCGAGGTAGGCGTCCGTCGCGTTTAGTGTTTCGATCCTGGCGCCGAAACCCTCGGCCTGAACCAGCCGGCGGACCGCCTCCGCCTTTTCTTGTAAGGCTTCTTTGTTGCCATCGAACAACACGACGACAGTCGTGTAGTAACCGTAGGCGACCAGTTGCGACGATGCTTGGGCGATGGCGTCCTCAGTCTCCGCCACCATGGTGAGAGCATCCTGATCGACTGATCGGCTCTGCGTCTGGAAGAGCTGATCGAAGAACGGCCGCACCTTCTGCTGCCATTTCTTCCTCGTCCGCTCGAGTTTCTGTCGAGCTTCCTCCGCATCGAGGAACACGAAACGCGACGACCAACGATAGGCCAGCGGCATCAGGTCAAGACTGTTCAGGATTCCCGGCCAGCTCTCAGCAGGAAAGCCATCAATCGCGACGACGCCGAGGAAGCGGCTTTCGACCATCGGTGTCAGCCCGTGCTGAAGCTCGGCCGTCGCGATCCAGTCCAAATACATCGGGACGTCTGGGAGGCGGATTGGATGGTTTTCGCCGGTAATGCAAAACCGGGCGAACTGAAGGAGTTCGTCATAGTGGGCTGTTCGTGCGCCGCCTCGATCGGCGACGGCGCGGGTTCGCATTCTGTGCATGGATAGGGTGTTTGCGAAGTATTGCTCGACCTCGCGGACAGCGTTCTTGAACGCGATGAGAACCGTGTCGGCGTAGGACTTCTTGCGGCTCTCTTCGTCGGAGTAGATATATTTGCTCAGCACTGCTTTCCTGGACTCGGGCGGCCGATACGTCAGCACCAGGGCGTGCTTGCTCTCGAAATGCCCGTTGTCGCGCGCGAAATGCATGCGGCGTTCCGCATCGATTGCCCGCGTAACTGGGTCCGGAAAATGGCAACGTTCTTGCGACGGGTAGTTGACGGTTGGAATCCGGATTGCTTCGACCTGGATCATCCAACCGCTGCCCAGCCGCGACAGGACGGCGTTGATCTGGCGAGAGAGCTCGTTCCTCTCCTGATCTGTCGCGCTTTCCAGGTCTGGCCCGGCAAAGTACCAGGCGGACATGAGGCTTCCGTCTTTCAAGAGAAGGACGCCGTTATCCACCATACCGGCATAGGGTACGAGGTCGGAAAACGAAGGGCCTTTGGCCCTGAATTGCTTGAGCGCGACCATGCTCGCCTCCTCAATACTTACGCCATGGCGAGGCGGTTGGTCTGTAAGAGGGTCTATAGGAAATGTGGCGGAGGTAGACCTTCCGCATCAGCGGATCCGACTTGGCCATGATGCGTAGCGCGCCAACGACCATGATCCAGACAGCGATCCCGAAGAGCGCCGAATAGATCGTTAACACCACGAAGATAAGGATGACGGCGGCAAGGCCTGTAATCAGCACCAGTTCGCGATCTGCACCAAGCAGAAGGTTTGGTCGGGAGAGGGCCCGATGTATACGGTTGCGTTGAAGACCGGTTTCAGCCACGCGCCGCCTCCCAACTTCCATCCGAACGCACCGATTCTGCCTGCGACTCCGACAGTGCGATGGTGGCTCCGGTGGCGCCGAAAAGGGCGACGATCTGTGTGGCACCGAGCAGGACCCCGGCGACCAGGACCACATACACCAGCCGTCGTGCGAAGTCGTTTAGCTCGCCACCAAAGATCAGCATGCCGCCGGCGATGGCGACTGCCGCGAGCGCGATATAGCCGGCGACTGGACCAGTGATTGACTCCTGAATCTGCTCAAGCGGCCCTTCCCATGGAAGTCCTCCGCCCGAGCCCGCGACCGCGGGGCCAGCAACAGCGATTGCAGATAGTGCAACAATGCTGATTGGAAGAAATCTGCGGTCAGGCTGCATTGCGTGCTTCCTCGGCGTAGGGCTCGATCTGGTACTGGCCGCCGGCAAATCGCTCGACGTGAAGGATTTCCAGGACGCGACGTCCATTCGGTGTCCGCTCGATCGAGATGATCAGATCGACAGCGTCCCCAATCACCGCCTGCATCGGTTGCTGGCTGACCTCGGCCGTAAGCTGCTCGAAACGCCGAAGTGCAGAGCGCGCCGTGTTCGAGTGTATCGTCGCAACACCACCTGGATGGCCGGTGTTCCAGGCCTTCAGCAGCGTTAGGGCTGCTCCGTCGCGGACTTCACCGACAATGATGCGGTCGGGACGAAGTCGCATCGTGCTTTTGAGGAGACGGGACATGTCAATGGCATCGCTCGTGTGGAGGCAAACGGCATTTTCCGCTGCGCATTGGATTTCGGCCGTATCTTCAAGAATGATCAGGCGATCCTCTGGTGCCTGGGCGACGATTTCGGCAACGATCGCGTTGGCAAGCGTCGTCTTGCCTGATCCCGTGCCGCCGGAGATGACGATATTCAGCTTGGCGGCCACCGCACTCCGAATGACTTCGCCCTGTGTGGTCGTCATGACTTTGCTGGCGACAAACTCGTCCAGGGGGATGAGGCGTGCGGCACGGCGCCGGATCGTGAAGGATGGTCCCGACACAACCGGCGGAAGAAGACCCTCGAAGCGGTGGCCGCCAATTGGAAGCTCGCCCGTAACGATCGGGCGTTCGTCGTCCACCTCGCAGTTCAGTACATGAGCGACGGTGCCGATTACGGTTTCGGCCGCAGATCGAGACAGCTCGCCGGCCGTTGTGATGCCGTGCCCCAGGCGTTCGATGAACAGTTTTCCGTCGGGATTCAGCATGATTTCGACTACGCTTGGATCATCGAGAGCGACGCAAAGATGATCGCCGAGAGCGTTCTGAAGTTTGCTGATGAGGCGAGGAAGTGAGCGATTGAGGGGTGTCATCACGATGCAGCTTTCTGCTGAAGAGGAAACAAGACGATCGGACGACCGGACGCGAATGAAAAGGGAACATCGGGAAGTTCGGTGTCGAAGCTGCACGTCCCGGTAGTTGCTCCCGGTCTGGGGGTGTCACGGCACGCAATCGGACTGGTTTCGCAACGAGTCATCGGGGTGACAGGCATCAAGTAAATCTCCTGTTCGTTTCGTCGGGGAGATTTGCAGCGTCGCGCGGATCAATCTACTCGCAGAAGTGTTAGTCGCCCCTCGCCGGGAGGATTGGCCCGTCGGGCAAAGCCTCGGTGGCAGCAGCATCTAACGCTTGGGTTGCGGCGAGTCGGAGAGTGTTTAATATTGTTTCGATCGACTGCCTATTGAACCGCGAAGCTAGAGCCCCCTCCGACCATGATGAAATCCAGCCTGGATCACCTTCCCGAAGCCAAGCGGCGCCAGCTCGCTCGGGTATTGGAGATCCTGCGCGATGAGTTCGACGATGCGCTGGCCGAAGGCGCTGCGGAGTTCAAGAAGAAGGGACGCATACTGAAGGTCATCCTGTTCGGCTCCTATGCCCGCGGCGATTGGGTGGACGAGGTTCACACCGGGAAAGGTTATCGTTCCGATTTCGACCTGTTGGTCATCGTCAATAATCGTAAGCTGACGGATTTCACGGCTTACTGGAACAACGCTGCCGATCGCTTGCTGAACGATAAGATGCTGAAGGGTATGCAGGTGTCGTTCATCGTGCATTCGCGCCGGGAGGTGAATGAGGAGCTCAAGCGGGGTAACGGGTTCTTCAGCGACATCCGTCGGCAAGGCATCGCACTATATGAGCTCGACAACGAGCCATTGGCCGAGCCGCGCCCGATGTCAGCGGCCGAACAACTGGCGGTCGCGCGAGAACACTTCGACACCCGTTTCCAGCACGCAGAAGGATTCTTGATAGGCGCGGAGTTCCATTGGAAGGGTGCGCGCCCCAACCATTCTGCCTTCGAACTTCACCAAGCGATCGAACATGCCTATTCGACGGTGCTTCTCGTTTTGAAGAACTATGGTCCTCCGACACACAATTTGCGTTCCCTGCGCGGCTTTGCGGAAGAACTTGACCGTAGTCTGGCGGATGCCTGGCCCCAGGACCGCCAGCGCTATGTTGCCTGGTTCAACACGATAAACGAAGCCTATGTGAAGGCGCGGTACTCGAAGCACTACCAGATAACCGACGAGGCGCTCGCTTTCCTTGTCGAGCGCACGCAAGTCCTCCACGCGTTGGTCAAGAAAGTCTGCGAAGACCATCTCAATGCGCTCGAAGCTCTGGCTACGAAACTCGAAAGCTAGGTGGGGAGGATATGTTGGGTGAGCCGTTTCCCGGGAAGACCGTCAGGCAAAACGTATCCGTTGCGAAAAACGATCCGGCGCGTCTATCCAGAGCCGAGCGTGAGTATCCGATGAGCCCGTGGGGCGAAGTCGATGGCGCTTGGCACGATCATGTTTGGTGACATCACCATTGTCGGCCTTAAGTCGAGCGCAGGAGCGCTGAGAGCCTATATAGAGTGGCGGACCGGCGCGTCAGACTTCTCATCGTACCATTTCCCGAGTTGAACCCGTTGGACTTCTTGTCTGACTATCGCCTCTGGAAAAATTGTAAGCTTCGTGCTACATATTCGGCCAAATTGTAGTGCGAAGGTAGCAAATGCCGACACCTCATAATCCTCCGGCCGCGGTGCGGCGCGCGCTGCGCAAACTGGGCGCAGACATACATGACGCACGTCGGCGCCGGCGGCTGCCGATGGCTGTGGTGGCCGAACGTGCCTTCACGTCGCGCTCGACACTTCAGAAGATCGAGGCAGGCGACACCAACGTCAGTATCGGCATTTATGCCGGCGTCCTGCACGCGCTTGGCCTCTTGGATGGGCTGAGCCAGATCGCCGACATCAGTAACGACAGTGTCGGTCAGTCGCTGGCCAGCGCCCAACTACCTAAGCACGCTCACCCGAGGCGATTGCCGGGATCATCGCGAGATGGCTGATTTCGAAGTTCACATCGACCTTCACGGCCGCACGCGCCCGATCGGGCTGGCGCGGAGCAATCGCGTCCGTGGCGCTGAGACTATCATGTTCGAGTATGACCGCGCCTGGCTAGAGGACCCCGACCGCTTCTCGCTGGAGCCGGCTCTGGCCCTCACTCGGGGAGCTTTCGCGCCGCCCGCCGGCCTCACGACCTTCGGCTCCATCGGCGATTCGGCACCTGACACCTGGGGCCGCCGCCTCATGCAACGCTCGGAACGACGCATTGCGGAGCGGGACGGCCGTGCCGTGCGCACGCTAGCTGAAAGTGACTATCTGCTGGGCGTCGCCGACGAGACCCGGTTGGGTGCACTACGCTTTCGCTGGGCCGGCGAAGAGCCGTTCCAAGCTCCGGTCCGCGCCGGTGTCCCCGCCTTTATCGAGCTCGGTCGCCTGCTGCAGATCACCGAGCGCATCCTGCGCGATGAGGAAACCGACGAAGACCTCCAACTTATCTTTGCGCCTGGCTCGTCGCTTGGTGGGGCTCGGCCGAAGGCCTCCGTCATCGATCAACATGGCCACCTCTCGATTGCCAAGTTTCCCAAGGAGACCGACGAATATAGCATGGAGACATGGGAGGAAATTGCTCTGCGACTGGCTGATCAGGCCGGCATTGCGACGCCCCTCCATGAACTCATAGACGTGGCCGGTAAGAAGGTCATGTTGTCCCGTCGCTTCGACCGCGATGGTACCGTCCGAATTCCCTTCCTGTCGGCAATGGCGATGATGGGCGCCAGGGACGGTGAGCGCGGTAGCTACCCAGAGATCGTGGACGCGTTGGCTGAACACGGAGCGCAAGGAAGAACCGATGCCCACGCCCTTTATCGCCGCGTGGCCTTCAATGTGCTGATTTCCAACGTCGACGATCTCCTGCGAAATCACGGCTTTCTCTGGCTCGGTAAGGTCGGGTGGTCGTTGTCCCCTGCCTATGACCTTAATCCGGTGCCGACCGACGTCAAGGCACGGGTGCTGACGACCAATATCGATCTCGATGAGGGTACCTGCTCGCTCGATCTGCTGGAAGAAGCCGCCGGGTTCTTCGCCCTCACGCTCGCCCAAGCTCGCACTATCATCAAAGAAGTGGCGACCGCCACCGCGACTTGGCGGGAGACCGCGAAGGTGGTCGGTGCGCGGTCGGCCGAGATCAACCGCATGGCCAGCGCGTTTGAGCACAACGATCTGCAGCGGGCGCTAGCCCTGTGACGAGGACCTTCCTCCACAGCTTCGATCCGTCCTCCTGCTACATGGGGCTATCTGGGCGCGACGTATCGCCTCTCGGAGCAACCTCCTCGCCACGCTGCACGAGCGCTAGATTGCCCGCGTCGGCGGCGAGCTGAGACCATACCGCCGCCGCCAACGGAGAGACCTCGCTTGCAAGGTCATAGGGACAGTCCTGTTATCGAGCGGCGAGTTCGAGCTGTTCGAAAAGAGCCACAAGTTCGCTATGGTCTCGCATCCCATCATGGACCGCCCTTAGCTCCGAGGTTGGCGGTATCGTTCGAGGAGGATCGGCGTCGCCGACTGCGAACGTTCACCTGGCACTAAATCAATCGTTGACGGGTTGCCTGATAAACGGCGTTGGTGAGGTTGTACGCTCCAAGCTTCATTCGCGCCCGATCGAGGTGGAACTTCACGGTGCCTGGCCGCATGCCCACCAGTTCCGCTGTCATTGCCATCGATTTCCCGAGCGATGCCCAGGCGAGGCATTCGACTTCGCGCGCCGAAAGATTGACATCGGGCGCCTTGAGCGTGGTGGGCCGGCACGCAACGATGCGTGCATGGACGAAGGCGACCGCGGCGATCGCCTTGAATTCGTCGAGCGGTGACTTGATATGTGGCCAGTCTCTTGCGGCGAAAGTCAGTGCCGCGAAGTTGCCGAAGGGGCAACGGATAGGGATGGATACCCCTCCCCCGATACCGTGGCGGCGGGCGCCATCCCAGAATTGTCTAACGTTGCGATCGGCACCCGGCGTGGGTGCGTTTAGCCAGGCGAACGGGCGCATCAAGCGCTGGGCCTGGGCCATGACGGGGTCGATCTGCAAGTAGCCGCAGGCGGAATACTCGTCCTGCCACGCCTCGGGGAAGTTCGTGAACGCTGCACCGAAAGGGAAGGTCATATCGACATAGGCAAACCAGTCGAATGCGCATCGCTTCGTGAACGCGCAAAGTGCCTCGCGAATGTCTTCTTCATTCATTGCAACATTGCTTGCGTCAATCAGTTGGTCCAGTGCCGAATTCATCTGGCATCATCTCCGGTTGCGACTGCCAAGCGTGCAATGCTCGCAAAAAGGGTGCAACGAAGCCTGGGTGAAGAATTCACAATGGTTTTGTGAAGGTTTGTGAGTGCAATCAGTTCTGATTGAGCGCGTATCCTATCGATCGCACTGTCCTGATTGGGTCGCGTCGTAAAGACCTGCGCAATGTGCGCCGCAATCGCCCGACGTGGACGTCTACGGTTCGTGGTTCGACGAACACAGTCGCTGGCCATGCTGCCTCGATCAGTTCGTCACGTGAACAGACCTGTCCCTGCTTGCTCAACAGAAGAACCAGAAGTTTGAACTCGAGAGGCGGAAGATAGATCTCCTCGTCAGCGCAGATGACACGATGCGACGCGAGATCGATCTGGATTTCAGCGAATCGTAGCGATTTCGGCCCTGGAGACCTTTGCTCAGGGTTCATTGTCTGTGTCGGCGAAAGGCGCAGCAAGTAGTCTACCAGCCGCCGCGGCGAGATTGGTCGATGGAACCGTTCGGCGCCCGCCTTGATCAGATCGAGATGGAGTTTGCGATCATCGCCCTCGACAAGGGCGATAAGAGGAACGGACAGAGCTGCAAGTTGGTCCATAGAGGCGCAGCACTGTTCAGATGGGTCGCCCGTGAGGCGGCAGTCAATTACGACAGCCAGGACCTCGCTATCGATCTGGCGATCGATCCCGTCACTCAGTTCCACCTGAAACCCCTCTGTGGCAAGGATGTATTCCAGCCAAAGGTAAAGTTCCGCATCGGTTGAATTGATGAGTATTCGAGGCACCATCCAGTCATCCTTTCGGCATCGTCATTTTGATGTCACAAAAAGATTGCGATAGGAAGGATTATTCTCGCTTTTCGATTGCAATACGGTAACTAATAGGCGATTATGCAAGTCTTCTATCAGAATAAAATTCAATATGCTTTAACACTTAAATGAAAAATGAGGTAACATAAGGCAGTAATTTGTATTTCGACTGTCTTGCATACGCCAAGGGCTCAGTGCGAATTTCGCACTACCTGTGATCAGGTCCAATAGGCCGGCGCAACGCAAGTCAATCCAGGCCGGCTCAGTGGAGCCTGTTATGTCGACGCAAACGACCGCTTCTATGATTACTTCGCAAGCCGCTTTGCGAGCGAATGAGAATGAAAGGCATCTCAGAAACGCCGTCACCAAGGTTTTTGGCGACGATGCACGTCTGGTCGCTGCCTGGAGCGCTTTGGAGGCCAAATTCGATGGTCGCGAAGAGGATTGCCGCCTTTGGGCCGCAGTCTTTCATCAGCTGGGCGCGCGTACCGTGTTCTAATTGTCTGGCGGCGCAACCAACTTGTACCCGGAGCTTCTGATCGTTTCGATGAAGGTCTCGCCGAACGGCGCCAACGTCCGCCGCAGCCGGCAAACATGGACGTCGACGCAGCGGACCGTTAGTCCGGGCTGAGACCAGCCGGCGGCAAGCAGGTCTGTGCGCAGCCTTACCCGACCGTAGTGCCGATGCATGTCCGCAAACAGACCGAATTCAATTGGCGAGAGCCGGATCGTCCGATCTTTCCAAGTGACCGTTCGCTCGAGACGATCAAGCCGGAGGCGAGATGGTGGGTGTTGTCGCTCGCCGAGGGAACCGGCGGCCCGTCGCAGAATATCGAGGAGGCGCGGGAGACCGAACGGTCTGATCACGCATATCGTCACTCCCGCTGGCAGCAATCGGGCGACAAGTTCGCAAGAGGTGGATCGAATGAGAGCGATGGTGGCAGCCGGCTGTTTGTTGCTCGACACTATCGATCGGCATATTTCTAGCGTGTTTTCGCTGGTATCGAGGATGATGACCGCGGGATCGACGTGTTCATCGATCGCTATGTCGCCCGGCCCAATTGCTCGAGAAACCAGAAAGCCCTCAGCCTGGAGGACATACCCGAGCAGGCTGAAGAAATCCGGATCATCCGTAATCACAAGCACGCGCGCCATGTACCACCCTGACAGCTCCTAATTGGGAACGAATTCTCCGCCGTTGACGTCAATCGTAGCGCCGTTGACGAAGCCTGCCTCCGATGAGACCAAGAACGCGATTACGCTAGCAACGTCGTCCGGAGTTCCGAGCCGTCCGAGTGGAATGCGCTGACGCGCCTCCACATTGACCGGCAGCTCTGCGGGGCCCGTCATGTTGGTGATGATCCTTCCTGGTGCCACGAGGTTGACCGTTACTCCCTTCGGACTGAGGCAACCGACAAGGCCCTTCATCAATCCCGACAACCCGGCCTTGGAACTGACGTAGCCCAATCCTGCGATCCTCGGGCGAGTTCGTGCCGCGATCGATCCGACCAGCACTATCCGGCCGAAGCCCTGAATGATCATCTTTTCTGCGACCGCCTGGCAGCAGAGCATAGCGCCCGTTAAGTTCACCGCGAACACGCGGTTCCATTCATCGAGGGTGAGATCCGGAAGCGCTATTGGGCCATTTTCGCCTTTCGGCGAAATCCCGGCGCAGCAAACGAGAATATCCGGGGATCTCCAGCTCTTTTCCACTTCAGCAAAAAAAGCTCTAATCGACGGCGGGTTCGTAAGATCGGCCTCCCCGCTGATCACCCACTCGTCGCTGGCGAGCGCTGTAAGCGCCTGCTTGGCGAGCACTGCCTGATCGTGTCGCTGTCCGAAAACAGCGACACGATAGCCATCCTTCAGCAGGCGCTGTGCCGTCGCGAGCCCGATGCCGGATGTGCCGCCCGTCACGACGGCCACCTTTTCGTGTTCGGCAATCATGCGCATTCGTCCATCTGCGCAAAGAGTGAAAGAGCCGGATGCGCACCGGGATCCGCTATCACCTCAATCAAGGTCGCGGTCTCGGTGCTCAAGGCACGCCCAAGCGCGCCGGCAAGATCCTCTGGCTTTTCGACCCGCTCGGATGCGCAACCGCAAGCGCGCGCGATCAAGCTGTGGTCAACGTTGCTGAAGTCGATCGCCGTCGTATGTCTGCCGAACTTTGCGATCTCGGCATCCTTCTGGAAGCCAAGAATGCCGTTGTTCAGCACGACGATGACTATGGGGAGGTCACTTCTGACGATCGTTTCGAGTTCGGCCCAGCTGTGGGCAAAGCCGCCGTCTCCGACGATTGCGACGACCTTCTTGGCCGGTTGGGCGCACTTGGAACCGATCGCCAACGGCACGCCCCATCCCAGTCCCGCCAAGCCCCGCGGTGTTATGAAACGAGCGCCAGCGCTTGCGCAGCGCAACTGGCCGACCACCCACATGGAGGAGTAGCTGGCGTCAGCAGCTACGATCACGTTCTCATCCAACCGTGCCTGGAGCTCACGAAGCACGCGCTCCGGACGGATAGGCATCTTGTTCGAGGACGCAACATCTTGCCGATCGACCTCAAACCGGGCCCAGCATTGGGCGATCTGCTTTTCTATCCTGGTCCGCGCCGCCCTGCGCCTGGATAGGTCTCGGTCCTTCAATGCGTTGGTGAGTGCCATAAGTGTCGCCCTGACGTCGCCAACCAAGCGGAGTGCTTCGTAATTGCGTCCGATCTCCAGCGGATCGACGTCGATATGGATGATCTTCGCGTTGGGAGGAAACTGGCGCCAACTGTCGGTCCCGTTCTGATTGGTACGCGAGCCGACCAAGAGGATCAGGTCTGCGCCTTCGACCAGCGGCAGAGTGTGTCTGCCGAGCGAGCGCGGTCCGACGAGCGAGCCAAGAACGCCGGCTGAGAGTGGATGATGCTCGTCGACTGATCCTTTTCCCATGTTCGTCGTAAGCACCGGCAATCCAGCAGCTTCCTGGAGAGTTGCAAGTGCTTGCGACGCATCGCTTGCGTGGACCCCTCCCCCCGCGATGGCAATCGGTGCTTGCGCTTCGGCGATCAGCTTAGCTGCGAGCGCGATGACGTCATCGCAAGGGCGCCCGCGATCGAGCGGATAATGTCCGAGGTGGCTGCGCCTTGTTGCCGGCCGCTCGGGTCCTTGTTCTCTAAGGAGGTCCGCCGGCAGCAAAAGCACTGCAGGTCCTGGTCTTCCGGAGGCGGATGCAACGAAGGCCTGGTCGAGGTAGTCTTCAATGCGGTCCGCCTCAGTGACGCGGCGCACCCACTTTGCGCAAGGTTGGAACAACTGGATATGGTCCAGTTCCTGGAAGGCGTTCTTGTCGGTTTGTCTGCGTTCGACGTCCTGGACAAGTGCAATGAGCGGGACGCTGGCTTTCAAGGCTTCGGCGAGGGGTGGAACCAGGAGCGTTGCTGCCGGCCCGTTTTGAGCGGCGACCACCGCAACCTTGCCGGAAACGCGCGCGTAGCCATCTGCCATTGCACCGCCCATGTTCTCCTGCCGGTAGGCGATCTGGCGTATGCCAGTTGCTTCGGCTGCCAGGATGAGCGCGGATGGAAGGCTTTGTGCAAATATGTGCTCGACGCCATGACGCTGAAGCGCAAGCGCCATGCGTTCCGCGACGGTGACCATTTTCGTATTGATCGTCATTGTGCTTCTCGTCGTTTAGTAGGTCTGGGAAATAAAGTGATCGAAGACTTCGATGACATGTTCGATGTCAGCCGCCGTCATGGCGGTGGAGAGGCATGCCGAAGCGCCTATCGGGAGGGAGATGCCGTGGGAAATGCAATGGCGGGTCAATCGGCGCATCGTTTCCTCCTGCTCGGCCGACATGAAGGCTTCGCGGTAGGTGCGTGGAAGCTCTGAGCGTGGGTGGATCCGAAACAAGGACGCAGTGCCGGTCACGCAGAATGGCGCGCCGCTTCTGGCGATGGCTGTTCGAAGCCCGAGGCGGACTTGATCGCCAAAATGCTCGAGACGGCTGAATGCATCTTCATTCATGGCCTGCATAGTTGCTAGGCCGGCGACCATGGAGACTGGATTTGCAGAGAAGGTGCCGCCTTGCGGAACCGCCGGCCGGCCATGCTCCGCGCTAAAAACGCGCATCACCTCGCTGGCGCCCCCGATCGCACCGATGGGGAACCCCCCGCCAATGATTTTGCCCGCGGTGATGAGGTCCGGGGTAAGGCCGTGCCGCTCGGATGCGCCTTGGTATCCCTGCCTGAGGTTGAGAACTTCGTCGGACACGATCAAAATGGAATGACGGCGCGCCAGTTCCATGATCGCCTGGATGAACTCTGGCTCCGGTTCGATCAAGCCGGCCCTGCTCGGCATGACGTCGATCAAAATGCAGGCGGTTCGGCCGCCGACGGAACCGATCGCGTGTTCAAGGGCGTCAACGTCGTTGAATGGCAGGACCGTCACGTCGTCTGCGACGCTGGCCGGGGCGCCGTGGTAACCTGGAACGCTGCTCGGCCGCTGGACTGGTCCCCAATTTGCCGGGCTGTTTGACTGCCCGACTTCGGCCCAGTCGCTGGCACCGTGATAGGCGCCCTCGAAGCGAACCACATTTGTCTTGCCCGTGACGGCACGCGCCGTTTTGATTGCGAACATGACGGCTTCCGTGCCGCTGTTTACGAAGCGAATATTTTCGATCGCCGGAATGCGTTCGACGAGCAAGGCGGCGAGTGCAATTTCATGTTCGGTTGGGTTTGCGAAGCAGGTTCCGTCCCTTACCGTTCGAGACACTGCTTCGACGACCGGCGGGAACGCGTGGCCGTGTATCAGGGTAGTGAAGTTGTTGTTGAGGTCGAGAAATCTGCTGCCGTCGAGATCGACGAGGTGGGCCCCCTCCCCCCGCGTCATGTAGATCGGGCCACCATCGCGCTCAACCGTGGCTCTTGAGGTGCCATCCGGAAAGTACCGGCGCGCCTCCCTGAATGCGGCGTTGGACCGGGCTCTGGATTGAGCCCGAGCGGCCACTATGCTGTCCATCATCAAACTTCCCTTTGCAACGAGCAGTGGTTCATGTTTTCGTCGCAATTATGTTGCAACAAAAATGACGCTCTGGGAAGTCACGCAACAAAAAACTTTTCTTAGGTCGTCGACTGTCGCCGAATTCTGTCCGCATCGACCCGGCGGAGGCGACGGTATCCGTCCCGAATGTCGCTCTCGATTGCCGCCCGCACGCCCTCGGCATCCCCAATTACAAGGCTCTCGATTGCTGCCAGGTGGTTGTGCACGCCAAACCTGTTTTCTGCGAACTCCGGGTACAGATCATGGAAAGCCGCCCCTGTGCGCAGCCAAAGTGTCTCAATGGTTGCGACGAGGTTGGGCATTTCGCTGAGCTGGTAGAGCGCGAAATGGAATTCGCGGTTTGAGGCGAGGACGCCAACGTAGTCTCGTTTGTCGAGGCGCTCGTTGATCGTCTGTTGCAGTGTCTGCAACTGGGTGATCGTCTCTTGTGTGGCGTTGGATGCCCCCTTGAACGCCGCAAGGCCTTCCAGGGCCAATCGCATCGCGGTCACCTCGTCGAGTGCTTCTCGCGTCAGGCTTGGAACGATCACCGTCTTCGGGCCTGCAAACACAAGCGCGCCTTCCTGTGTCAGCCGGTTGATGGCCTCACGAGCAGGTGTCGAACTCACTCCGAGTTCGTCGGCGACGCCCCGCACGGTCAATTTGGTGCCCGGCGCAAATGCCCCTCGGATCAAGCGTTCCTTCAGATCGTCGTATGCGACATCGCGTAGTCGCGTCGGATTCTTTCCATCTGTGGTTTCGATTCCATCCGCTGCGTCGCTCAATCTACGTCTCCCGGTTGACTTGTTCGCAATTATGTTGCAACAAAAGTGAAATATGTCTTTTACGCGAACTTTATGTGACCTCGCAGAGCTACCACTATTCGCTGCACGGGTAACGCAATCATGACTTGCATGTTTATTCGCAGCTTTGCAGCCTGCGGTAATTGATTGATCAATGGGAGGTTTATTTGATCGGAGAGAGAGTCACCTTACGGGGTCTTCGAAAGAGCTATGCGGGCGCCTTGGCGGTGGAGCGACTGTCGCTCGACATAGCCGCAGGGGAGTTCTTGTCCATCCTCGGCCCCTCCGGCTCGGGAAAGACCACCCTCCTTACCATGATCGCGGGGTTCGAGTACCCGGACGAAGGAACGATCTCAGTCGGAGTCAGGGACATCACACGAGTTGTGCCGAACCGGCGCGGGATCGGCATGGTGTTTCAGAAGTATGCGCTGTTCCCGCATCTGACCGTGGCTGAAAACATTGCTTTTCCCCTGAAGATGCGGCGCCAGCCGAGTGGTGACATCAAGGCGGATGTGGCAGCCGCTCTCCACTTGGTTCAGCTTTCGGATTTTGCCGGGAGATATCCGCATGAACTGTCAGGTGGGCAGCAACAGCGCGTGGCCGTGGCGCGCGCATTGGTTTTCCGCCCACCCGTGCTTCTCATGGACGAGCCGCTGGGAGCATTGGACAAGAAGCTTCGGGAAAGCATGCAGTTCGAGATCAAGGCATTGCAGCAGAACCTGGGCGTAACCGTGGTTTATGTGACCCATGATCAGGAAGAAGCCCTGACAATGTCGGATCGGGTTGCGGTTATGGCCGGCGGCAACCTTGTTCAGGTCGGATCGCCGCAAGATCTCTATGAGAGGCCGCGCGACAGTTTTGTAGCTGACTTCATAGGCAAGATGAACTTCGTTGCAGGCCATGTTGTCGGGGTCGAGGCTGACGAGACGATAGTCCGAACCGCGCCAGGAGGTCTCTTCCGTGTCAAAGGTCGGACGGCAGGGGCCAGACAAGCTCAATCCGTCCAACTGGCGTTCCGTCCCGAACGCGCCCGATTGATGGCGAAGGAAGAGGGCCGGCCGGATGCAATCGGCGGAACGGTGGCCGCGAGCGTATTCGTTGGAACTCACCACATGTATGTGATCGATATCGCCGCCGGAAATGCCCGCCAGCTGCACGTCCAGGCCGAGACAAGTGCAACGATGCGCTTTTCGACCGGCGACAAAGTCGATGTCATACCCGACCTCTCTCGTCTCGTGGCGTTTCCTCTGGCGGAGGCTCGCTAGATGGAGCAAGTTTCTCTGGAAATACCTGGAGGTTCGATTGCTCGCGGCGGATCGGCAAAGATCCTGTCGCGGAGCGCGACAATCCTGTTGCTGATGCCGCTGGCCCTGCTTTTGGCAATCGGGTTCGTCTACCCGCTTCTGCAACTGGTCAAGATCAGCCTCTTCACGCCCGAATTTGGAATAGAAAGCTATCGGCGCATCCTCAACGAGCCTTTGTATCTGCTGGTCCTGCTGCGGACTTTTATGGTGGCGTTTTGTGTCATGGTTTTATGCCTCGTCGGTGGCTACCCGGTTGCATTCGCCATGTCGCGTCTGAAAGGCAGATCCGCGGCGCTCGTTGCTGCATGTGTGCTGATCCCCTTGTGGACATCCGTTCTGATCCGCTCCTATGCGTGGATCGTCCTGCTCCAGCGCAACGGGATCATCAATTCCGCTCTGCTCGACGCAGGTCTCGTCAGCGAGCCGCTGAAGCTCATCTATACGGAGACCGCCGTGATCGTGGCGATGGCGCATGTGCTCATGCCGTTCATGATCCTGCCGTTGTTTTCCACCTTGCGCTCCATCCCGAAAGACCTGTCGCATGCAGCTCTCAACCTTGGTGCCGGACCGCTCGTAGCGTTCCTGCGAGTCACCTTGCCATTGAGCACGCCAGGTGTCTTCGCCGGCTGCGTCATGACCTTCATTCTCGCGATCGGCTTCTACATCACGCCCACCTTGGTTGGTGGGCCAGGTTCGATGATGATCGCAACCCTGATTGGCCAACAGACCACCGTTGTCTTGGATTGGTCGTTCGCAGCAGCACTGTCGACCGTGCTTCTGGTGATCACCCTCATCCTTGTCGTGGCCTTTCGAAAAACCATCTCGCTGAACAAGGGGTTCAATGGTGTCAACTGATCAAACCACTTCTCAAACTCCATTGCAGTTCACTCAAATGACCCTCGCAGGATCAGGACGCCTGTCGAGATCCGTCACGGGCGGTCTCGCTCGGATCGTTGTTGCCGCCGTCCTGTTTTTCCTGATGCTGCCCACGATCGTGGTCATCCCGATGTCGTTGAGCGCCGGCGAGTTCATCGAGTTCCCGCCGCGTGGTCTGAGTTTACGCTGGTATGGGGAGTTCTTCGCCGATCCAGAGTGGCTCTCTGCCACGCTCTTCAGCCTGAGAATTGCCCTTTCAACGACAGTTGCCGCAACGGTCGTCGGGACCCTGGCCTCTATCGCCCTCGTGCGGGGTCAGATTGCGGGGAAGCCGATTATTCAGGCGCTTTCGATCGGGCCGATGATCGTTCCGCATATCGTTCTCGGCGTTGCGCTCTATCTCGTGTTTGCACCGCTTCAGTTGACGGGCAACTTTCTCGGCTTTCTGATCGCTCACACCGTGCTTTCGATACCTTATGTGGTCATCACCGTGAGTGCGGCCCTTCAACGTCTCGATCCGGTCCTCGAACTTGCTGCACTTAGCTGCGGGGCCAGCAGACCGCGTGCCTTCTTTTCCGTCGTTCTGCCGAATATTGCCCCGGCGATCGCCGCTTCTTCCGTCTTCGCGTTCCTTGCTTCTTTCGACGAGGCAACGGTGGCGTTCTTCATCTCCGACACGGGCGGCAAGACGATCAGCCGCAAGATGTTCGAGGACATCGATTTCAATCTCACGCCCGTCATCGCAGCCGCATCAACGCTGCTCGTCGGTGTTTCGCTTTTGCTGATGGCATCCGTCCAGACCTTCGCAAAGAAACGCTGAAACAAACGCCAACATTTTTATTCCCGGGAGGAAAATCCAATGACAGCAGCCAAGTATCTCATACAGCGGCCGTGCACCTTCATCGTTGCAGCTTTCGCACTTGTGTTGGGCGCGAGCGGCCATGCAAGCGCCAACGAAGAGGTCATCATTGCCTCAACCGGCGGGGCCTACGACAAGGCCTTGCGCGAAGCGTGGTTCGACCCTTTCACAAAGGAAACGGGCATCACCGTGAAAACCGTCGCGGCAACCAATGCGGAAATGCGGGCCAAGGCCACTGCGATGGTCAAGACCGGCAACGTGTCCTGGGATCTCTTCATGCAGGGCGAAATACAGGCGATGTCCCCGCAACACCTCGAGACTGCTGCGGATATCAGTGACTTCTGCAGAAACCTCGACGGGCGTGAAGACCTGGTTGCGGACGCCTGCAGACCGGGCGGAATCCGGCTCCAGTCTACCGCAACGCTGCTCGTCTATGACCGCAGCAACGCGTCCGCGCCGGTTCCCGAGACGTGGGCGGACATGTGGGACACGAAGCGGTTCCCCGGCCGCAGAGCCTTTCCCAACTTTGATGACCCCTGGCGCGTGATGGCAGCGGCACTGCTTGCCGATGGGGTGCCGCGCGACAAGCTCTTTCCTCTCGACGTTGATCGGGCGTTTGCGAAGCTTGATGAAATCCGCCCGTCCGTATCGGTGTGGTGGAAGACGGGCGACCAAAGCGTGCAGGGTTTCAGAAACAAGGACTACAGTCTCGGTCAAATCTGGTTGACCAGAGCAACGGCGCTGAAAGCCGAGGGCCACCCGATCGGCTGGTCCTACAAGGCCGCCTTTCTTGTCGGAGACCGCGTCGCCCTGCTCAAGGATGCTCCCAATCGAGAAAACGCTCTCAAGCTCATGGCCTATTGGCTCAACAATCCGAAGGCCCAGGCGCGAGCCTGTGAGCTGCTTTCATGCACACCGCCTAGCAACCTTGCGATCGAAATGATGTCGGCTGAAGTGCGGGCCAGCATGCCCTCGCCTGTCGACATTGAAGAGCACATCATCGTGCCCGATGCCGAGTGGATCAACGCGAACGCCCCGCGGCTGCTCGAACGCTGGAATGCGTGGATCAGGTAAGGATCAAGATGAGCACTGACTTCAACTCACCAAGAAAAACCGTCCTTGTCGCTCGAATCTGGCACGAGTCGAACGGTTTTAATCCTCGGGTCACCGGGCGGGACGCCTTCGAGATCATGGCAGGCAAGGATTTCCTCGAGAAAGCTCGGAAGAGTGGTTCGACGATCGGCGGTATCATTTGCCGGCTAACCGAAGCCGATGTCGAAATCGTCGGAAGTTTGTCTGCCTCCGCCCCTCCGAGCGGACTTGTCGAGCATGAGTTCTATGTGGAACTGCGGGACCAATTGCTCGGTGATGTTGAGGCTCATCGGCCGGATGCCATCGCGTTGGAACTGCATGGGGCCATGGCGACGACCAGATGCCCCGATGCCGAAGGGGAGCTCCTTACGGAACTCAGAACGCTCGTCGGTCCTGACGTACCAATCGCCATCGGCCTCGACCTCCACGCCAACGTCACTGTGGATATGATCGAAGCGGTCGACATCTGCATCGCTTGCAAGGAGAACCCTCATTCCGATGTCGTCGAATGTGGCCACAAGGTTGCCGACTGCATACTGGCGATGCTGGATGGTCGATTGAAACCTGTCACGACAATGGCAAAGGTTCCAATGATCCTGCCTGGAGCTGGAGAGACTGCGACGGGCCCCCTTTATGACCTGCACGAGATGGCGCGCGATTACGTCAGTTCTGATCCGGGTATATGGGACATATCGCTGTTCAACGTGTTTCGTTACTCGGATGATCACGATATCGGACAAGCAGTTGTGGTTACCACAAATGGCAAAGCCGACCCGATAACCATAGCAAGGAATCTTGCTGAGGCGTTCTGGATCCGGAGAGACGAGTTTATCGATGACCTTTTGTCAATCGACGAGGCGCTGACGAAGTGTGCCGCTAGCCACGGCGAGCGCTACATCTTCGCCGACATGGGTGACCGCATTCTTGCAGGGGCGCCCGGCGACAGTACAGCCATCCTGCAGGCCGCTCTGGAAAGGTATCCCGGCCTGCGGGGTGCTATGTCACTGACCGATCCCCAAGCAGTGATCGCAGCGCACACCGCCGGACAAGGAGCGTCACTCGAAATTCTGATCGGCGGGCGGGTGACCCCGGGTTTTCTACCGTATCCTGTGAAGGCCGTCGTCAGACATCTTGGCGACGGACACTGCGTTCTTGCCGGCCCGTTTCAAGGGGGACAGGCGTGCACGATGGGCGATACGGCTGTGCTCGAAATCGACGGACGGCTTTCGGTGTTGCTGACCACTCATCCAGCCTTCAGCCATGACCCGGCTGTCTTTACCAGCCAAGGTGTCGGGCTAAGCAGCAAGGACTTTATCGTTGTGAAGTCCGGCTACCATTTCAAGCTCAATTTTGCTGACTACGGAGAACCTCTGCTCGTGCGTAGCCCGGGCGTCGGCTACTATGAAAAGGGTGTCTTCAACTACAAACGCGCCCGCTTTTGGCCAGAGCATGCGCAGGCCTCCTCCCCGGTCACGACCATGGTACGGGGGCCGATCGCTGGTTCAAGCCATGCCGAACGGATCGATTGAGTATGAACCGGTTGTGGGCTCTTCCCTGCTCTACGAAGCCCAGGTCTTGAAACCCGAGTTTTGTGAGAACGCGCATGGACTGATGGTTTTCCGGCCGAACGAAGGCGACGATCTGATTGATCGACATTGTCTGGAACGCGCGGTCAACGACGGCCGCCGCCGCCTCTGTCGCCACACCACGGCCGGTGGCTGCGGCTAAGAAACAGTAGCCGAGCTCGGCTTCTTCGTCGGGGGTGATCCGAAGACCACATCTGCCAATTGGAGGGCTCGCTGCCTCTTTTCTATCAAAGACGAGATAAAACCCGCAGCCGAAGGATCGCCAGTGTTGAACATAGCCTTGAAGCAGATGATCCGAGCAACTCCTGCTCATTTGATCCACATTGGCCAGAAGCAGCGACACGGCGACATCCCGGTGGACATGATAGAGGCCGTCACCATCGGCGTTCGTGGTGGGACGCATGTAAAGGCGCGACGTTTCCAGGCACGCCTCTCTTGCCCCTCGATACGACATCTGAGAGCCCTCGGTTGCTCAGCGCATTATCTTGGCGACAGCGTTTGCGAGGCCGTTGACCTCATCTATGGTATGGCCGGCGGTTGGGCACACACGGATCCCGGCCTTCCCTCGCGCTACGGTCGGGAAAAAGATCACCGAGGTGTAAAATCCCATGTCCAGCAGGGAGCGCGCAGTCTCGATGGCTTCGACGTGGTCGCCGATCGTTAAAGTCCTTATAGGTAACGTGGTGCCACGATGTTCGGTTGGCGTCAGGAGGTCGAACAAAGCGAGTTTCTCACCCAGGTCCCGTTGCCTGATCGCCAGTTCGGGGCTCTCATGAATCGCTACGGAGGCGATCGCTGCTCCAAGAGCGGCAACGTTGGGAGAGGCGGAGAACGCGTGAGCGATCGCGTATCTGCGAAAAAGCTCCTCTTGCCGCTCCGTTCCGAGCATCAGCAAACCGCCGGATGCGCCGAACCCCTTTCCGAGCGAAGCCGCGATAATTGTGCTGTCCCCAAGCGGGCCCTCAAGCTGGGAGCGGGCAAAGCCTTGTCCTTTATCGCCAAAGATCGAAATGCCATGCGCGTCATCGATGTAGAGGAACATGCCATATCGGCTCTGCAGCTCTTGGAGGTTTCGGATTGGCGCTGCGCCGCCCATGGAATAGACGCCATCGCAGACATAGGCGACCTTTTTGCCCGTTCGACACACGCGCTCGAGTGCTTCGATGTCGTTGTGCGCTATCGTCAGGACTTCTGTCTCAAGAGCGACCGTCGCCTTATGAAACGCCAGAGTCGCGTGCGCGAATTTGTCGAACACGACAACGGGTTTCTCTCCGTTGGTCAGATGGCCGGAGGCAAGAACCGGCAAGGCGCCCATGTTTGCAGCGAGGACAGTCGTATAAACGATAACCCGAGCGGAAAATAGCTTTGACAGAGCGTCTTCAAGATCGAATGCGATCTTGAAATTGAGGCGTGTTCTCGCGCATGACCAGTGCAGGTTTCCATATTGTTCGAGCGCTTCGATTGCTCCGGCGACTATCCGCGGGTGGTTGTCCAGCCCGAGATACGAGCAACGAACAAAATCCACGATGTTACGGCCTGCATCGTTTGCTGATTGGAGTTCAACGCCCCGCCCCCGATTTGGGTATGCGGAGACCCCGATCAGGCCGGCCGCCTGTGCCGCCCGGAAACACTCATCGGACGACTGAATAAGCGCGGCAGTGTTCCTTCGGACAGTCTGATCGGTTCCGGCCACGAAATCCGTGAGCATCCTTGCCTCCATCAAGAGCGGTTGTCGCGCCTAAAGGTGGCATAGATCACTTTTCACTCAACGAACGGCGGCAAAAGAACGGAACAAGTTTCTGCAAATTTTCGTATGCCATGGGTGGCATTGTGCAATGATTTTACGAACAAGTTTGACGGCCCTTCTCGGTGGTAGTGCTGGACGGTTAACGGTCAGCGCAGAATCGAACATAGCGGCGTCTAAGGGCGGCGATTCGGTCGGGCGGTGTGAGTCGGAGACGAAATAGTGCCTGTGCACACGTCGAGCCCCGAAAGCCGGAAGGGCATAAGAGACTCTCCGGTGCAAAACTTGCGGCGGCCCTAATGCGGAGAGTATGCAGGTAAGGTATTGAAAAACAGTGGGAAAATGCGCTCTATTGACTTCATGTTCTGCTGTCGATCCGCTCTGAGTTAACCCTTTGTTAACTCTATATTCCTTGTCAGACGAAAGGAACCGCACATAATAACGGTTAGGATGAGTTCCTGCCTGAAAAACCGTTATTTGAGAGCTTCCTTGCAATGAACGCTAATTCGCTGTCCATGGCTCCCGCACAGCCGATGCACTTTGAGGATTTGATCCTCGAACAGGGCGATTTGATTTCAAAGAAGCTGCACCTGTTGAGCATGCAGCAGTTCCCGCCGAATGCCAAGAAACTGCTGCGCCAATTCTCGCTCTCGGAGGTCGCTGATTTCCTCGGGGTGTCCCAAAGCACGTTGAAGAAGCTCCACCTTGAGAGCAAAGGCCCCCTCCCCCAGACGTCTTCGTCGGGCCGCCGTTCCTACAGCGCCGAGCAGATGGAGGAACTGCGCCAGTACCTCGACCAGCATGGTCGCTCCGAAGCGCGCAAGTACGTGCCACGCCGGCGCGCTGGCGAGAAGCTCCAGATCATTGCGGTCGTCAACTTCAAGGGTGGATCGGGCAAGACTACCACTGCCGCTCACCTGGCGCAGTACATGGCACTGACAGGTCACAGAGTGCTCGCCGTCGACCTCGACCCGCAGGCCTCGCTGTCTTCGCTTCACGGCTTCCAGCCCGAGCTCGACATGACGCCTTCCCTTTACGAAGCGATCCGCTACGACGAGCAACGGCGATCGATCACCGATATCATCCTGCCGACCACCTTCCCCGGCCTCGACATCGTACCCGCCAACCTTGAGCTGCAGGAATTCGAGTACGATACGCCCCTCGCGATGACGAACAAGAGCTCGAACGATGGCAAGACCTTCTTCACGCGCATTTCGCGCGCGCTTGTCGAGGTCGAAGATCGCTACGACGTGGTTGTCATCGACTGCCCACCTCAACTCGGCTACCTGACGATCACCGCCCTGACCGCGGCGACAAGCGTACTTGTCACTATCCACCCCCAGATGCTTGATGTCATGTCGATGGGACAGTTCTTGCTAATGCTGGGCGGCATCTTGAAGCCGATCCGCGAAGCTGGTGCCGCCGTCAATCTCGAATGGTACCGCTACGTCATCACGCGCTACGAGCCAACGGACGGGCCACAGGCGCAGATGGTAGGGTTCATGCAGACGCTGTTTCACCAGTTCGTTTTGAAGAACCAGATGCTGAAGTCGACAGCGATCTCTGACGCTGGAATTACAAAGCAGACACTTTATGAGGTCGACAAGGCCCAGATGACGCGCTCGACCTATGAACGAGCGATTGGATCCTTGAATGCGGTCAATGCCGAAATCGCTGAACTCGTGCATGCGTCCTGGGGACGTAAGGCTGCACGCTGATCACATCAACCTTCACACTCAGTCGGTTAGGTAGAACGGAGCAGGCACATGGCGAGAAAAAATCTGTTGGCGGGACTGGTAGACGCAGCGGAGATCCCGCAGGCGGATACCGCGCCAGCCTATCCCATGCGTGGTGCGTCAAAGAGCATGGTGCGTTCTCTCGACGAACTCTCTAAGCAGGCCGACAAGTTCCTCGAAGGTGAAGCCGTCGTCGAGCTCGATCCGGATACGGTGGATGGGTCCTTTGTGCTTGATCGTTTGACGGACGATAGCGAGCAGTTTGAAGAATTGAAGGCGGCAATTGCCGAACGCGGCCAGGACACGCCGATCCTCGTGCGCCCTCACCCGTCTGCATCCGGACGCTATCAGATCGTCTTTGGACATCGCCGTGTGCGTGTAGCGCGCGAACTCGGCCGTAAGGTCAAGGCAGTTGTCAAAGCAATCGATGACCGGACACACGTTATCGCTCAGGGCCAGGAAAACTCAGCCCGCGCCAACCTCTCGTTCATCGAACGTGCCAGCTTTGCTTCACGCTTGGAGGCGCTTGGTTACGACCGTGGAGTGATCGCATCAGCTCTTGCTGCGGACAAGACGGCGGTTTCGAAGATGATGAGCGTGACTGAACGGGTGCCGTTGGTAGTCATCGAGCAAATCGGTGCGGCGCCCTCGACTGGGCGCGACCGCTGGCTCGAGCTTTCGCTTCTGGTAGGCAAGGCCGCCAATGCGGAAAAGGTGAACGACATCGCCGGCGATCCGAGCTTCCAATCGCTTTCAAGCGACGAGCGGTTCAACACGCTATTCAAGGCACTGGATACGTCGGGGCAACCCGTCAAAAAGATGTCACTGAAATCCAAGGAAAGCTGGCAGACAAGCGACAAGGCAGTCTCGGCTCAGTATTCGAACTCCGGCAAGGCCTTCGAACTTTCAATGAAATCGAAGAACGCCGGTCGCTTCGGGCAGTATCTCGCTGAAAACCTGGATCGGCTCTATTCCGAATTCCTGGCGGCGAATGACGGGAAGGAAGACTGAACGCTCAAAAGAAAAAGGCCCCCAGACGGTAACCATCGTGGAAGCTCGCTTTAGCGCCTGATGAGCAAGATGGCCCCGCTGTCGTCGTGCCGAAGTTATCTAAGTAATTGAAAAAAAATAATAAAACTGGAAAATTGTCGGCCGGCAACTTCGACCCCGGCAACGCTGATTTGCGCCCAGCGCATAGAGTGACCGTCAGCGCTAACCCGGTGTTAGGGTCAGCACCTCGCTGTTGGTTTTGCGCGAATCGCCGCTACGCCGATGCCGACAACCTGGAACGCCTCATTCAGTTTCGCCACGGTTCTGCTCACCTTGATCCCGGCGCCGCCGCCGGTGACCACCCACGAGCCGGGACAACGATTGTCCAGCACATGCTCGGCAATCAGGGCAGCATCGTCCAAATGCCCATCGTCGTCTGAAAAGCCGGTGAAGCTTTCGAGTATTTCGACCGCTGGGGGTTGGTCATTGTTTCTATGGTCCAAGCGGCGTTTCCGGCGCCGAAGGTGATACGGCGGCCAATCAAAAATTCTGGCACCAAAGTGCCAACCTTCTTAAACACCGTGGCCGGATCGGCATGGAGGGGAGGGGGGAGCCGGTGCCAAAAGAACCCACCGCGGCGGATGAGGATGCAGGCGCTTGGCTGAAGCTGCGAGACGGCGGCAATTACCGTCGGCCGGCGGCGCCGATCGTCAATAGCTTGGAAGACCCTGTCGGCAGAGGAAGCACGCGATCGGTCGCCTGATGAGCCGCGCCTTCAATGGCGGATGAGGCCATATCGGTGGGCTTCGTCCAGCAGGTCGCGGACGGAGGAAGGCTGCCATTTCTTGCCGCCGCGCACAGTCCGTTCTCCCATCTGATTCAAATTGGCGGCAATGTCGCGGAGCGACAGATTGGGATCGGCAATGGCGATCGCCGCTACCAGCTTCATCAGATGGTCTTCGGGCGCACGGCGAGGGGACCGGGCCAGGAGGTCTTTTTCCGCGAGCTTGTCGCGCACCAAGCGCGCTCGACGGTCCAGTCGTGACCGCGGCGATTAAGCACCCGCACGACGTTGTCCCAACTGTGGTGAGGCCGCAGTTGCCGCACCATCGGCAGCCAAGTTTGCGCGGATGCAATGAGCTCGTCGAGATAACGCTTTGCGCGTGCTTTTGAGACTGATTTGATGGCCTCCGGTGGCCGTTCTCGCAAGCCCGGGTTTCCCGGGAGCTTGCCACGCGCCTTCGCCGCCTTGATGCCGGCTTTGGTGCGTTCGGCAATCAGCGCCCGCTCGAGTTGGGCGACCGCGGCGAGAACTTGGAGGGAGAACATGCCCTGAGGCGTCGATGTATCGATCGGATCGCGGATCGAGCGGAAATGCACACCGCGCTCTTCAAGATCCTCGATCACTGCCAATAGATGGCTCACGGCTGGCCAGCCGATCGAGGCGAACGACGACGAGGATATCTCCCGCGGTGAGCTCGCCAAGCAATTTGACCAAAACTGGGCGCGCGCGCGATGCCCCAGAACCGTGCTCCTGATAGATGCGGTCGCAGCCGGCAGCTCGCAGCTCATCGATCTGGGCATCGTGGATCTGGCCGTCTGTCGAGACGCGGGCGTAGCCGATCAGCCGTCTTTGAGGCTGTTGGACGCTAACTGTTAGTCGCTTTGCCATCGCGCTTTCACCGGCCTCATCTCAAGCTGGTTTGTACAGATAAGAAATGCGTGAGGAATTGCTCAGTTGCAAGCGTGTTTTATGTACTGAATAGCGGCCCGCCAGGCTCAAATCGGTGCCCGGGGCGAGCAACGGCGCATCCATATAGGCAAACGCGCGTCAACGGGCTTCTGCGGCTGAAATGCAGTTGTCATTATCGCCCAAACTCTGGAATGGGCGGGCAATTCGGCCCGGCGGCTCTCTGCGGGATTTGAGCGCGAGCCTGGGTCGACGCTGATGGCGCTGATGCGGCACTCGCCAAGTCTCAAGGCCTCTTGAATGCGGAATTGAGCGTTCGCATTTGGGGTGGTGGCGTAGTGTCAATAATTGCGCAATTTATGTTATTGTGCGATGCTTGCGGGCAAACGGAGGTGTGACATGAACGTTTCCATTGGTGACCGTTGGGAAGCCTTTGTATCCAACATCGTGAAGGACGGCCGTTACGGTTCGGCCAGCGAAGTCGTGCGTGAAGGATTGCGGCTGGTCGAGGAGCGCGAGCAGAAGTTGAGGGCTCTGACCAGCCTGCTCAACAAGTCGATCGCCGATGGCGGCGAAGCATCCGACGCAGATATTGACGCGGCGCTGGAAGCCAAGGCCGCTCAACTGACCAAGGAAGGCTTCTAAGGGTGCCGCAGCTTCGTATGCTGCCTTCGGCACTCACAGACCTGGTCAATATTCTCGAATACATCACTCGACAGAGCGGTAGTTTGATGGCGGGACGTCGGTTTGTGGGAGAACTTCGGCAAAAATGCCGGACACTGGCAGATCTTCCCGGCACCCTCGGCCGAGCAAGGCCGGAATTGCGCCTCGATATACGCAGCGCGGCGTTCAAAGGATACGTCATCTTTTTCCGGTACGCCGACGAACGTTTTGAGGTCGTCAATATCATCGAGGGGCATCGCGATATCGATGAGTTGTTTTCCGCGGTCGACGCGAACGAATAGCACCCCACGCCCCCGCTAGCCTGACTGCCGATTGCCGCTACCAAGGATGAGCGAGCGGGGGGCGCTAGGTAACCAACCGCGCCGCTCGTCCCAGCTTACGCTCGGCGTCGTTGTAGTAGCGGGCGGCCTGCGTCACGGATTTGTGCAACGACTGCTGCATCGCTTCCGGAAGGGGAATGCCACGATTGGCGGCTTCAATCAGATAACCTGATCGCAGTCCATGCGCCGAGAACAGGGTCGGGTCGAGACTGACCTGCTTACACCGGTTTTTGAGGATCAGATTGACCGACTGCGGCGTCAGCGCACGGCGATCAATGTTCCCCCACTGGTCAATCCGGCGAAACACCGTACCCTCTTTGATATTGGCTTCCTCGAGCCACCGTTTTAATGCGGTCACCGGTCGGCCGATCAGCAGTACATGTTCGTCGTCATCGCTGGTGGTCGTCTTCGTCCGACCCAGCCGGATGGCGAGGCAGGGAAGGGGAGGGGAGTCCGGGATCGATGGATCCGCCAGCACGGGGTCCTCGTCGGTAATTTCATCCAACCGCAATCCAGCCACTTCCGACCGGCGACGGCCGCCGGAGGCGAAAGCGGTCAGAAGCAAGGCGCGGTCGCGAAGATCGACCAGGCGTCCACCCGCGCAGGCGTCCAGCAGCTTCGCCAGGATGTCGCCGGTGACCGCTTGTCTGCTCTTGCGTTGCCGTGGGGGCGCGCTGGCACGGACCGCAAGTCGCAGCGCCGATCTGAGCGACGGCCCATCGAAGGCTCCGGTCAAGCCGCGCCAGCGGGTGAGGATCGACCAGCTCGTTAGCCGGCGCCGAACAGTCTCCGGGGCGTGCGGCCCGTCGGCGCGCAGCAGCCGATGGGACCGAAGGCCAGCTTCAACCTCCGACGGCATGCCATGGGACGCATCGGCCGCTCGCTTGACGGGGTCCCACAGATGGTGGGCGACAAACTTCAACAGCAGACTTTCCGGGGCTGGCCAGGGAAGGGGAGTGCCCGTGGCGAGCTGACACAAGGTCTCGAGGTAACCGAGATCGGAGGCAAGCGCCCTGAGCGTGTTGTCGCCTATGCCTTCGCTGGCCAAATGCTTGAGTGTGGCGACGTCGTCATCCGTCAACAGGACAGCAAGCTGGTCGCGGCGATCGAACGGCAGGATGGCGTCGAGCGCGTCGAGTTCTTCGGCGCGCTTAAGGGCGCCATCGCGGCAGGTACCGTTTTTGCCGATCGCCTTAGTTTTCGTCATAGCACAGTGCCCAGTCTTTGCCGACATACCAGCAGCGCTCAACCGGTGGGACTGCCTTCCAGATCAGGCTCTTGACGAATTCGACGCCGCCCCGCGTGAAGGCCGCCGTCAGAGCGTCGAGCTGGTCGGCATCCGTCGCGAGTTGCCCAGTTGCGCACACGAAAAACGCGGGTCCGAGCCAACGGGCTGAAAAGCTCTCTAAGTGGCGCTCAATCCTGAGCGCCACGCCATGGGAAGCATGGCGGCCCTCTTTGGAGCGACGCGCAGGACCTGGCACACCCAGCGGCATTACCAGACGTCCGCCCGGCCGGAGCGCTTCGATCCAAGCGTCCGCCGGGCGGGCGACGCCAAAATTGACGTACACGGCATCGGCCGCCTGCTTTTCCCACTGCGCCCCGTCGGCGGCGATCACCGTGACGTTGTTCCGATCGGCAAGTGCCGTTCTGGCTCGGCTGGCAAGGGCATCGTCGATTTCAACGGCGTAGACATGCCCAGCCGGTCCCACCAACTCCGCCAAGATGGCGGTGTAGTAACCCATCCCAGCGCCGACGTGCACGATACGATCGCCGAGTTGAGGTTCGAGCGCCGCCAACAACCGCGCGTGCAAGGCCGGACTGCCGTTATGAATGCCCTTGTCCGCGGCCAGGACGAACAAAGCGTCCTGGTAGGCGTACAACAGGGTCGCCAGCCGGCAGCGTGCGGTATCCGCCGCGCGGTTCGGCGATCTGCCAGGGTGTTTCGCCAAGAAACTTTTCGCGCGCGACAGCGGCGAAGGCTGCTTCGATGCGCGTGTCGGTGATGCCGGCTGCAGCCATCATCTGGCAGGCAAAGGCGCGGCGGATTATTGTGAGCTCGGCGGACGAAAAGGACGTTGCAATCATGGGGGCTCCGGCAATGCAGCGAGATTATCGTCTTTGCGACTCGAAAACCATCACTATCGATACCTGAAACCTATCGATAGTGATTGCCGCAACTATCAGCCGTATCCAGTAAGGAACTGGCCGGCGGACGTCGTCAAAACTGCCGAAGCCGGGTCTCGCCATCGCGATGGCGCGCAAGCGACGTGCCGCAGGGGCTAGCGGGCCCGCTGACGCAGTTGCGTCTTGCACGCGAGAACAAGGTCGGTGACGTGATGCTTGAACCGACCATCCGCAGGATCGAGGAAGACTATCAGACCCTGCGAGAAAACTTCACACGCTCCGGGGTCTCGCACGGCGATCATCTTTCATGAGGTCGAAGCGAGGCGCCCGATGCCACCGCAACTTTTGCCTTGGGACTTGTTCTGGGCGCTCTGACCAATCTGGTCGACAATGCGGTGCACTGGGTCAGGATGCGTCATCCTGAGCGGGCCAACGCCGGATCTACCTCAATGTGATCCCTGACTATGAGGGCGGCCCGGCGATCGTGGTCGCCGACAATGGCACCGGGTTCCTCGATGATCCTGCGACCATGGTCAGCCCGTTCTTTACCTGGCGACCAGGGGGTAGCGCGGACTGGGACTCTATTTTGCAAACCTTGTGATGGATCTTAACGAAGGCCCAGACTTTTATTTCCGACCATGGGGTCAAGTTGTGCAAATAAAACTCGCACTGAACCGGTGGCAGTGCAGACACCGGAAATGCGGGCGACGAACCCCGACAGGTTGCCCGAGATTGCTTCACCCTACATGGGACGAACTGAACGGATGTCTGAGATTGTAGGCTTGGTTGGCCACAGGATAGGCGGTCGCCCGGGTGAATACTTGATGCACTGGCTTGGCATGCCGGTCAGCGGCGACATGATCTTGCGACAACTGAAGCGCGATAATTCGGCGTTCATACAAAAAGACGCTATTCGGGTTGTGGGCATAGATGATTGGAGCTGGCGGCGTTCCTCGCGGTACGGGACGATCGTGGTCTCCACAAGAGGTGTTTTTGACTATCGACGTTGATTCATTTGCGTCAGCGTCAAAGGGTAGCGGAGCGGGTGATAGGCGGCAGCGCTGATGTTGACGGTTCGGTTGGTTGCATCATAGGCGACTTGATCGAGAGTAAGAACCGCAGCCGGAATTTCCATTTGCAGTAGCTCGGCCTCTGCGTCTGTCGCGAGCCGCGCGCTGACTGTCGATTGGCCGCGGGCCGGGAACACGCCGTAGGTTTGTTCGAATTCGGAGTAGAGCGAACGGTTCTCCGCCGTCCAATCGAGCTTGAGAATACCGGGCGTCATTCCCGCAGAAAACCAGTCGCGCTGGACGACGACGGGCAGGTCGTTCAGCAGGCGCAATCGCTCCAGATAAACCACTTCGGCGCCGACCGGCAGAGAAAGAGACCGTGCGATCTCTTCGCCGGCCTTGATTACTTCGCCTGTCAGAAGTCGCATGCTTGGTCGCAACCGGTTCTCGATCGCCGTTTGCGTAAAGCTCCTGACGATTTCCAGCTCATAGCTCGGCTTCGGCTCCGACACGTAGATGCCCTTGCCCGGCCGGCTCTGGAGATAACCGAGATGTTCAAGTTCCTTGAGAGCCTGGCGCACGGTTATGCGGCTGACGCTATATTGCGTGACCAACTCCCTCTCGGAGGGAAGTTTCTCATTCGTCGCCCATTCGCGCTGATCTATCTTCGCCTTCAGCAGATTGCGCAGTTGGATATAGAGCGGATCGGGGTGATTGCGCTCTATCAGGGGTTCGCGTTGGTTGGCGTACGCCGACATTGAGGTTCCTGGCATGTGATCGAGGCGCTTGATTACTGCAAATACACGCAAATGTCGTCCGGCGAAACGCCCGCATGGCCGCGAAGATGCACGCCGGACCGAGTGAGTGAATCATAGTTGACATGACTGGTTATGACCAGTACTGATCGTGCTGTCCTTTTGGCGGAGCATGACATGAAACTTACCCTGATCGGCGGCGGCGGTGTCCGCGCGCCCCTATTTGTCGGTTCGGCGCTGCGGCGCGCGGAAAAGAGTGGGCTGACCGAGATCTGCCTTCAGGATATCAATGAGAAGAAATTGGAGCTCTTCGGTCGCATTAGCCAGGAAGTGGCCCGGCGCGTGCAATCGCCGGTGCGCATTACCGTGACGCCCGATGCTGAGCGCGCGCTCGACGGCGCGAAATATGTGGTCACGACCGTCCGCCCCGGAAACGAGGAGGGGCGCATCAAGGACGAGCGGATCGCGCTCGCCCATGGCGTGCTCGGGCAGGAGACCACCGGTCCCGGCGGCTTCGCCATGGCGCTCCGCAGTATTCCGGTCATCCTCGGTTATGCCGAGATCCTGAAGCGCCGGAGCCCTGATGCGTGGCTTTTCAACTTCACCAACCCGGCCGGCCTGGTCGCGCAAGCCCTGCAGGATTCCGGTTATCACCGCACCATCGGAATTTGCGACGGCGCGAACGGAGCCCAGGAAGCGCTTGCCCGCTGGTTCAAGGTGCCGCAGAACGATGTCCATGCCGAAGTCTACGGGCTGAACCATCTCTCCTTCACCCGTGGCGCGACGCTGAACGGCAGGGAAGTGCTGCAGCCGTTGCTCGACGACGAGGCTTTCCTGAAGTCTACCTCGCAGCGGATGTTCGATCCCAGCCTGATCCGCCGCCAGCGCAACTGGATCAACGAATATCTCTACTACTACTATTACGCGGAACGTGCCGTGGAGGCGCTGAAGTCGGACACTCGCACGCGCGGCGAGGAGGTCAAGGACCTGAACGCCGCACTCATGGCGCGCCTCGGCGGGATGGATCTGGACAGCGATGCCGATGTGGCCCTCTCCGCCTACTACGCCTACGAGCGCCGGCGCAACGCCACCTACATGCACTACGCCTTTGAAGACGCGCCGAGCATGGAGGCTGCCGACCGGGTCTCGGATCATCCCGCCCACAGCGCGACCGGCGAGGAGGGAGAAGGCTATGCCGGTGTCGCGCTCAATCTCATTGACGCGCTGGAGACTGGCGTGCCCTGTTATAGCGGCCTGAACGTGCGCAACGAGGGTGCGATCGAGGGGCTCGCCGATGACGATGTCGTGGAGGTGAGTTGTGTCGTCGACAAGGCGGGCATAAAGCCGCTGCCGATTGGAAAGATGCCGGAATCGCAGGCCCAACTGATCCTCAACGTGAAGCGCTACGAACGGCTCGCGATCCGCGCCATCCTGCAGCGCGACCGGCAGACAGCCATCGAGGCGCTGATGGCGCATCCGCTGGTTCTGTCCTATTCCCGCGCAGAGCCGCTCGTGGACGAATACCTAGCCGCGCACGCCGCCCACACGGGAGAATGGCATTGAGTGAACCGAACGAACGACCCGACTTCGAGGTCGTGGTGATCGGCGAATACTATTTCGACCTGATCTTCCGCGGCCTGCCCGGTGCGCCGACGATCGGGACGGACATCTGGGCGAAGGAGTTCGATTGGCTCCCGGGGGCGTCGTTCTCGACCGCACTTGCGTTTGCCCGCCTCGGTACGCGGGTCGGCTGGTGGTGCACCTTCGGCAACGACATCTTCAGCCGCATGATCGTTGACGAAGCGCGGCGGGAAGGCATACCGACAGAGCTCTTCCAGATGGTCGACCGGCCGCTCAGGCGCGTCAGTGCCGCCTTTTCGCTTTCGCACGACCGCGGCTTCATGAGCTATTCGGAAGAACCGGAGGGTCTGATTGCACGCGAGGAAATTCGGCGCCTCAAGCCGCGCGTCCTGTTGCTGCAAGGTTTCTCGCTGGATCCCGAGCGTCTTGCTCTGATCAAAGAGGCGCGTTCTCTCGGCGTCTTGGTGTGCTCGGATTGCCAGCATATCGACATGACGCTCGATACGCCTTCGATGCGGGAGGCGTTGTCGTCGATCGACGTGTTCCTGCCCAATGCCAAGGAGGCGCTCGACCTGACCGGCGCGGCGGATGTGGAGGGTGCCCTGGCGCTTCTCGTCGAACTCTGCCCGACCGTTGTGGTCAAATGCGGCGGGGAGGGGGCGATCGCGATGCACGAGGGTCAGCGATACGCAGTATCCGCACTTGCGGTTGAAGTCTTCGACACGACCGGCGCAGGCGATTGCTTCAATGCCGGCTTCGTGCACGGCCTCCTGAGCGAACCAGACTTCGAGTCTGCGCTCGAGATTGGCGTCATCTGCGGTTCGCTGGCCGTCACCGGCTATGGTGGCCGCAATCTTCCCTATCTCGACGACCTTCCGAAATACAGGCGAGCGAGGGCTCCCGTATAGCAGCGTCCAGTGCAAAACAAAGGTGGGAACAATGGCAAGAAATAAACTGGCACTCCTGGCCGGCGCGGCCCTGATGGCATCGATATCGGCCGTTTCGGCGCGAGCCGAAACCGTTTCGATGTTCTGCTCGGCAACCGATTACGAGCTCTGCGAAAAGGGAGCGGCGCAATGGTCGAAAACCTCGGGTCATGAGGTGAAGATCAATCGCATGCCGCAGAACCTCGACGATGCGATCCCGATCTACCAGCAACTCTTCGCCGCCAACTCGGCTGATGTCGACGTGCTTTATATCGACGTGATCTGGCTCGGCATGTTCAAGGACCACCTTGCCGACCTTGCGCCGCTGGTGCCGGAGGATGAGGTGAAGGCGCATTTCGCCTCGGCGACCGGCGCGGCGCGGCTTGAAGACAAGCTTGTCGCCATGCCGTTCTACATCGACACCGGCCTGATGTTCTATCGCAAGGACCTTCTGGAGAAGTACGGCAAGCAGCCGCCGAAGACCTGGGACGAACTGACTGCGACGGCCAAGGAGATCCAGGACGCGGAGCGGGCGGCCGGGAGCCCCGACATCTGGGGCTACGTCTGGCAGGGAAGGAGCTATGAGGGCCTCACCTGCGACGCACTCGAGTGGATCGCTTCGAGCGGTGGCGGCACAATTGTTTCCGACGACGGTGAAGTCACCATCAACAATCCCAAGGCCGTCGAAGCGCTGACGCGGGCGCGCGACTGGATCGGCACGATTTCGCCGCAGGGCGTGTTGAACTACGACGAGGAGGCTTCACGTGCGATCTTCGAAAGCGGCAACGCCGTCTTCCACCGCAATTGGCCCTATGTCTGGGGCACCTCCCAGGCTGAAGACGCCGGCCTCGTCGGCAAGGTCGGCGTGATGGCGCTGCCCGTGGGCGCGGCAGGCGAGGGCTCCAGCGGCGCGCTGGGTACGGCCTATCTCGGCGTTTCGAAATATTCGAAGAAGCAGGACATCGCTGTGGACCTTCTGCGCTATATGGTCGGCCTCGAGGACCAGAAGATGCGGGCGATCGAGGGTGGCTACAATCCCACTGTCGCCGCCCTTTACGAGGACAAGGACGTGCTGGCGAAGATCCCGTTCCTTGAAATGGCAAAGGCAGCCTTCGAGGAGTCCGTGGCGCGTCCCTCGGCCATCACGGGCAAGAACTACAACCGTGTTTCGCGAACCTTCTACCGCGCCGTCCACGAGATCATTTCGGGCGCCGATGATGTTGCGGGAACGGTCGAGCAGATGGCCCGTCGCATCGAACGCGACGTGAAGGCTACCGACTGACATCGAAGATCCCGGCGGGCATGGTCGTCTGCCGGGATCAATCTCCAAGCAAACAGGAATCGCGAGTGACCGTTCGCCTGTTCGAAAAGCCCGAAGCAATCGGAAACCATGCCGCAAGCCATCTGCTGGCGGGGCTGGGCGCGGCCGTGGGCAGGCCCTATCTCCTCGGATGTCCGACGGGGCGCACGCCGCGACCCGTCTATGCGGCACTCGCCGAAGCCGTGCGGTATGAGCCCTTGGACATCTCGCATCTCGTGCTTGTGATGATGGACGAATATACGATCGAAGATGGCCCCGGACGGCTTCGTCCTGCCGATCCGTTCGCGCATTTTTCCTGCCGCGGCTTCGCTGACCGGGAGATCGTCGCGCCGATAAATGCGGTCCTGCCGCCGGAGTTCCGGATTCGTTCGGAGAACATCTGGTTTCCCGATGTGAACGAACCAGCCTCCTATGACAAGCGCATTGCGGAGGCCGGCGGTATCGACTGCTTCCTGGTTGCGTCCGGTTCCGGCGATGGTCATGTCGCTTTTAATCCGCCGGGCAGTGAACTCGGCAGCCTCACGCGCATTGTGACGTTGGCCGAGCAGACGCGGATTGACAATCTGAAGACCTTCCCTGCCTTCGAAAACCTCGACGCCGTGCCGCGGCATGGCGTCAGCGTTGGGCTGCAGACGATCCGGTCGGCTCGCCATTGCATGCTTTTGCTTTGGGGGAGGGAAAAGCGCGAAGCGTTTCGGCGGGTCACCAATGCCGCCGGCTTTGATGCGGATTGGCCTGCAAGCATCGTGCTGGCCGCAGCAAGCCACGACATCCTCGCGGACCATGCCGCGGCCGACAACCGGAGATAGAGCATATGGCGTCCGTCACGTTGAAGAACGTCAGCAAGAGTTTCGGCGTCTATGACATAATCCGCAATGTCGACCTGGAGATCGCCGACGGCGAATTCGTGGTTTTCGTGGGCCCCTCGGGCTGCGGAAAATCCACCCTGCTGCGATTGATCGCGGGCCTCGTGCCGGTTTCGGACGGCGCCGTGCTGATCGGCGGTGATGAAGTAACGGATGTCCCGGCCTCGAAGCGGGGCATTTCCTTCGTCTTCCAGTCCTACGCGCTCTACCCGCACATGAATGTTTCGCGCAACATCAGTTTCGCGCTGGAGACGGCACGGATCGGCAAGGCGGAGATCGCGCGCAAGCTCGAGGCGGTCGCCAGCATGCTGAAGATCGGTCATCTGCTGGAGCGTAAACCGCGCCAGCTTTCCGGCGGCCAGCGTCAGCGCGTTGCGATCGGCCGCGCGCTCGTCGCCGATCCGGACGTCTTCCTCTTCGACGAACCACTGTCCAACCTTGATGCGGACCTGCGCACCGAGATGCGTTTCGAAATCGCCAAGCTGCATGCCGAAGTCAAGACGACGATGATCTACGTGACCCATGACCAGACCGAGGCAATGACACTCGCCGATCGGATTGTTGTCTTGAACCACGGCAAGGTCGAACAGACAGGCACGCCCCGCGAACTCTACGATCGCCCTGCGACCCGCTTCGTCGCCGGCTTTCTCGGGAGCCCGAAGATGAACTTCGCGCCGACTGTGCTGACCGATGGTCGACTGGCGGGGCCAGACGGGTTTTCCTATGCGCCTGGCCTGGCGACGGGCACCGCGGCCAGCGAGATCGGGCTGCGGCCGGAAGCGTTGGCGCTGTCGGCGCAGCCGGGCTCCGGTACGATCGAGGGCATCTTCGAGAGACAGGAAGATCTCGGCCACGAATACCTCTGCTATGTGCGCATCGGCGAAGGGCTGATCTGGACCGTTCGAGGCTCTGGCGCGCCACCCGCGTTTTTGCCGGGACAGTCCGTCCATGTCGGCTGGCGCGCGGAGAACCTCTACCTCTTCGACCGGGATGGCCAGCGGCTCGACCACAGGCCAGCCGGCCGAGTGGCAGAGGAGGTTGCATGACGCCGACGGATCGCGCCCGGCGCGCCGAAACGCGAGTAGCATGGCTATTTGTGGCCCCCCTTGTCGTCATCTTGCTGGCGGTTGCCATCTGGCCACTGGGCCGCACGGTGTTCTTCGCCTTTACCGATGCCTATCTCGACAATCCCGGCAGCTATGATTTCGTCGGTTTCGCGAACTTCGTAACCGTCTGGGAAGACGCCACCTTCTGGCGGGCCGTCCGCAACACGCTCGTGTTCACCGTCGTCTCCGTGGGCATCGAGACCATGTTTGGGCTCGCGATCGCACTGTTACTGCATCGAGCGTTTTTCGGCCGCGGGTTGGTGCGGGCGGCGATTCTCATTCCCTGGGCCATGCCCATGGTCGTCTCGACGCGCATCTGGGACTGGATGCTCAACGATCAGTTCGGCCTCATCAACAAGGCGCTCGTCGAACTCGGCATCATCGCCAAGGGCATTGCCTGGACCGCCGACCCGTCCCTTCTTCTCGGCGTGGTGATCTTCATCGACATCTGGGTCACGACGCCCTTTATGGTGCTGCTCATTCTCGCCGGCCTCCAGCTCATCCCAGAGGAGCTCTACGAGGCGGCAGAGGTGTCGGGCGTGCCGCACTGGAAGCGTTTCTGGTCGATCACGCTGCCGCTTGTGGCGCCCGCCATAGGCGTTGCCATGCTCTTCCGCACGCTCGACGCACTGCGCATGTTCGACCTGAGTTACGTACTGGCCGCCAACAATGCTAACACGATGACCATGTCGATCTATGCGCGTGACCAGCTCATCGGCTTTCAGGATCTCGGTGTCGGTTCGGCTGCCTCGACCTGGGTTTTCCTGATCATCGGCCTCATTGCCATCGTCATCGTCGGCTTGCTTCGGCTCGACCGGCCACATCATTAGGGGGCGATCATGGCCATACGCCATTCCAACGCGACCTATCGGCTGATCCGTCGCCTTAAATCCGTTGGTCTCTATGCGGCCGTTGCCGTGGTCATGGTCTATATTCTCTTTCCCTACTACTGGGCGATTGTGACCTCGACGAGATCCGGGCAGGCGATCTACGGCTTCAGCCTGTTGCCGTCCCTCGACCTAACCAACTACGTGCAGCTCTTCTCGAACGCCGTGTTCATCGGCGCGCTGGTGAACTCCATCATCGTAGCGCTTGCCAGCACCATGATTGCACTCGCGATTGGCATTCTCGCGGCCTATGGCTTCGGCCGGCTGCATTTCGCGGCGGGGCGCTATCTGCTGATTGCGGTTCTCATGATCTCCGTCTTTCCTCAGGTCGTGGTGCTTTCCGGCATGTTCGAGGTGATCGGCTGGTTGAGGCTCTACAATAGCCCGGGCGCGCTGGTCGTTTCCTATCTCATCCTGACCTTGCCCTTCACGACCTGGATCCTGACCAGCTTCATTCGCGATCTGCCGATGGAACTCGAGGAAGCGGCGTTGATCGACGGCTGCTCACGGCTGCGCATCCTTACCCATGTGCTGCTGCCGCTGATGTGGCCGGCCATCGCCAGTACCGGCCTGCTTGCCTTCATCCTGTCGTGGAACGAGTTCCTTTTCGCGCTGACCTTTATCCTGACTGACGAAAACCGGACAGTACCGGTGGCGATCGGCCTCCTCACGGGCAGCAGCCGATACGAGGTGCCATACGGCCTCCTGATGGCTGCCTCGGTGACTGTGACATTGCCGCTGCTTGCTCTCGTTCTTATCTTTCAGAGGAAGATCGTGGCAGGCCTGACGATTGGGGCCGTTAAAGGGTAGGCGACGTGCATTCTGCCTGTGGGCCATTCGTGACACCACCGGCAGTCTCGAAAGCCGCCACTGGTTTTGCCGGGCGAACTCTATGCAGATCCCGTCAGCCCCGCGAGAAAAGGCCTGCAAGTGGTGGTAGGTCTCGTCCCTGTACGCGATAAACAGGAATGTAGGTTGTGAACCCATAGCCTCCATGCGTCTATGAGTGATTGCAAGACGATTGTCACAAGCTCTGCTTACTCCCAGGGGTGCCGGTAGCTTCGAGACAGCTGCTTACTCCAAATCCGCGGCTTTCATTCTCAGCGCTCTTGTGAAGACCTTGCGCAGATTCAGCGCCCCGGCGCCCGACTGCATCGACAGCTTCAGCAGTCGGCGGTTCTGCGGAGGCCGAGACAAGGTCTTCCGATACGACGTTGGCGATGGCCTCGCGACGAACCGTCTCTAAAATCGTGCTTACCTCTTCTTCGTCCCATCCTGCCTCGACTGGGTCGGCTTTCGGGGGGAACCTTGAGCGGCGATCGAAGTGCGCATCACCCGTTCCCCGTTTGAGGATTGCCTATGACACATCCAGCGCCCACTCCATTGCTCTGTCGGTATCATCGTTCGCGCTTCTCGGTGCGAGCGCGCCACAGCTAAAGCCTCGGACAATTTGACAGCGGCCGTTCGTCTTTGCGATCAGACTGCCGAAAGTGCCGCGCTCTTCACCGGCGCTGTATTCTCGGCGGCCGACGTTTCGGGACGAGGATTCGTTGGTGGGAGTGTTGCGACGATGTGGCGAGTGACCTCGCGGACGAATTTGCCTGTAAGCCGGCTAGCGCAAGCCAGGGGATTGTAGCACTAGCGACATTGACAGGCCCGGCGCAATGACCACATAGCGATCGTCGTGCGTGCTGCGTGGCTTTACCTCTGGGCTCCCGGCCAATCGTTCGCTGGTTCTCCAAGAATTCGTGTCGTACTATCGTCTGCGGGATCGGGATCGAGCTCAATTGCGATGCGAAGACGGGCCAGTTCTGCTTCAATTGCGGCGAAGACGTCTGCATGCCGCGCGCCTCCCACCACGGCTTTGTCAACCAGTTCCTCCAGACCTATACGAACCTTAGCTTTCCAGTATTCACCCATCGTGCTTTCTCCGTCTGCTCTTCTTGTCGGATAACTCGATCCAGGTGGGCGCGTGATCACTCGTGTGCTCTCCCAGCCGCGGACTTCTTTGTCGACCCCTGCTCTGCGGAGCCGAGTAGCAACCGCGGGGCTTAGAAGGAAGTGGTCAGTACGCAGGCCTGCATCCCTGCCGAAAGCATTCCTGAAGTAGTCCCAAAACGTGTAGATTCGCTCGCCAGGATGGAGGTGCCTCAGAGCGTCCGTCCAACCTTGGTCGACGAGCTTCCGGTAGGCGTCCCGGACTTCGACACGGAAAAGGGCGTCGTCGGTCCATCGTTCCGGCTTGTATACGTCCAGCTCCGTTGGCATCACGTTGTAATCGCCGGCAAGGATAACAGGGACATCTATTTCGAGCAGTTCCGCGGCATAGGCCGATAGGCGCTCGAACCAAAGGAGCTGTTAAACTTTGGGCCGGGATAGGGATTGCCGTTTGGCAAATACAGGCAACCAATCACCATGCCACCGATCGCCGCTTCGATATACCGGCTGTGGACGTGTTCAGCATCACCAGGTAGGCCCTGGCGGGTGAGCAGCGGCTGCTCTCCCTTCGCCAGAATAGCGACACCGTTCCAGCTTTTCTGGCCGTGCCAGATTGCACCATAACCCGCCGCCTCTATTGCTTTGACCGGGAACTTGGCGTCAGGAGCTTTGAGTTCGTGGAGGCAAACGACGTCGGGCGAAGTTCTAGCCAAGTATCGAAGCAGCATATGGAGTCGACCGTTCACGCCATTTACGTTATAGGTCGCGATCTTCACCGGCTACTCCTTGCGGTGATCGCCTTTGTCGCCCTCGCCGGGCTTCGCGTCATGCTTGGCCTTACGCCGTTTGTCTGCAGACAGAGATCGGCCGACATTCACGGATTCCTTGAATGTGCCGTCTTTATCGCGGCGCACGTACCGTTTGTCGGTCCCAGTATCGATGAGTTCGCGATTGGACATCGGGTCTCTCCGGTGGTGTGTCGTGCCAAAACGCGCGAAAACGCAGAAAGTTACAAATCCATGACGGCTGTACCCGAGGAAAGCTTAACTTCGCTGCCGCCGAGGTAGACATTTGCTGTGGCACCGCTCAATTCACCAGGGAGGCTATCCATCACCCTGGTGAGGATCACGGCGGCCAGGTAAAGGTGCTCGCCTGGCATTCGCCCGCAGCGAGAAATCGGGAAAACCGCTGCGTTCACCATCTCCGTCGCGCCCGATTGGCACGCCGCGATCTCGTAAAAGAAACCAAATCGACCCGTGAAAGTTCCTTCGGTATGGCAGGGGACAAACGGGTCGAAAAGCACTATCCCGATACTCCGGACGGCAGATACTTCGTCGTCGGGGCCGCCCTTGGCGCAAAAGCAATCCGGCTCTCGCGGAAGAAGATCACGATCGCTTGGTGTCAGAGCTTTTACGCCAGAAATACGCCTTATGGAGGCTGGTACGAAGGTCTGTAGTTCGTGAGACAGAGATCACTGCTCTTGGGAACGACGAGGGACAGGGCGCAAGAAGCACACAAAAGCCGATACCGCAAATCAGTTGTCCTGGAGGGTTTCTCGGCCACCATCTAATTGGAAGAGATTCGCCGCCGGCCCTAGCAGGTTAGCAGAGAGCAGCTCCCGACATCATTATCTGCGACCGGTGCGGAGAAGTCCGTCAAGGCCGGAACATCGATTCATCTTGAGTTCGATGAACGGCCTCGGATCGAGGGATGTCTACTCTTTGATGCCCCGAATGCCTGTCGAGGCTGAGCATCATGCCCACCAGGCCTAATAGCCTGTCATCTCAAGATAACCCTGCCCTGTCGTACTGCCATCTATTTGGATCGGACCCTCCCAATAGGGTGTCGAGGTTGCCATCCATGCGTGATCGTTGAGCGCCGTTGCTCGAACATCGAGACCCCGGCTGGCAATCCTCACTCTCCACTCGACAGGCACTGATTTGCCCTCCACGTCTGCCAGGCGTAGCGGTTCCAGTGAGACGTCTTGCGATCCAAGGGGAGAGGTTTTGCCGTCGGCTTCGATCCAGTTTGCTGAGACGTAACCCTTACCGCCATCGCGTAGCCGAAATGCCATGACCCTCTCTCCGGAGGCCAGTTGCAAGGAAAACCAGTCCCAACCTGTCTGATCCGACGCCAGAGGCTGTGACGACCACTCCCTGTCAAGCCATGCTTTTCCTGTTACCTCATGGGATTCGCCGCCCAGCTCGACCCTTCCCCGAACCATATAGAAGGGCTGTGAGTAGTAGTAGCTCGCCTGGCCGGCCGCTGATTTTACCGAAAAACCCCGGTCCCCCTGAAGAACAAGCGGGCCCTGGGCGTCAAGGGCCAGTCTATAGGCGAAGTCGGCGTCTTTGGCAGTCAAATCGAGATGGTTCAGTTCATCGTCTGGCGCAGTGGATCTGCCCTTCATCTGCCAATCGTCGATCCACGCTTCGAACGGTGCGTTGCTTACCCCTGCCTGTCCAACTCCCCCCCGCGCCAATCGTTCGCCGACATAATGGCGGTCAGCTGTCGTGACGGCGGCGTGGCCGATCCAGACTTGCGGGCTCGTCCAACCCTGGCGCTCGACAGGAGCAAGCGCCGAACGGAACAACGTCCATTGCACGCCTATTTTCCATCCGTCGGTGGTCTCAAGGTTGGCGGTAACGTACCACCATTCGATGCGGAAATCGGGGTGTGCGCCATGGTCTCTCGGAAACTCTAGGAGGGCTCCCTTTTGCGGTACGGCGAAACCCTCGGCATTCGATCCAAGTCCGGCAAATCCCTGGGCTAGAAGAGAGACGGGGAACAACAGGAACACGGCTAAGATCGTGAGAAAGGTTCTTCTACCGTTCATTTGCAAACACCCTGAGGAGATCGGCCGGATCGGTCTTCGCAAGTCGCCGGATGGGTATCGCAACCGATATGGCGGCCGCGATAAATGCGATGATACCGAGCCTTAGCCAGTCCATGGGAAACAGGATCAGTGGCAGCCGCCATCCGAAGGCTTCAACATTGATGATTGCAAGCAACACCCAGGCGAGCCCCAGCCCAACTGGGATCGATGCAATGAAGACAGCAAGCCACAAAGCAAGTGTCCGGATGATCTCGACGAGCGCAAGGTCGCGGCGGCGCAGTCCCATGGCCCAAACGGGTGCGAGTTGCGGCAAGCGTTGCGAAGACAACGTCAAGAGGCTCGAAAACATCGCGAACCCGGCAACGAAAAGCGTAAGCAGGCTCAGAGCACCCGTGACGGCAAAAGTTTGTTCGAAGATCGCCGTCGATTGCCGTTTGAGGGAGACCTGGTCGACGATGTTGCTTTCCGGAAGTCCGAACTCGTCGACAAGCTTCTTTCTAACCTCCGGCACCCGACTTGGGTCCATCCGCAGACCATATCGCAATTTCGAGACGGCGGGATAGTGACGCACCAAGGCATCCAGGCCAATCATGACCTGCCCCGTCGGATTGCCGTAGTCGGAAAAGACACCGACTATCGTCGCGGCCCACCCTCCGGGAAGTTTAATCTGTTCACCGATTTCGGCTTTTCCGGAACGCCAAAGTTGCTCGTTCACCAATGCGCCGCGCCCGTCAGCAATCTCGTCCCAGGTCGTTGGCGACCCAAGGATCAATGGCCAGTGATCACGGTATGTAGGGTCGTCGACCACGCCAAAAATCTGCATCGGCTGTCCGACCACCTCTCCGTCCGTGCTCCAGATCGGGAGAACGGATTTCACCTGTCCAGGGAGCCATTGCCGTAGGCGCTCGCCTTCTGCCTCATTTCGCGCCGTGATGTAAATCTCCGCAGCAAGGCGCTGGTCGAGCCAGCCGATGAAGGTCTGGCGAAAGCTCGACACCATCGTGCCGACGCCGATGTTCGCCGCGAGAGCGAGGAGCAGCGCCATGAGCGCGAGGGAAAGACCCGGCAACTGTTGCTGCGTATCCGCCCAGAACCAGCGAACAACTACATGCTTCGACATCTTCTGCCCAAGACCGATGAGGACCGCCAAGATCGGCGGCAAGATTAGCGCGGCTCCAAGAAGGAGAGCGGCGAGCACCGCGAAGCCGGAGTAGAGGCTTCGGCCAAAGAGGATTAAAAGGCCGGAGGCCAACAGAAGAACTGCACCGATGCATGCTTGGAATGCTGCGCTTCTCGCAGAGGCACGCGCCCATGCCCTCTGCTGTGCTGCGGCGAGTATCGGCATCTTCCACACCCGCCACAGATGTTGAGCCGATGACAATGCCGTGCCTGCCAGCGCGATCGCTAGGCCCGCAAGCCACCACCCCGGTCTTAGGGAAAGCGCTCCAGGTACACTGGCTCCATAAAGACCCTGCAGGGTTGCCGCGACACCCGGCAAGAGAGCTGACGCCACAAAGTAGCCGAGCACAACGCCAATTACCCCCGCCAACAGCGCGAACGCAACGGTTTCGACAAGCAGCATTACCGTCAGCGAGCGAAGGGAGACACCGAGAGACCTCAGCGTTCGAAAAGTCATGCGGCGCTGCTCGAAGGAAAGACCGGTGGCTGAATAGACGATGAAAAGTCCCACGACGAAGGCAAGGAAACCGAAGGCCGTTAGATTGAGGTGAAAACTGTCGGTGAGGCGAGCAACGTCCGGCCGCTCGCCTGCCCCTTTAACCGAGAGTCCCGGCACAAGGCGATGGAACGGTTCAAGTCCGGCTCTCTGCGACTGAGCCACAACGATCCTGCTCAGTTCTCCCTTTCGATTCAGCAGGCGGTCGGCCACTCCGATGTCGATGAACGCAGTGCCGTCCGGCAAATCGGCGGTGGTTCTAACCTCTAGGCCGATTGGTCCTCGGAGACGTTGCGCCGTTGCAGCTGAGACCAAGAGCTGTCCTGGAGGGCCGAGGAAGCGCGCGAGCTCCGTGCCGTTTGATACCGTGGAAATCTTTCCTTCCGAGGGCATGCTCAGGGGATCGATGCCGATCAAGTGGATACGGGTCTGACCAAACCGATAGTCGCCTTCGATTATAGGGGAAACGTTCCAGCCGGCTCTCCGTAGCCTCGCGTAAGCCTCTGGGAATATCGACCCTCCATCCTCGGCGACAAGCTGGTCAAATTCATTCTGTTCAAGCACCGCGGCAGCGCGACCGTAGCTTGCCCTTGCTTCGGCATTGATTGCCTGCACCCCAGACCACAGCGCTGTTGCGAGCGCCACTCCGGCGATCAGCGTGGCGAATTGGAGGGGCCTGTATCGCCAGTGAGATAACAACGCTCGAAGAGCAACCCAACTCATGCTGCAAGCTCCCCACCGCTCAGTATGACCCGCCGGTCAAGTTTGTTGGCCAAGCGGTTGGAGTGGGTCACAAGGAGAAGGGCGATGCCCTGCGACTTTGTCAGTCGAAGCATGATGTCGAGGACGGCGTCGGCCGTGCTTTCATCGAGATTACCCGTGGGCTCGTCCGCCAGAACAAGGGCGGGCCTGGCTGCCAATGTCCGACCGATTGCTACCCTTTGCTGCTGGCCGCCGGATAGCTGTTCGGGATAGCGTCGCAGGAGCTGGTCGATCCCCAGCGCATTGGCGAGTTCTGTCTCCCAAACGGGATCATAGCGTCGAGCGAGTTCAGCATGAAACGAGATATTCGCGCTGACATCGAGACTAGGGATCAAATTGAATTGCTGGAAGATCAAACCGACTTCGGTCCGCCGAAAGTTGGCGCGGCCGGCGTCGTCCAGCTTAGTAATTTCTTGCCCTTTCACAGAGATAGTGCCACCGTCTGGCTTATCTAAGCCGCCTGCCAGATGGAGGAGTGTACTTTTTCCGCTTCCCGACTCCCCTGTGAGTGCCAGGCTCTCGCCTTTGTCCAGTTCGAGACTTACTCCTTTCAACACTGGGAGTGGTCCTTCGACCGACGGATAGGATTTGGTGACATCTGAGAGCGAGAGGATCATCAATTTTTTAATCCGGTGAACTGCATCTAAGTAGCGCACCACGCTCTGAAAGGCAGTCCGGTGGGAATCTCATTAAATATTTCGGGTGAACCTCATGGTTTTTCCGTCGTTGAGGAAATTCCCGGCATTAGTGGCTTCGCGAGCCCGCCAAATTTCATCGATCCGTCACGAAACGTGTCGGGGGGAGCGACTTAGGTTGCCAACATAAGGAGGTGGCATGAAAGAGGCCGCACCCGCTGAGAGAACGGATCACTGAGATGGCGGTGATGATCGAGGAAGGACCTCCATGTCGTTGTGCGAATAGGCTTAGCCAACAAGTTCACATGCGGCGACAACCGTCATTTTGTTGAAACTATTCATACTGATCCCCCGCTTTTCAGATTTCATGAAATCCCCTTTTCCTCACCGAGCTTGTCCACCGCGACACCGAGGGCATCGGCCAGCGCGCGCTTGCCGTTGTCCGGCATCATGACTAGGCCTGCTGCGATCCCTTCCTGCCACGACGGCCCGCGATCCCAAGCCTGCCGGTAGGCATCGGCCAACACGTCGCCCTGCTTGGTTTCCACGAGGGCTTCAGATAGCAGGGAGGCTTGCAGGAGGTCCTTGTCCCGCTTCGCACGCCCGGGTGCATCGTTGAGCCGCCTGGACGACACGATCAGTTTGTGGACGGCATATCGTTCGGGAGCGGGGACATTCACGCTCACGCCCTCCCGATGCAGTAGCACAGTCCTGACAGGCTCGTAGATGAGGTAGTCCAAGAACCGGAGGTTTTCCGCCGACGCCCCGCCGAGGGCGGGCATGGGCGAGGGCTTGCCCGTGTATTCGTCCGATCCCCGGGTGCCCGTTAGGAACTCGACGCGGTAGTTGACCGAGTTCGTGAAGGCGACCACCTTTGCCTTGTCGGCTTGGTGCGGTACTGCCTGGAAGGTCTCATCGACCGATCGCAGGACCTCGAGAATAGGCGGCAGCCTATCCTCGACACCTGACGAGATCGCGAAGTCCTGCGCGAAATCCGCATCACCTGTCTGGATGGCGGTATTGGGGAGACGGACCCCAAGCAGGCCCGAATAGCAGCCGAACGCTACCGAGCCGATGAGGACCGCTCGTAGCCGGAAGAGGCCAGCGTCGGCAAGGGCCCGCGTAACCTCACCCGCGAAGCGATCCGGCGAGGACATCCCGCCGCTACGCTGGAGCATGGCGACGAGACGCCGCCGCTCGCGGATGTCATTCTTGATTTCCTTGTGGGCCTTCACTCGCGCCGTGATCTCTGGATCATCCTCGGGGCCGACGTAGCTGCGCTTGTCTTTGCCTTCGGGAGTAGGGACATCGAAATACCAGTAATTGCGGCCCTTGACCGGAACTGTCACGAAACGACCCTCAAGAGGGAAGTCAGCTTGGAATTGGGCGTCAAATGTCCGCTGCGCGAGTTCTGCGAACGCCGTCCGATAAACCAGGTCGATTTGTTTCATCGTTCGCTCTTCCCGTTATAATGGGCTGGAGAAAACATTATAACTCTATTGCCCTTTGTCAATCGATAATAAAAAACCCCGGAAACCCGGGGTTAAGCTGCATTCTTGTTTCGATCAGATCGGCGGTTGCTCGGCCAGACTATCGGCCTGCACAGCCAAATCGATCACGTAATGCACGAGGAACGTATCGCGGGCGGCGATCCCCATTCCCTGGGCCATGCCCATGGTCGTTTCGACGCGCAACGCGAGCAGCAAGATGCGCTCCGCCGAAGGCGGCCGCTCTTACTGGCGACGCGCCCCGATCCAATCCTCACGGCTTCAAAGCGGCCAGGAGGGCCTTTGCCGTTTCGCCAGATGAGGCGGGATTCTGGCCGGTGATGAGCTGGCCATCCACGACCGTGTGGACGCCCCAGTCTTTCACCTTCGAGAAAACGGCGCCGAGACCGAGCAACTCGTCTTCCACCAGGAAGGGCACGACCTCCGTCAAGCCGACGGCCGCTTCCTCGGAATTGGTAAAGCCGGTGACCTTTCGCCCGTTTACGAAAGGTGTGCCGTCCGGGTTCTTGACGCGGTGCAGAACGCCGGGTGCGTGGCATACCAGCGCAATCGTCTTGCTCGCCGCGATGAAGGCTTCGAGTAGCTTGATCGAGTTTTCGTCCTCGGCGAGATCCCACATCGGACCGTGACCGCCGGGATAGAAGACGGTGTCGAAGTCCCTTTGGTTGACGCTGTCGAGGCGCACCGTCTCGGCGAGCTTGGCCTTGGCTTCCCGGTCTGCCTTGAAACGCCGAGTGAGGTCGGTCTCGAACATCGGTTCATCGCTCTTCGGGTCGAGCGGCGGTTGGCCGCCCTTGGGCGATGCAAGGGTGATTTCGGCCCCGGCATCCCTAAAGACGTAATAGGGAGCCGCCAGCTCTTCGAGCCAGAAGCCTGTCTTCTTGCCGGTGTTGCCGAGGGTGTCGTGCGAGGTGAGGACCATTAGGACTTTCATGGATCATATCCTTTTCACTGGAGGAGTAGATTTGAAGTCCGATCAGCCGCGTAGGCTTCTCGATGCACTGATATTGGCGTCGCAATGATATTTGGGAGATCTAGGTCTCAGAATCCAGCTATCCATCTTGATGATGGACGAAGGAGCGAGATCTTCAACGCGTTGATGGGCGGCGATAAACCGCCGCCCAGGTGACCGAAAAGGCCGGTGCGCTCTTCAGGTCTGACCGTTGCGGGCGTCAACCGACAGGCTGGCTGCGGTGCCATCCGCGCGCGCCAGGACGAAATTGTCGAAGTTGGCGATCGAGGCGCAGGAATGGTTGGGGAACACGCGCACGCGGCTGCCCAGCGGCAGGGGGCGCCCGGAATGGGGGACGAACCCGTGTTCCTCGGACAGTCGCTCGAGCGTCCACAGGCCGGTTTGGCCATCGCCTTCGGCGCTGACGACCGTGCCGAACCCTGCGCCACCCATGCCATGTGCGCCGCGATCGGAGCTCATGGACTTCGAACCAGCGTCGATGATGAAGTGCGCCTCGTTCGACGCAACGACGCGGGCGACGACTGAAAGCGCCAGGTCGTCGGCGGTACAAATGCCAAGCCGCAGGGCGGTGACGTCCAGAAAGACGTAGTTTCCGGGACGGATGCAATCGACTTCCCGGGGCAGCGGTGCACCGAGGCAAGTCGGCGTTGCGCCGACGGAAATGCAATCGACGGCGATTCCGCGTTGCCGAAGCCGCCCGGCGAGGCCGGCGAGGGCCTCGGCCTCGTCGTGGGCGATCTTGGCCAGGGCATGGGGCTGCGGAGCCGCGTAGGCATGTCCGGCGTGCGAAAGCAGTCCGGCAAATCGCAAACCCGGCGCGCCGGCGATCCTCGCGCACAGTTCAGGCGCTGCCGGGTCATCGGGTTTGAGGCCGACGCGGCCGAGGCCAACGTCGACCTTGAGAAACACGCCGATCTCGACGCCGTGCCGGTAAGCAGCCTCCGACAGCGCATCGACACCTGTTTCGCTCGCCGCAATCGTGCCCAGCTCCACGCCCCGCGCCTTGACCGCAGGCAGAAGGCGATCGAGCGACGCCGCATGGACGATGGGATAGGCCAGGATGATCGACGCAATCCCGGCTTCGGCAAAGACCAGCGCTTCGCTGGGCTTGGAGGCGGTGATACCGCGCGCACCTGCGGCTAGCTGCTGTCGGGCGATGTGGAGGCTCTTGTGCGTCTTCACATGCGGGAACATCGCCACGCCGGCTGCATCGGCGCGCTGCTGCATGGCCTTGATATTGCGGGTGAGCCGTTTCTCGTCGACCTCGATATAGGGGGTCGGTCGGTCGGCGGCCGCTGGACGCAGGAACACTGCGGCCGTGGTCCCGCTTGCGCTGTCGCGGATATCTGTCGACGCCATGCCGGCAGCGCTCGCAGCCGGTTGCGTCACTTCGAAAGTGCTCATGTTGGGATACTCTGATCTGGAACGGGGTATAGCGGCTACGTCAGGCGGTTGCGACCTGGCGCACGTAGTGGGTCGATGAGATCTGCCGCATCGGCAGTTCGCGAGGCACGAAGTCCGGCGCACGCACCGCACTCGGAATTTCGTCGGACATCGGCTGGCGCCCTTCCGGACGGCGCGTCGGATCGGCAATCGGCACGGTCGATAGAAGCTTGCGGGTATAGGGGTGCTGCGGATTGCCGAACACCGAGCGGCGATCGCCGATCTCGACGATTTCGCCGAGATACATGACCGCAACGCGGTGAGCGATGCGCTCGACCACCGCCATATCGTGGCTGATGAACAGAAGGGCGATCTGCATCTCGCGCTGCAGGTCCATGAGTAGGTTGATCACCTGCGCTTGGATCGTCACGTCGAGCGAAGCGACTGCTTCGTCGGCAACGATGAGACGCGGCTCGAGCGCAAGCGCCCGGGCGATACAGATGCGCTGCCGCTGCCCGCCGGAAAATGCATGCGGATAGCGCTCGAGATGCTCAGGCAAAAGCTCGACCTTTGCCAGAAGTTCGGCGGCGCGGGCGCGCATGTCCCCGGTCGAACCCAACTTGTGGACCCGCATCGGATCCATCAGCGATTGCTCGATCGTCATGCGCGGGTTGAGCGAAGAAAACGGATCCTGGAAGACCATCTGCGCTTCGCGCCGAAAGCGCGCAAGGACGGGGCGCGGCGCGCCGATCAGTTCGGTTCCATCAAAGCGGATGGAGCCGGAGCGCGGTCGATCGAGCTGCATGAGCGAGCGGGCGACCGTCGACTTGCCGCAGCCGGATTCACCGACCAGCGCCAGGGTCTCACCGGGAAAAATGTCGAAGGAGACGTTCTCCACCGCATGCACCCGGCCGGAGACGTGGCCGAACAGCCCGGCCTTGAGATCGAAGCGCGTCACCAGGTTTCGCACCTCGACGAGCGGGCGAGGGGATTGCGTCATATGAGCCGGCGCGTTCATTCTGTCGCCTCCGCGGGCTGCCGCTCCGGTTCGAACACCAGCAGCGGGAATTTCTCCGGCGCATCCTTGTCGGCCATGCTGCCGAGGCGCGGCACGGCGGAAATCAGGGCGCGGGTATAGGCATGCTTCGGCTTGGCGAAGATGTCGTAAACCGAGCCCGTCTCGACGATTTCACCCTTGAGCATCACGCAGACCCGGTCGGCAACCTCGGCAACGACGCCCATGTCGTGGGTAATGAACAGCACCGACATGCCGATTTCGCGCTGCAGGGCGCGAACCAGGTCGAGGATCTGCGCCTGAATGGTCACGTCGAGCGCGGTCGTCGGCTCGTCGAGGATCATCAGCGACGGGCGGCAGGCGAGCGCAATAGCGATCATGACGCGTTGGCGCATGCCGCCGGAAAGCTGGTGAGGATACTGGTCGAGCCTGCGTTCCGCATCCGGCACACGCACCAGCTTGAGGGTGTTGAGCGCGATCTGGCGCGCTTCCTTCGGTGTCTTGTTCTGGTGATGGATTACCGCTTCGGCAATCTGGTCGCCGACGGTAAAGACCGGGTTCAGGCTCGACATCGGGTCCTGGAACACGATCGAGATGTCCGCGCCACGAAGGACTTCGACCCGCTTTTCCGACAGTGTCGCGAGATTGGCGACCTTGCCGTCCTTCAAGCGCATCAGCACCCGTCCGCCGGTGATCGCCGCGCCGTCATACTCCGTCAGCCGCATGATCGTCATTGCGGTCACCGATTTGCCGGATCCGGACTCGCCGACCAGCGCAACTGTCTCGCCGCGCGCGATCCGGAAGGAGACGCCCCGCACCGCGCGCAGCTGTGAGCGCGTGCCGGCCGCGAAGGAAACCTCAAGGTCTTCCACGGATAGGATGACATCCTCGGGCAGTTCAGGGGGCGCGGATTTAGACAGGAACATCAGCACATGGACCCGATTTCGAGGGGACGTTGCCCTGTCAGGTCTCGCAACGGGGTTGCATCCTGTCAATACGCTCGGATGGTGGAAAACTCCCTGCGAGGCAGACCGTCAGTGCCTGGCCGACACGCAATCGGCTTCGGTCCGTGCTGCAAAACCGAGTGAAATCAATGTGTCACGAATGTGGCATTCGAAACTATGCGCTTTCTGCATCGTGTCGCCTGTCTTCGCATATGGCCTCGGTCGGCCGATTTGGGTCATGACGATGCCTCAGGCGGCGTCGATGCCGGCATCGAATCCGTTCTTGTATTGTGGCAATGCCGCACACTGCTTGAGATGCTGCCACAATCCATCGCTGTCGGCGCTACCGGGGCCGGCGCGCCTGAAGATGCGAATCTCCATTTCGAGCGACATCTGTTGTCCGCCGATCTGGACGAGGCGGCCTTGGCGCAGGGCTTCCGCCACACAGATCTGCGGCAGCCAGGCGACGCCACGCCCGGCGACGGCCATGTGCTTCAGGCCATCGGCGAGGCCCGACTGGTAGACGATGCTGAGATTGAGCGGCCGGCGCCAGCGCGACTGGATCAAAGTCGCCAGCTTGCCGATGTAGCCGTCGCTCCAGGAATAGGCGAGATAAGGGATCTCCGTGCTTTCTGGCCCGTCGACGTCGAACAGTGGTCGGCCGCTCTCGTCGGTTCCCGACACCAGGACAAGCCTGTCCTTGCCGATCTGCAGGGATTCGAACGGACCGCCTTCCAGCACCGGCGGGCCATCGGGATGCACGTAAGTGATGGCAAAATCGCACTGGCCCGAACACAGGTGATCGATACTTTCAAGGAAGTCGGCGGCATGCATGCTGGTGCGAAGGGGCATGCGGGAGATCAGCGGTGAGCCTATCCATCTCGGGAAGAAGTACATCGCCAGCGTATGCAGCGAAGTAAAGGTCAGCATGGCCGAGCTCTCGCCGGCGACATTGCGGCAGTCGGTGCGCAAGCGGTAGGCCTCACGCACGAGACGCTGGCAGCCCGGCAGGAACATCGTTCCCGCCCGTGTCAATTGAACGGGATAGGTGCTGCGGTCGATCAAGTCCGTGCCGATCCAGTTCTCAAGCGATTTGATGCGGCGACTGAAGGCCGGCTGCGAGATGTTGCGCGCCGTCGCCGCTGTCGAGAAATTCCGCGTGGCGGCGATTTCGAGAAAATCTTCAAGCCATTGCAGTTCCATGCCGGCCCTCATGCGTGATTTGCATAGTCTATCCTAATTACACATTGGACAGACCTGCAAGGGCTCTTCTAGCCTCCCCTATAACGAGAAGAAAACTTCCGCCTCCACCAAATGGGAACAACGATGAAACGCACCTTAGCCCTCGCTCTCTGCTTGGGGCTCGGCATTGCGGCTGCGCCCGCTATGGCCGAGACCAAGAACCCCGGCACTTTCGTTTTCATGTGGACCGACGACATCCAATCGTTCGATCCGGCCTATATCGCCAACACGCCGAGCTCCTACGGCTCGCTCAACATCTACAGCCGCCTGTTGAATTTCAACGGCTCGAAGATTTCCGAGTTCGTGCCGTCGCTCTCGACCGAAGTACCGTCGCTCGAAAACGGCCTCATCAAGCAGGCGGCCGATGGCTCGGTCAGCTACACTTTCCCGATCCGCAAAGGCGTTTCAGCCCACAAGGTCGGGATCAAGGGTGCCGACGGCAAAGTCACCTGGGAGTACTACGACAAGCTGACGGACGCCCAGAAGGCGACGATCGAGCCTGGCTACGGCCAGATCACGCCGGAGGACGTGCGCTATTCGCTGTTGCGCGCCATCCTTCAGGGGCAGTCGTGGATGTCGAACGCGATCACCGAGGTGATCACTGCCGGCAAATATACCGACATCGCCAAGTGGGTTGAGGCCGAAGGCGAGGTGAAATCCATCAACGACGCCAGCCCCGAGATCCTGCGCAAGGTCTATGACCAACTCGCGTCGCAGATCGTCGTCGATGGCGATAATGTCACGCTCAAGCTGCCCAAGTCGTTTCCGGCCACGCTTGGCGTGATCGCGCTGCCCTTCGGCACTTCGGTCGTCGACAAGGAATGGGTTGCATCGGTCGGCGGCTGGGATGGCTCGGGCGACACCTGGAAGGCCCACTACCGTCCGGAACTCGGCGCCAATCCGCTGTTTGCGGAAGAAAATGGCACCGGGCCGTTCATGCTTGAGGAGTGGGACCGGACCGACCGGCGCATCACCTTGAAGCGCTTCGACAATTACTTCATGGGCCCCGCCAAGCTTGAGCGCGTGGTCATGCGCACGGTGCCGGAATGGACGACGCGGCGCCTGCAGCTACTGTCCGGTGACGCCGATTTCGTTACCGCCCCGGTCGAGTTCATCGACGAACTCAGCAAGACCGAAGGCGTCAAGGTCATTGACGGCCTGCAGAAAGTGTTCTCGCGCGGCATCTTCTTCGCCTGGCCGCTCGACGACAACGACAATCCGGCGATCGGCAGCGGCAAGCTGGATGGCGCCGGTATTCCGCCGGACTTCTTCGCCGATATCGATGTGCGCAAGGGCTTCAACTACGCCCAGAATTACGACGCGCTCCTCACCCAGGTGCTGCTCAACAAGACCGTGCAGTCTCGTGGGCCGACGGTTCGCGGCATCATGGGTTACCGCCCAGATTCACCTGTCTACAGCTACGATCCCGCCAAGGCCGAAGAACACTTCAAGAAGGCATTTGACGGCAAGCTCTGGGATACCGGCTTTGCCTTCACCGCCTATGTGACCGAAGGCAACCCGCAGCTGACGGCGGCACTCTCGGCGCTGCAGCAGGGCCTGTCGCGCATCAATCCGAAGTTCAAGATGCAGATCCAGGCGCTGCCTTGGGCATCGGTATCGGACAAGCTCAACAACCGCGAAAAGCCGGCAGCACCCTTGACGGTGATGGGTTGGGGTCCTGACTATTCCGATCCGGGTGGTCCGCTCGGTGCCGCCAGCTACTACCTCTCGCCCACGGGTCTCGTCGGCGGCATGGTCGGCCAGGGTTACCGCGACCTGATGGCCGAAAAGTTCAAGCCACTTCTCGACGAGGCCTGGGCCTCGGTCGATCCCGCGGTGCGCGAGCCGATCTACGCCAAGCTGCAGGAAATGTCCTACGAATACGCCACCACCCAGTTTCTCTGGGAGGACTTCGGTTACGTCGTCACCCGCAGCAATATCGATGGATATGTCGACAACATGATCCTCTACGGCGCCTGGGACTTCTACCCTGTCACCAAGGCGAACGACTGATTGGCTAGGACATGCCGGGCGGCAATCCCGCCCGGCATGTTTTCATTTTCCCTGAAATCGGAACGTGTGAACCGTGCTGAACTACGCACTCAGACGATTGATGATGCTGCCGATCGTCCTCTTCGCGCTGTCGTTGATGATCTTCGCGCTGCAGATGTCGCTTTCGCCGACACAGAGACTGGCGGCCTACGCACCGTCGCCCGATTATCTCAAGGGCGGTCAGGAAAGCATTCGCCGGATGATCGAGCAGTACGGGCTGAACGATCCCTTCTATCTCCAATATGGCCGCTGGATCGGCGGCGTTCTCAGCGGCAATCTCGGCTGGTCCGAGACCGCGCGCCAGCCGGTGTCGACGGCGCTGATGTCGCTGTTTCCGGCGACGCTGGAGCTGGTCGTGCTGGCCTTCGTGCCCTGTCTGCTACTCGCCGTCTACCTCGGCTCGCGCGCCGGCATCTATCTCAACCGCTGGCCGGACCATGTCATCCGCATCTTCACCATTCTCGGCTGGTCTTTTCCGGTCTACGTCTTCGGCCTCTTGATGCTGCTGATCTTCTATTCGGCGCTTGACTGGTTTCCGCCCGGCCGGCTCAGCCAGTGGGCCCAGACCATCGTCAGTTCCGGCGATTTCGTGCGCTACACCGGCGCCAACACGGTCGACGCGCTGTTGAACGGCAACCTGGCGATCTTCGGCGATGCACTTCGTCACCTTGCCGCGCCCGTCATCACGCTGACCTATGTCAACGTCGCCAGCATGACGCGGGTGATGCGCACCTCGATGCTGGAAACGCTTCGCCAGGACTATGTGCGCACCGCCCGCGCAAAGGGCCTGCCGCGCCGCGTCGTCGAATTGCATCATGCCAGGCGCAACGCGCTTTTGCCGCTCGCAACCATCGCCGGCATGGAACTCGCCGTGATGATGGGTGGCGTGGTCATCACCGAGACCATCTTTGACTACGCCGGGCTCGGCCAGTTCGCCGCCAAGACAGCTGCCAATCTCGACTTTCCCGCAGTTCTCGGCTTCGGCCTCTATTTCGCGGTCGTCCTGGTGCTGATGAACCTGGTCGTCGATCTCATCTATCCGTTGCTTGACCCGAGGGTGAAGACGCAATGAAGTTTCTTCGTTACCTCGCACGCAATCCGGTGTCGCTGTTTGGCGTCGTGATCCTGCTCGCTTTCGTGCTGATCGCCGTCTTCGCGCCCGTCTTGGCCCCGCCACAGAGCTTCCAGCTTTCGCCCTACGACACGCCGCGCGCAGGATTCCTCGCAACGCCGCAACCGCCTTCGCCGGAGGCCGTGTTTGGCACGACCCAGGGCCAGTACGACATCTTCTATGGCGTCGTCTGGGGTACGCGCACTGCATTCAAGATCGGGCTCGGGGTCGTGGCGATCTCCGTGCTGATCGGCACGGTCGTCGGCGCTGTCGCGGCCTATTACGGCGGCGTCGTCGAGGAAGTGCTGATGCGCATCGTCGACGTGTTCATGGCCGTGCCCTTCCTGATCGCCGCCATGGTGCTGACGGCTTTGCTCGGCAAAGGCATCGTGCCCATCACGATCGCGCTCACGACGTTCGGCTGGATGAGTTATGCCCGTATCGTTCGAAGCGAGATCCTGAGGATCCGCGAGATGGATTACATCCACGCAGCCAGGAGCTACGGCGCCAGCGATCTCAGGCTGATCGTCTTGCATATCCTGCCCAACGCCATGTTCCCGGTGCTGGTTCTCGCGACGATGGCGACCGGTTCCATGGTGCTGTCGGCCTCAGCGCTCAGCTTCCTCGGCGTCGGCACCGAAGAAGGGTATGCCGACTGGGGTCAGTTCATCGCCTATTCGCGAAACTGGATCGTCGGTCAGCCCGGCAATCCCTTCCAGTTCTGGTACACGCTGGCCTTCCCCGGCGCGGCCGTCTTCCTCTTCGTACTGTCGTGGAACCTGGTCGGCGATGCGCTGCGCGACATGCTCGACCCACGCCACGCCCATTGAGACCCAATCCCTTACGACCAAGGAGCATTTTCCATGTCCTCTCTGTCTGCTGCTTCCATCGAGCTGTTCGAGGATCTGATCCGGTACGAGGTCGAGGACAAGGCGATCCCGTCGATCTCCTACGCCCTCGTCGACCGAGACGGTGTGCTTGCCGAAGGCCATGTCCAGCGCCATGACCGCCATTTCGACATGGGCAAGGACACGTGCTTCCGTATCGGCTCGATCACCAAGACCTTCACCTCGCTGGCGATCATGCAACTGGTCGAAAAGGGCCTTGTCGATATCGATGTCGACGTGTCGACCTACCTGCCCGGATTCAAGCCGAAAAACCCGTTCGCCGGCGCCGAGGGCGGGCCTCATGGCTCGGTCATCAGCCTGCGCAAGCTGATGACCCATACGGCCGGGCTCGTGCGCGAACCGAAGAGTGGGCACTATCTCGACGCAACCCGTCCTCCGCTGGAGGACACCGTCGACGAGCTCGCAAGCTCGACCTTGAAGCAGGATCCGAGCCTCGGGGTGATGCATTACTCCAACGCCGGCATCGCCGTCGTCGGTCGGGTGATCGAGGTCGTCACCGGCCAGAGCTATTCCGACTATGTCGCTGCCAACATCCTGAAACCGCTCGGCATGGACAGTTCCTCCTGCGGCATGGCGCCGGGCATTCGCGAGCGGCTTGCGCCGGCCGACATGTGGACGCTCGACGGCGATACGCCGGCGCCGGTGTTCAGTCTCGGCGGCTCGCCGGCCGGCAACATCTTTTCCACCACGGGGGATATGGCACGCTACGCCCAGTGCCTGCTGCGCGGCGGCTTTGACGCTGAGGGCAATTCGATCATCTCGCCGGCGTCGCTGCGTGAGATGTGGACACCGTTCGGCAAACGTCCGGCCGGCCACGACAAGACGCTCAACGGGTATGGCCTGTGCTTCGGTTCAGGCGACGTCGACGGCTGGACCTCGGTCGGCCATGGTGGCGCCGTCTATGGTTATGCTTCGCAGATGATGCTTTTGCCTGCCGCCGGCGTCGGCGTGCTGATCTTTGCGACCCTTGATTTCGCCAACCAGATCGCCTCGCGGCTTGGGGTCGACGGCGTGCGCATCGTTCTTGCCGAGCGCAAGATGGGTGCGATGCCGGAGCGGAGACAGCGTCCGCCGGAGATCCCCGAAGCGCAGTTCAAGGCTTTGCCGGGCCATTACCGCGACGACGCCACGCAGGAGATCGTCGAGGTCAAATCCAAGGACGGCAAGGTCTACCTGATGGGCGAGGGCGTTCCGCACCGGATCCGTCCGGTGGCCGGCAACGATTTCGTCATCGACGGCCGCATCTACGGGCGCGGCGCGGACTATGCCCATATGAACCTCTCCTTCCCGGCAGCCGGCAAGCTCCTCTGGCGAGATACAAGCTGGACACGCATAGAGACGCCTGAGGACGAGACTGTGCCCGACGCCATTGCGCCGCATCTCGGCGAATACGGGCCGGATTTCAACATCACCTACCTGACCTACAGCCATGGCGGCCTGAAGTGCCTGATCGAGTACTTCTGCACGCACACATGCGAGCCGGTCGAGGAGGGACGCTTCCGCATGCATGGGCGGCTTTACGAAGACGAGATCCTCGAACTCGACGCCGTCGACGACAACGGCAAGCGCGGCATCCGCGTCGGGCCGATGTTCCTGGAGCGACGCAGCCCGTCTCAGGCCGAAGCGGCGTGACCCAACCATGACCGCTCCAATCAATATGGAGTCACCTCTTGGCGCCCGCATGTTCATCGGCGGGCGCGAGGTCGACTATTATTGCGGCACGTCCTACTTCTGCCTGCATGGCCACTCCGAGGTGATCGAGGCGGCCTGCGAAGCGACGAGGCGCTACGGCATGGGGCCGGGGACACTCGCCTATATGCAGGTCTATGCCGATTTGCAGGAGCGGTTGCGCGACTGGTTCGGCACGCAGGAGGTCGTCTACATGATTTCCGGCTACACCAGCCCCATGGTGTTGCTGCAAGGGCTGCGCGACGAATTCGATGTCATCCTCATGGATTGCGCAACGCATTACAGCACCCGTGACGCGATCCCGACGCTCGGCAAGCGGGTTCAAGAATTTCGGCATGCCGATCCGGAGGATCTTGCTGCGCAACTGTCGTTGCATGTGAAGGCGGGTGAGCGGCCGGCAGTGCTGACCGACGGCGTCTTTCCGTCCTCGGGGAAGCTGGCGCCACTAGGGGATTACCGGCAGGTCATGGTCCCCTATGACGGTGCGTTGCTCTGCATTGACGATTCCCACGGTGTCGGCGTTCTTGGTGAGACCGGCCGCGGATCGCTGCAGCACGCGGGGCTCGAAGGCGAGGGCAACTATCTCGCCGGCACGATGAGCAAGGCGTTCGGCGCGCTCGGTGGCATCGTTCCCTGTAGTGCGGATCTGGCCGCCAACATCGCGGGCAATGCCATGATCATGCGTGGTGCTTCACCGGCGCCACCGGGTCTTGCAGCCGCTGCCGCCGCATCGTTGCGCGTTCTGCAGGCGACACCGGAAAAGCGCGCCAATCTCGTTCGCAACGTTAATCATATGCGCAGCGGGTTGCGGACCCTCGGGTTCGAGGTTGCCGACACGCCGGTACCGATCGTCACCATCAAGGGTGTCACCGACCTGGAACAGTTGCGCGATCGTCTGGCGGAGCGCGACATCATCATCAGGGTGCAGCAGCCTGGGGGTTATTCCGATGCGTCAGATGTTGCGAGCATGCGGCTTGCGGTGTTTTCCGAGCATACGACCGATCAGATCGATCGGCTCCTGCAGTCGATGGGTGAACTTCTCTAGACCTGCGTGTGGTGATGCCAACGACGTTGGCGTCGGCGAGAACTCCGCGCTACCGACCGTGCACGCACGCCTGCTCGTAAGGCGTTATCCATAACCGATTGAACTCTCGGGAGTTAGGCGATTTTTGCATGGAGTTTTGCCCAAATTGAATTGGCCCGTGGCGGCGAGCTGCACCAAGGTTCCGTTATACGACATGCAAGTCGCCGACCACCAGTCAGAAGTGCCTCGCCGATCACCAAGTCTGCCCAAGTGGCCCGTGAAGCTCCTCGCGGTTGGCGGAGCCGAGCGCGCTGGTTGGCCTGGGCGAGCCTAAAACGACCGCATCTACCCGCCCTTCCCGATTGCCCGATAGAGGAACCCGCCCATGAAAGTTTTCATCTCCGCTGACATCGAAGGTACCGCAGGCATCGCGCAATGGGACGAAGCCGAGCGCACCCATGCCGACTGGACCGAATTTCGCGCCCTGATGACCGCCGAGGTGGTCGCCGCCTGCGAGGGCGCCCGTGCCAGCGGTGCGACCGAAGTCGTGGTGAAAGACGCCCATGACAGCGGTCGCAACCTCATTCTCGATCGCCTGCCGGACTACGTCCGCATCGTGCGCGGCTGGTCTGGCCATCCCGATGCGATGATGTTCGGCCTCGATGCCGGCTTCGCGGCCGCGATCTATACGGGCTATCACTCCAAAGCCGGCAGCGAGGCAAATCCGCTCGCACATACCTCAACCATGCGCATCTCGCGCCTGCTTCTGAACGGCGAGGTCGCCTCGGAATTCACCGTCAACGCGCTCTGTGCCGCTGGTTACGGTGTGCCGTCGGTCTTCCTTGCCGGCGATGCCGGTATTTGCTCTGACGCGCGGGCGATGGTGCCGGGGCTGAAGTCCGTGGAAACATTGGAGGGTAATGGTCGTTCGACGACGTCGATCTCGCCTGCTTGGTCGCGCCGGCTTATTCGCGAAGGCGTGGCAGAAGCGCTGTCCGGCGATTTCGCTCAGCTGCTGCCGTCCAGGGCAGAGCGCTACGAAGTGGTGATCGAGTTCAACAATCCAACAGATGCCTACCGTGCTGGCTGGTATCCCGGTGCCTATGCGCACGGTCCTCGCGCCGTCGCCTTCAAGCATGCGGATTTTGCGGAGATCCTGCGCGCGCTGGTCTTCCTGAAAGCCTGATCAGGTGAGAAGCGCTGTTCCAAACGCTGCCGCCCAAAGTTCAACTGTCTGGGGCGCAACCTCGGCGCGGCAAAATCGTGTGCGGCGACACCGCTCGACCCGCTATGCTCCCGCTTGGGAGATCCTAACTGAAGTGCAACTCGCCGGTTTTCAGGGTAGGGGTTCAGCCTCCCTCTTGCAAATGTGCCCGGAACACTTCGGCGGGTGTTCTGCAGTCGAGGCACTTTCTCGGCTGGTCGTTGAGATGGCGAGCAAACTGGATGACACGCCGCTATCAGTCGGGCGAAGTCGATTATGACGGTCATATCTCACGTAGAGGTGACAGCCGTCTGCGCGGGCTGCTTTACGAAGCGGCGACAGCGGTGCTGACGCGAACCAGTGCCAGGAACGAAGGCCGCCTCAAACACTTGCCGCTGAAGCTGCGCGAACGGCTTGGCTTCAAGCGGGCCGCTGTGGCCGTCGCCCCGCAAGCTCGCGATTATCATGCATACCATGCTCAAGACGGGAGAAACCTTCAACCCATCGCCAGCGCAAGCGTATAAAGGAGGCCTGCCAGACAATCACTCTCAGCGCGTTATCTTCTGACGCGACGAGGCGTCCCTGTCGTGGACGTGGGTCAGGACATTTCGTGTAGCTGGCGGCAGCTCCCAGAGACTGCGCGCAAAACATAGGAAGACCTTGCCTGCGAAGACCATCATGCGGCGGCCATGTACCGACCGCGGAGACAACCATGCTCCCGACATACGATTGCTCTTACGTCAAAATGAAGCGTTGCGCGAAGACTAAGAATAGGAACGCCCATATAACCAATGCCGAATCCGTGCCACAACTGGCATGCGGAGCGCATCGCGCAGAGTCAATCGCGATTGACTCGTGAGCTGCGATCAGACAACCAGCTACGAACAGATCAAGGACCGTTGCACCGGCAAGCCGTCGGATCGGTAATCCGAGAGTCCTGAAGGTGACCGCATGCCCCAACCGGGAGACCGCTTGCGATCGGCCCCTCCGTTTGGCGCGTGCGATACGGGGCGCGCACCGCACGGCTGAATGGTATCAGAGCGCGGCGTCGATCGCGCCGAAGGGTTATTTCGCGCCTTTGGGGAATGTGGGCAGCTTGTTGATGTCCGATGCGTCGTGCTGCACGATCAGGGTCGCATCGAGTGACCTTGCGATGCCAATCAGTCTCTCCATTGATGCGAGCGTGCTCGCTCGGTCGAAGTTGAAGGTCGGAACGCCGCGATTGGCGAGCTGTTCCTCGAAATGGACGACGTCGCCGGACAAAAGCACCGGCCCTGTCTTCTCCAGTCGTACGAGCAGGCTGCTTTCGCCGGGCGTGTGGCCGGGAGTCGACAGGATCACCACCGATCCGTCTCCGAAGACATCGCGATCACCCGAGATCGGATCGACCTTCGAGCGGCCATCAAGCCAGGGCTTTATGGAGCTGGGATCGACCGCAAAGGGCAGGGGATCGGCCTTGAACTGGGCGAAATCCGCGGCGCCGACCATCAACGTGGCGCCGGGAAAGCTGGCCGCCTGACCGACATGGTCAAAGTGATTATGACTGATACCGAGCCGGCCGATCTGTTCCGGCTTGACACCGATTCTGGCAAGTTGGGTCGGCAGATCTTCCGAGAGCGTCGGCGCAAAAACTGAGGACGCATCCGGCTTCGCTCCTATCAAACCTGCCGGAAGTCCGGCATCCCAGAGCATATAGTCCTTGTCGTGACGAACCAAGTAGCAGCTATCGGTCAGTGTCCGCTTCTCTCCGGCATATTTGAATGTATCGGAAAAGACGCCGAGATCGCGAACCTCGATGTTGCCGCAATCGAGCCGCCAGAGCTCTGTGTCCGCCGCACTGGCCGGGGCGCCCAAGACCAGCATCGCTGCTACAGCAAATAGGTTTGTTGTCAGGGTTCTCATTCTGGTCTCCTTCGGTTGAAGACCGGCTTGTGCATGAGTTTAGCGGGGAGGGTGGTGCCACTACGATCGCTCTTGAGCCCGAAACGCTCGCGTCGGTGTTTTTTGTCGCGCCATCGTCGCCTATATTGCGCGCATGAACATTCACCGCAAAGGCCAAGGCGCTGACTTGAGTTCGACACTGTTGGAGCGGCTGCGGCCGATGACGGCGCCGAGCGGTACCGATGGGCGCTATCAGCACGGCAATCGGTTGTTTTCCTATTGTTCCATCGATCGAGAACGACTGAAAGCGGTCGAGCTCCCCCATCCGATCATCGGCATTATTCTGCGTGGGCTTAAGGAAGTATGGCTGGGCGATACGGTGCGCGTATTTGAGCCAGGTACTGTCTTTGTCATGCCGCGTGGGGTACGGATGGACGTGGTCAACATACCGGCGGAGCGCCATTCCTACGAATCCTTGTTGCTGGAAGTGCCAGCGCTCCCGCCCGGCATATCGCCGTTTATCGGTGGCCCGCGCGCCGGAGGCAGTGACTGGCAGTTCTGCGTTCCCCTCAACAGCGATCTCGTTGACGCATTGGTCCACGCCGCCACCTCGATCGCCAGTGATGCGGTCGGTGAGGCATTGAAAACGCTCCGGCTGGCGGAAGTGCTCACGTTGATGCAACCGCTTGCCGCGGCGCGACCGCTGTTTGAGACCAGCTTGTCGGAGGAGGTTGCGTGGCTGATCCGCGCCGCACCGTCGCAAGCGTGGACGGTGGAGCGTGTTGCGGCTCGACTCGGCCTGGGGGCTTCAACGCTGCGCCGCAGGCTCACGTCTGAGAACCAACCCTTCCGGGAGATTCTGCGGCATGAGCGGCTGCAGGCTGGTCGAAGCGTGCTCGCATCGGGCGCGTCGAGCCAAGCTGCGGCGGAGGCGGCTGGCTACAGCTCGCGCTCCCATTTTGCTCGCCGTTATCGCGAAATCTATGGCACGTCGCCGATGAAGCGCGGTGTGGGCTAAACAACGCCATCTGGGTGAAGACAATCGCCAAGGTTTTACGTCTTTGCTTCACCGCGGCCGCCAACCGCGGCATCCCGCTGGCGGATTACGGGGTGTCAGGTTCGATTCGCTTCAGGGCGAGGGATGGGGTCGACATCCCGGGCTGGGCGGTACCGGGCCTTGAGAAACGTACGCCTGACAATCTCCTGACATCACGTTGGTAGGAGGCGCTTGGATGGGGGATTGCGGCGAACGGGGAGCGACAAAAGGAGGCTGCGCGGCCGCCCACAGGCCTCAATCCGCCCGCGAGGGTCGCAGCCGCACAGGCGTCCATATCCATTGGCCGTTTTCTTCGAACTCCAGTACTGCATCGTAGAGGCCAGGAACATCGGCTTGTTCACTGCTGATGTTGATGGCGGTGATTGATCTCTCACCAAGCAGGTTCAGCGCCCTGCCGAGCTGTTTCTGTCCCAGCGTTGCTTCGAGCCGGTCGAGATAGACAAATTTTGGCCTGGCAAGAAGGACTCTGCAGATCGCAAGGAGCTGTTGGTCGCCAAGTGACAAATCCCGGCTTAACTCTTTGTCCATCCCGTCGCCGTGTCGCAGCAACCCCTCAAGGCCTATATCGCTGAGCGTCTGCCTGGCTAGAGTATCGGCATTTTCGTCGAGATTGATTTTCGGGAGCAGGATTTCCCGCAAGGATCCGGGGGGTAGGTACGGGCGCTGCGGGAGGAACATGAGATCTTCAGCAGCAGGCCGTGTGATCCGGCCCGCACCGGCCGTCGGGATGCCGCAGGTTGCTCGAAACAAAGCGGTGCCCGCGTGCGGGCGGGTGCCTGTAAGCAATATCCGGCTTCCCAGGGGAATGGAAATGGACAACTCCTTCACAAGGGGAGAACCATCCGGCGAGCGCAACGTGACCTGGTCATAGCTCAAACGCCCAGTCTCTTCGACCAGTTCGATATCCGAGGCGTGCACTGCCTGGCTCTGTTCTATTGCCTCGAGCAGCGAACTCAGCCGTGACACGACTGCAGCAAAGTTGGAGATGGAGTTGAATTGCCTGATGATCAGGGAGAACGCACCCACGAGCATTGCAAAGGCTGCACCCGCCTGCGTGATCACACCGAACTCGATTTCGCCTCTCATGAACGCAGGGGCGATGATCAAGTCGGGGATGATCTGGATCATCCAGTTGTACCCGCCGGTGAAAAATCCGAGATTGCGGTTGACTGCAGTGATGCTGATGATGTTGGCGATCAGGTCGTCCATGCGATCAAGCAGCCGAGTTCTTTGTTGCTCTTCGCTTCTCGTGATCAAGACAGATTCCGCGTTTTCTCGGACGTGAATGAGGGAGGACCGGAAGCTGGCCTCTTTGTCGAGCCGATCGTAGTTCAGTCCGATCAAAGGTCGGCCGAGGACAATTGTCATATAGGAGCCGCAGGCAGCGTAGAGCACCGCAACGCCGAACAAGAAGGGACTGATCGACCACAAGACGCCGGAGAAACTCACGACCGTCAGGCTGCTGCTGAACAGCATGATAACGTATGAAAGCGTGGTCACAGTGAAAGCCTGGATATCTTCGGCAATTCTCTGGTCTGGGTGCGCGAGCCGGCCGGAGACGTCGAGGCGGTAGTACGTCCTGTCAGCCAGGTACATATTGACGGCGCGCTGCGTAAGGAATTTGCGCCAGACCAGTGCCAATTTTTCCTCGGTGAAGCGGGTGATGACACCGACGATGGTAAGTGCAGCAAAGACACAGATATAGAATATCGCCTGTCGAACGAATTCAGCCATTTGGCGTTCGGCGATCGCCGTCATGAAGTTTCGGCCGACGTAATTGTTGACGACGTTAAGAGCGTTCAAGCCGCATAGCAATGCGACGAGGGCGGCAAACATCCACTTCGCCTTCCCGCCAACCTCCGACCCCAGGAGGATCCGGACGGACTGCACGAAACGCATTGCTGTTACTCTGAGCGGCACTTGCTGGCTGTCCATCGCGGCACCTTTTCGCAAACACACTGATCCGGTGGTCGCGAAGCCGCAGGCCCCAAAATGGTAAGCAACGAGCCTCCAACCACTGCCTTTCGTTTGTCACTGCTTGAGGCTGCCGCGCATCGCCGAAGACGCTCTGTCCCACCGCTCCTAATCCGTGGGTGAATTTTACGACCACGCGCCGCAGTTACTCTCTTTGTGCCCGGTATCAGGAATTGAGGATGGCGGCGCCTATCCGTAACGGCGGCTGCCGTTCACCTCTTTAGCGATGATTTCCCTGATGATGGTCAGCGTCTCCCTTGCGGCCTCCTTCGGGGGCAATGCTGTATCTGCGACGTTGCTGACGAGCCTTGTGATATCGTGATCAATGTTCTTCTCTGACCATCGTTTTCCTTTTGCGACGGTGATGTAGACCGAATAAGCATGATGCACGGTACCTGGCCGCTCGCCTATGATGTGAAGAACACCTCTTAGAGTTTCAGGATCGGCCTTTTCGAAGAGCATCTCGCCGATCCGATACCCGGCGCGCACCCTCCCGCTGGTGACCAGGATGTTCTTGTCGCTCGTCGGGACGCCGGCTTCACCAAGAAGCCTGCGCATCTCCTCGAGGAACGGTGCAAGATGTCCGTCGTCCATGATGGCCTTGGCGTTGAGACCGTCCGAGATGATAATCTGGCCCTTTGGAATATCGTTTCCCCAGGAACGCCTGAGCGTCTCGATCGTTGCAACCGCTTCCGCGTTCAAGCCTTCGCCCGTATTCGGATGCGCTATGAAATCGTTGCGATCCCTGGACAGCGTGCGCACCGGTATGACATTAGGCACTGCGGCCGCGAATTCCGGCGTGAGTTCGGCCCACAGAGATTGCTTGGCGTCATCATAAAGCCCCCGCACCTTATCGGCGAGGGCTGGATTGAGATCCCAGATTTTTTCGCCGTGGCCTGTGGCGAGATCGACGCCTCTTTGTTCGACTTCCCGCATTCTACCGCGGCCCTCCTCATAGATTGCGTCCTTCGGGCGGCCGTCGCCTTTGGCGAGCCGATACTGATAATACACCCAAAGCGGATCGCCGTAGTTGGCGGTGTATCGGCCGTCGGATCCGACGATCCCGATGCGCTTGTAGAAATCCCACATTGCATCGTTGACCTTGAAGCCGAACTTTTCCCTGATGCGCACATGATCCTGGAACGATGTGGTGAGATAGCTCAACATCGGGTCGTTTTTGGTGGGTAGCGCGATGAGGTAGGCAGGATTGGCAGGCATGATCTGATCCTGGCACCAGTCCAGGTCTTCAAGGCTGACAGTCATGTGTAGAGTCGTGCAGATGTCGAGGCCGATCGTGAGGCCGTGGAGCTTTCCCATCACTAAGTCTTCAAGGCAACATCTCACCAGCTGATCGCGGCTCTTGAAGACTTCCGGCCCGATAAAGCCAGCGACATCGTTGACGTGCAGCCATGCTCCCCTGGGCTGTACCCTTGCCAGTTCGATCCCGACCGCTCTGCTGAAACCGTATTTGCGGGACTCCAGCACCATCATGTCGACGCCGTTTGCCACCCCGTTGGTGAATTCAGAGCCCTGTCCCGTTTCGAAGTAGAGACCATACCGTTCCCCTTTCTTCGACCGTGCATAGTTCAGGATCTTGTCGTTGGTAATGTCGAAGATCTTGTTGCAGTCGTCGGTGCCGGCAAGGCTCTGGAACATCGTGGAAACTGTTGCCGGAAACCGTTCGCCGACCTCTGCCTGAACATCGATGTGTGCGAGAACACACCAGGGGATCACCTCACCCAGTGCAAAGGTGTCGACGATATCCTTAAGTGCGCGTTCGACCGCGACCACGCTGTTGACAGTGCTGTCGACCGGATTGGTGCCGATGACAATGTCTCCGGTGGCATAGGAGAAGGCATCAAAGACCTGCCACGCGATATCGTCGGGATGGTCCGTGGGAGAATTGGGCTGAATCCTCGCGCCCATATATCCCTTGGCCCCCATTTGGGTTCCAGGCATGACATTGAATATCTTCTGACTGAGGGAGACCAACTCGTCATTGCTCATCAATTTCGGGACAAGGCCTATCGTGTCGCTGGTCAGGCCGTTCATGACCGCTTTGATCTCTTCTTCCGGCTTGCTCAGGAGAAACGCCTTGAGCTCCGCCATCGTCCAGTCCTTGGTCTTTTCATACTGGGCTTGATCCGTCGTCTGCCAGATCAATCGCTGCAGCGCGTCCTCGAACAGCGGCTGCCGGTAAAGGTCGCGTATTTTCGTATTCGCCAGCAGAGCCCGCGCATTCTTCCTGGTCGCCTCGTCTTCAGCTGCCACCCCAATCGCCTGATCCCCCTCCTTGAATTCATTAGCGGCACCTATGGCTTGCTGGTACGTGGTCAGATCGAAGCCACCTTTAACTCTGGTGATATAGGTGAAGATGTCCTCGCCAGGTTTGGCTTCCCCTACGGCGAACTTGCCTTGCTTTGAAGTGGCCCGTGCCACGGGAGAGTAGCTTGCAAAGGTTGCAGCAGCAGTTCCTGCCACTACCAGGAGATCCCTCCTGGAAAGTCCTTGATGCGGATGAGAGAGCGATTCCTTGTCCATGACTAATTCCTCCCTTTACGAGGCCTCGTCTTCCGCGACCTTTAAATCTTAGAGCCAGCCGCCGGAAAAACCCGCCCGTCTCAACCCCACCACCAACGGTTCGCAGCGGCGCATGATGTTCCACAGCAGGCCGGTCCTGTAGTTCTCGATCATCAGCACCACGGGGCCTTGGTCGATTCCGAAATGATAGGGGCTGACCCACCAGCCGGATTCGGTTCCTTCCACCGGAAAGCTTTGATTGAAGGAGGGCTTGAAACCGTAGAGGCGCGTCATGCCGAGGTTCATTCGGGCAAAATTCCGGACCGTCGGGATGACAATCTCCGGCGCGAAGGGCAGGGAGGCGACGACAGCCCAGGGCGACACGGTGCCGTCGTCCGGACCGAAGGGTGCGCCGCGAGCGATGTAGTCGAAGAACTCGCGCTCGACACCGTTCACGGTGGGCGTGGTCCAGCCCGGGCCGTCGCTTGCCGTGAAGCCCCAGCAATGTTCGCCATAGCCGACGAAATTCAGTGGGTTGCGGATGGCATATTCCTGCTGGACGAAGGTCGCGTGGCGACTGTTCTGGAAATAGTCGCTGTTGTGCTCGCGCATGAATTCGTCGCGGATGCCGCGGAAATCGACCCACATATGCGAGAGTTGGTGGGTGAAGAGCGGTCCCGAATAGAGCAATTCGCGCCCGTAAAGGTTCCGCCAGTCGTAGCTTGCGGTATAAGCCGCATAGGCTTCCGGCGGGAGCGGGTGGGTCGGTGAGCCGAGGCCGAGGATGTAGAGGAGCAGGCCCTCGTCGTAGCCGCGCCAGCGATAGGGGATGAAGCCGTTTTCCGGCCGCCAGCCGTGGGTGAGCGTCAGCCCGTGATCGCAGGCCCAGTTCCAGTCGGCCCGTTCATAGAGCGCGTTGGCCAGCCGGCGAATTTCGACTTCTTCCGCGGCATCGCCATCGAAATAGGCGGCGACCGTCAGGGCGCCTGCGAAAAGAAAGGCGGAATCGATGGTCGACAGCTCGCACTCCCACACACGCCGGCCGGTCTCTATGTCGAGGAAGTGGTAGAAAAACCCTTTGTAGCCGGAGGCGTCGGGTTCCGGCCCCTGCGGGCACTCAAGGAGAAACTGCAACCGCCGACGCGCGATCTTTGCGGCAAACTTGCGAATGACGATGCCGCGCTCGACCAACACAGGGATCGTGGCAAGCGCCATGCCGATCGCGGCGATGCTTGCGGGCGCGTCTTCCTGCGTCTTGTCACGGACCAGGCCGTTGTCCGGGTTGGTGCAGTGGAGATAGTAGAGCAGCGTCGTGAACTGCAACCGGGCAAGATCCTGCTCGGTCGGCATGCGGTTCAGTTCGGGATCTGTCGACAGCAATTCCGACATGATCAGCCAACCACCAGGCGAACAACATGGTCGCTGCCGTCGTCAACAAGCGGGACTGATCGGCTGGTGAGGTCGTCGCCATCGACGCTGAGGTGATACTCGTGTCCCCCTTGCGTACCTCTGCTGACCGAAATGCGGTAGAGCGTCGTTCCGAAGCGTATATCAACTTCATAGCTTGGCCAGGTTGATGGAACGCACGGCTCGATAAAGAGGCAATCACCCTGCCGGCGGATCCCCAGAATGGCTTCTAGGCCGACTCGATAGAGCCATGCGGCTGATCCGGTATACCAGGTCCACCCTCCACGCCCCGTATGGGGGGCGGCGCCGTAAATGTCGGCGCTTACGACGTAGGGCTCGACCTTGTAGTGCTCTGCCTCTTTGCGCGACAGGGCATGATTGATGGGATTGAGCATGCTCCAGAAACGAAACGCCCGATCGGCATCCCCCAACATTGCTGTCGCCAGCACGACCCAGGCGGCCGCATGCGTATACTGCCCGCCATTCTCACGGATCCCAGGAACATAGCCCTTTATGTAGCCCGGCTGTAGCGGCCCGCTGTCGAAGGGTGGGTCGAAGAGTTGAATCAGTTTGTCTTCGGAACGCACAAGCCGCTGCCAGACGGCCTGCATCCCCTTGGTGGCACGTCGGGTATCGGCGGCGCCGGATATGACTGCCCAGGCCTGAGGTATGGCGTCGATCTGACACTCGTCGTTTGCCGACGAGCCAAGCGGCGTGCCGTCGTCGAAATAGGCGCGGCGATACCAGGCGCCGTCCCAGGCGTGAGCCTCCAACGACGCGCGCAGCGTCTCAGAGCACTCGTTGCACCACGCAGCCCGAACCTGGTCGCCCCTTGCCGAGGCAACGGTTGCGAAGGATTTGAGGACGGTCACGAAGAACCATCCATTCCAGACGCTCTCACCCCTGCCTTCGGCACCCACCTTGTTCATGCCGTCATTCCAGTCGCCCGTACCCATGAGCGGAATTCCGTGGGAACCGACACGAAGGCCCCGCTCCAGCGCACGACAGCAATGCTCGTAGAGGCTTTCAGTCTCTCGGCTGATTTCGGGGAGGCCAAAGCTTTCCTCCTGATCATCCGCAAGCGTCGGCGACGAGATGAAGGGAACGTGCTCGTCAAGGAGGGCGAAATCCCCCGTGACCTGAGCGTAGTATTGGACAACGTAGGGCAGAAAATAGAGGTCGTCGGTCATTCGCGTGCGCACACCCACGCCCGACGGTGGGTGCCACCAGTGCTGAACGTCGCCTTCTTCGAACTGTCGGGAGGCAGCGCGAAGAATGTGTGCGCGGGTCTCTTCGGGTGCACAATGAACGAGCGCCATGACATCCTGAAGCTGATCGCGAAATCCGTAGGCACCCCCCGATTGATAGAAGCCGGTTCGGGCCCAAATCCGACAGACCAGGACCTGATAGAGCAGCCAGCGGTTCATCATGATATCAAAGGCCGCATCCGGCGTGCGGACTGTGACCGAACCCAAGAGCTTGTCCCATCTTTCGCGGACCGCGGCCAGGGATCGTCGGGAAAGTCTCGGATCCGCATAGTCGCGTATGAGCCTATGCATCTCATCACGATTGTCGGCTTGCCCGAGTACGAACACGAGTTCGGTGCTTTCACCCGGCAGAATTGAAAGCTCGACCGTGAACGCAGCGCATGGATCGATAAGATTTCCAACGCCGCCACTTGGACCATGGCTCCTAAGCCCCAACGGCTGCGCAATAGAACCATTCCGGCCGAGAAACTCGCGACGATCGCATGTGAAGGACTGCGGCTCCAGGCTCGATGCAGCGAAGGCCAATTTTTCGGGAAACGCGCTGCTCCAAAGGTTTTTGGCGACCAAGGCGTGCAGTTCGGCATCGACAGCGCATTCAATGCGGCCCGGCGCGTTTTCGCGCAAGGTGCCGAGGACCCACTCGACGAAGTAGGTCGAACGAAGGGTGCGCGCCTTAGGCCCGTTGTTTCGAAGGGTCAGATGGATGATTTTGATTGGGTCAGAGGCGGCTACATGGACGGTCAGTGCGTGGTGCAATGATCCGACTTTGCCTTCGTAGCTGCTATACCCTTGGCCATGTTTTGTGGTCGTCGTCGTAGACTGTCCAAGCGGCAGTGGCGTCAGCGTCCAGATCTCGCCGGTTTGCTCGTCGCGAAGGTAGACAACTTCGCCAGGAGTATCCGACACAGGGTCATTCGACCACGGCGTGAGCCTGTTCATTTGACTGTTGCCGGCCCAACTGTATCCAAGGGCGCTTTCACTCGTCAGGCAACCGAAAGTCGGGTTTGCGAGCACATTACACCAAGGCGCGGGCGTCATATTGTTCGTGGCGATGACATATTCATTGCCATCCCGCGAGAAGCCGCCGAAGCCGTTCCAAAACAGCAGATCGGTAGCGACAGTTGCCTTTTCAGACCGGGGCACCGGTGGAACAATTGGACCAATCTCGACCTGTGTATCGGACGAGTCGAGGGTACGAAGGGCAACTTGAGAGGCGAGGGAGCCACGCCGAGAGGAAAACACGGCGCGCGCGGCGGCGCCGAGAGCCACAGCCGATGAGCTAGACGGGGTGGCGCCGGATGGAAAATGAAGTCCTCCGCTTTTTCCGACCTGTTCGCTTTCGAGCCTTCCTTTGATGTCGGCGAGCAATCGCGACGTTTCCGGCGTAGCGCTGTCGTCAAGCACGACGAGGTCGAAGGAAAGCCCTCGCTCGCTTATGAATGTGTGAGCATTGATTGCGTCCTCAAGAATGGTTGTGTCGCCAGGCGCGTCCAGACGCAGCAAGGCGATCGGGAGGTCGCCTGAAACCCCGATCGACCACAGCGCCTCGATATCAAATGGCCGCTCGCCGAGCGGCTTTTCGCCACCAAACCCGGGGTGCGAGAACGTGAGTGCCGCTGCCAGTCGATTGTAGGTTGCCACCTTTTCGGCGTTGAGCTTCAACGCGCCGGTTTCGTGAGCGTAATTCTCTTTGGCGCGCGCCAGAGCCTTGTCGCAGGCCCGGATGTCCGTAAACTGCCGAGCCATGGCCAAGACGTCGTTGTGATTGTCGGCTGCGCCCGTAACGAATGCGATCTCGGCCGTTCCTGACGCTTCGAGGAAGAGGGTCCTGCGAAGGCTGAACATCGGATCAAGGACGGGCCCGGTGGTCCCCGACAAGTACGTTTCCCTGCCGAGGGCATGAGCGTTCGAAGCCGTTCCGCCCCTGCCGAGAAAACACGAGCGATCCGTTTCGTATTCGATTGAATTGCACTCGTGTCCTCTTAGAGCGGAAACGTGGACGGCCCAGGTCGGCGTTTCGAGAGCGCTACGGGGTCGACGCCTTGCAAAGAGTGCACCTGTTCCTGAATCAAACCAGGTTTCGACAAAGAGCTTCGCGAACGCCGGATGTGCGCTGTCGGCACGCCGATCGTGCAGGCACACTTCGCAGTAACTGGTCACGCGGAGCTTTTTCGTCGACGCTCCTTTGTTGACGAGACGAAGCAAACGTATTTCGGCGTCGCAGTCCGGAGCGACGTAGACCGTCATTGTCGCCGCAATATCTGCCCACTTACACTGAAGCTCCGCGCGATTGCCAAGGAAGGTGCGTTTATAGATCGCATTTTCCCGATAGATCGGTTGCTTCCCGAGTGACCATAGCTTGCCGCTGTCAATGTCCTCGAGGTAACAAAACTGACCCCAGCAGTCCCGGGTCGTATCTTGCCGCCAACGCGTGACATCGAGGCCGCGCCAGCATGCATATCCAGCCCCGGATTCCGTGAGCAGTACGCTGTATCGGCCGTTGGAAAGCAGGGCGGTGTCGGGTATCGCGGCGTAGCCGTGCCCGACATCCGTTCCAGGTTCGTTGGCTAACCGGACCATAGCAAGATCCTTCAACGCAAACTTCTAGCGAGATACTATCCTAGACATTGTCCCCTTCGGTCGATGTCCCAGCCTTGGCTGGCTGCGCCCCGTTAACGCCCCATTTCCAGCCGCTGATCGAGGGCATGTCGTCGCCATGCTTCTCGATATACTCCCGGTGCTCGATCAGCTTGGCCTGGATCGCCTGCTTGAAGTAGGCCGCCCGCGCGCCGAGCTGCGGCAGGCGATCGATGGCATCGCCGGCCAGGTGGAAGCGGTCGAGTTCGTTCAGAACCACCATGTCGAACGGTGTCGTGGTCGTGCCTTCTTCCTTGTAGCCGCGAACATGCAGGTTGCCGTGATTGGTGCGGCGATAGGTGAGGCGATGGATCAGCCACGGGTAGCCGTGGAAGGCAAAGATGATCGGCTTGTCCCTTGTGAAGATGCCATCAAAGTCGCTGTCCGAAAGGCCATGCGGGTGTTCTTCCGCCGGCTGCAGCTTCATCAGGTTGACGACGTTGACGACCCGGACCTTCACTTCAGGCAGATGCTCGCGCAGCAGCTGGACGGCGGCGAGGGTTTCCAGCGTCGGAGTGTCGCCGCAGCAGGCCATGACGACGTCCGGCTCACTGTTGGCGTCGTTGCTGGCCCAGTCCCAGATGCTCACACCCATGCTGCAATGGCGCACGGCCTGTTCCATCGTCAGCCATTGTGGGCCCGGCTGCTTGCCGGCGACG
>NZ_FNGR01000022.1:0-108054 GCF_900103045.1 Ensifer sp. YR511
GGCATTCGAGAACATCCGAGTGAGGCAACGGCATTATTCTCTGGGAACACTCTTGGGTGAGGCAATACGAATCTCACCTTGATTGCCGCCGCGCAGGAGGTACTGCCGCGGCTTGCGATATTGCTTTCCCCCGCGCGAGCCAAGAAGATGCACTCACCGGGATCGCGAACAGAGCAATCCAAAACTTGAACCACCGCGCATTGAGAGTAGGCCTGGTCATTTCAGGCTATGCGGCCCGGACTGAAACAACTCGATAAGCGGCGCCGCAGGAGTTTCGGCACGCGAGTCTTACCGCAAAATGGGCTTTCTGGTGCAGAAGCTGATCGACCAGACTCTGCGGCAAGCTTTGGAAATCTGATGAGGCTGCCATTATCCGCAGACTTAGGCACAATGGACAGCCCTAACCCTGTGCGTGCCGGGCGAGCCAATTAAGAAAGCGCAGGAACTGCATTTCGTCGGCGCGAAGTCCGGGTACGGCTTTTGCGTTTGGCCTTACCCGCGGGATTTTCTGCTCGGCTTGCGCCAGAGCGAGGACTGCCGGATGCACGTAGCTCTTACGGCAAACGGCCGGCGTGTTGTGCAGCGCCTCTGCCGCCGCGTTGCACATTTCTTTGATCGTCGGGCGTCGACCCTGAGCGAATGATTGGCGAGCGGCAGAATATGCGGCAACGCTCCCAGCCCAAGTTCTGAACGTTTTGGCCGAAATTGGCGCCCCGCTGATCTCTGCGAGATAGCGGTTAAAGCGCCCCGACTCGATTGGCTCGGGTTTTCCGTCTTGCCCCACGGATACGAAGAGCTGGCGACCCGGGAGTTCGGCGATTCCCTCAAGTAAGCGTTGCAGTCGCGGATTTCTCAGCCGTCTTCGGATACGTTGCCCGCCCTTGCCCTTGAAGTTGAGCTCGATGCTATCGTCGGTAATCTTGAGGTGGCGCTTAAGAAGGGTTGAGGCGCCATAGCTCCCGTTCTCCTTCACGTATGTCGAGTTTCCAATGCGAAGGGGCGCGTGGTCGAGCAGCGCCGCAAGGGCAGCAAGTACGGTGAAAGGGTCGTCCACAGGCCCCTCCATATGCTTGCGGATCCGGCGTCGCAGGCGGGGGAGCGTTTTAGCAAAAGCTGGAAGCTGGCTGTATTTGGCGTTGCTTCGCATCTCCTGCCATGCTTGGTGATATCGATATTGCTTTCGACCACGCGCATCATAACCTGTCGCCTGCAGATGACCGTTTGGCTGCATGCAGATCCAGACGTTCTCGTAAGCTGGGGGCAAGCCAAGCGCTTGGATACGGGCAAGAACGCGGGAATCTTTTAGCTGTTCACCGTTCGGACGCCGATAGACAAAGCCGCTTGAGGAACTAAACCGGGTGTAACCCGGTTCAGTGTCGGAGACGTAGATGAGGTCGGCGCCATCGCCTACCTGCGGACTTTCCCGCCGGCTCAATCAGATCCGTCCCATCAGAAGGAGGATCACAAGAACGACCACCACCACACCCAGAACGCCAGACGGACCGTAACCCCAGCCGGATGAATGGGGCCAGGCCGGAAAAGCGCCGATGAGCAGCAGGATGAGAATGACTAAAAGTACGGTTCCAAGCATTTTGCGGTCTCCTTACACAGCGATAAAGTCGTTTTCGTCGGTTTGCCCCCGTACTTGCCGAGCGGGGGCTCTAGCATCGAAACTTGGGAGGAGGGTCATTTAAGGATCGCGATCACCGCGCGTCGTTGCCGATTGATCATCACCCCTTGGTCGTTTGAACGACATATCCATAGTCCGGCTGATCAGGAAACGTTTGGATTTCGACGGTATCAGGCAGACGGGTGCCTACAGCGATGTCGCCTTGATACACGTCCGAAGGGCTGCTCTGGTCAAGTAGGTAGGTTTGAGCTTCGCCCGGTACGATGACTGTTGCAGTTTGCGCAACGGCGCCGCCGCCGAAAGACAGGCTCGCCAGCAAGCTCGCCATGACGGTTCTCTTCATGATCAGCTCTCCTAGTTGTTCCCTCAAACCCGTTTTAGAGCATTTGGTTCCAATGCGCTCCCGGAGCGGCTGCATACCGCCTGACGCCAAAGGTCGGTGACGATGTCTCTTCGACGCGAGAGGTCACAGCAGCGGCTTTAAAGTCCTGGCGTCATGAGCACCTGCTTCAGCGTCATGAAGGTGGGAGCTCTCGGAAGAGCTGCTAGACAAGGAGGATGAACGCGAGGAAGCAATTGGATGCCGCTACCGCGACCGTCGGGACTCGATGTCTTCCGACGTAGCGGTTGCTAGCGGCGAGGTGACGCTTGCGTGGGAAGTATCGAGCAGGCAGGCCAAACACCGGGCTGAAGATTGTGCCGAATTGTTCTCCGGAGTTCCCCACGTTCAGAACAACTTACGGGTCCGCTCAACGACAAAGACGGTGACCGTGCCCCTGGGCAACCCACCTGATAAGGTCGCACAGCCGCATTCGTTCGAGCGCCCCTGACCACAGCGGCGAGCGGCGTTCGGATTCATCGGATGCCCGGTACGCTCGCTGACTTTTCGTGACCCATTTGCCAGCGCAGGATGTCCTGGGGCTTGGAAGCTTGGCTTCTCGCTGTCGACAGCGTATCCTTCTTAAGCGCCGCCATAGGCGGCGAGGACGACCGAAAGAGCGGCATTCGGATAACCAAGGTTTGAGACGATGGCACCGGGAAAAAAAGCCGAGGATGAAAACGAGGAGTTGCTGGTAGGCGGTGTGGCGTCCCGACCGGTCGAGAGCGATGCGGTGCCAGTTGATGACGTACCGGATCGATTGCTGATCCTTGCCATTAGGCTGCAACGAGCCCTGGACAAACGGCAGGCGACGAAATCGATCAGCAGGCCCTCGCGCCGGAAACACTGAGGTGGTCAGAATGCAAAGGATGGCTTGTGATGCCGGACCTGCAGCAATTGCGGGTGCTAGTTGCTGAGGACGAATTTTTTGTCGCAAATGATATCGCACTTTGGCTCGAAAAGGCCGGTGCGACAATAATTGGCCCAACGCCCACAGTAAAAGAAACGTTGAAGAGCCTTGCTCAGGCTTTCGACGTTCAAGTTGCTGTTCTGGATATTAACCTCAATGGCGAGCTGATCTTTCCCGTGGCGGACGAACTCGCGCTCAGATCGGTACCCGTGGTCTTTTTTAGTGGTTACGACGACATGAGCGTGCCCGAACGGTTCCGGTCGGCCGCACGGTTAAGCAAGTGTGCAGGCGCGTCGGATCTCGTAAATGCTGTCTTTGAGCAACACCTCCAAAATCTGTCAAACTTGGCGCCACTATATGTCGGACTAACCGATCAATCGGTCTGTGAACTTATACCGGAGCTGCGCTACAGGGCGCGGCTCCTGATGGCCGGAGCGCCTCCCGAGGCCGCCGACCTGCTCGTTGAGCGTACGCTTGAGCGCGCTATCGCGCTAGCCGGGACAAGGCGCAGGTCTCAGGGCCTCGATGCCTGGTTGCACGATTTATTGGCGGCCATCCATGACGAGAGCCCGTATGGACTGAATTAAGACATTTGACGCGGTGCGAAAGCCGTGATGGGTGTGAATGGGCGGCCGGATTTGGCGTTCTCTTCTCATCCGGCATGTCTTCGGGGTCGAGCTCCCTGATCGGACGCGGCCCCTCGTTTGGCGGTGGTACAGGCGGCAATCGCTCGCCCGGATCGCGGGGTTGAGGGTTCACGTCCTTGCTCCTCGTTTCATGAGGAGAACAAGGTGCACTGTGCTTGGTTCCGAGAAGTTGCGCGTTCGATCGAGCTTGACGGCGAATACCGCGTCATAGCTTCGAAGGACTTTGACCGCATCCAACGACGCGATGACCTTATCCGGCACAACGTCCGCAAGTCCTCCGCCGCAACCGCAAGATTTGCCTGGCCCCTCCCTGGCCGGGGCGCAGACCCTTCAAGGCTATGTCGGGGTCAATTCGACTATGAGCGGAACCGCGCGGCCTCGTACCCATTTACCTGTTGGTATCGTTTGGGGTTAATTCTCCCTCGGTGCGCCCGAGCCTGACTGCCGGGTGGGGGTGCGGTCTGTCGGAACCGTGCCTTGCGGGCTCTCGGTGCTCGGAAGCTGTTCAGTGCTCCGCGGCTTTTCCATCGGAGCCTGTTGCGAGGGCTCTACCGATCCTGTTTGACTGGCGTCGGGCTGGCTCCATTCTACAAATCCCCATGCGAGCAGCGCCAGGAAAAGACTTGCGGCAAGCACCAGGAAAACACGGACACCCATTCCCGCCTGACGGGTTTCCCGCGCCGAGAACCTCGTCCGGTTAGCGCCGTGGGTCGTTCTCTCGGGTTCGCCTCGTTCATCAAGCTGCTCGGCCATCGCGTTTCTCCATTGCCATTTCCGTCAATGCCGTCCTCGGCTCGAAGGTCATCATCCCTTCGACCCGCCAGGCCGGGACAACGAATATCCAATCGCTGCCGTCGCCAAAGGTTCCCAATGGCGGCAGAAACGAGCGGCCGGTTCGCTGTATGCTGGGAGCGATATGGTGCTGCGGAGGTTTGAGCGAGCAGAGCTTCATTCGGGTAATCGTGTCCTGTCCCATCGCCCGCTGCACGAGAGTGCCTGCGACGGAAAACAAGATGAGCAGAAAAATATTGCCTCCAAGAGGTGCATTTCGAGCCACCAGATTCCCTTCTTTAGCGCGGGATATGGATGCTGGTTTTCCAGCCCGCTGTCCTTAACCGCCCTCGGCATAAGCACGAGATCGTCGATGAGGCGGGCACGTTCGTGCTCCGCCATCTCCGACCGCGGATCCTCAGAAGAGACGGGTGTATCGTAACCAGGACCCGGAAATGCGCGAAAAATGCCATAGGGCGGTCAGTTTGCGCGACGGCGCCTCAGCATCGGGCCGGTAGTGACCGCCGGTTTCGCCGGTTGCGATCTTATGGATGTTGTAAGGAAAATCGTCGTTCCAACTGAATGAAAACCTGGTCGGCCTGTGCGGCAGTCGATAAGGGATCACATCACGCCTGCGCTCCTCGTCTCCAACGACGAGAGGTGTCAAGCGAAATGAAGATTTGACCCCGCCTATTGCCTCACCCGGGGATGTTACTGACGTTGGGGGCACTGCGCCGTGGTGGGAGGATACGGGCGCGCGCTTCGTCCAGTCGCCATCGAGTATGATCTCCCCGGCTACGTCCACGCCCCAAGCCTGGACGGCATCGAGCCGCAGCCATCGAAGCCGAACTCGCTCAGCCAGTATACCGCATTCTCGAAAAATTACGGCCCAGGAACTCTGGCTCTGTCAAGGTCATCGAAACCCCCTTCAGCCCCCCGATTACATATTGGATAAGGATGCCCGGGCGCCTCGTCTGAGGCGGTGCCCGATGAATTCCTAGCAACCTTGTGCCTGCGCTGGAACAAACGCGACGGTATTCGGTTCAGTGATCAACGGCTGCAGGGAGGTACTTGAACATGAACGATAAAGACGAACTCATCCGGCGACGCGCTTACGAGATTTGGGAGCGTGAGGGGCGCCCCGAGGGCCAGGAGCGCCGGCATTGGGAGCAAGCAAGTAGGGAGATTGCGGAACATGAGCGTCTGCCTCCCAACAGTCAAACCGGGGATGATCAAACTGGCACCATTGTTGCTCCATCCACCGCGCCGCGCGGGGAAGCCGGGCGGCCGTCGGAGGACGCGGAGTAGTGTTCTTCCTACGACCTGACTGGGAAAGGACCTGAGTATCGAAGCGGTGTCGGCGCATTGGGAAGAGCGATCGAAAGAGCAGGCGCTTGTTTCCTAGGACCCCTAGGCAATACAGGTTGATCTTCGTGCAGATCATTAGCATCGAAGTTTCCTGTGCGTGAGGTACACACGGGAAAGAGGCGGTGATTCCATCACCCGACGTGGCCAAATCGAATGGGCCTGGATGACGAAGCCGCTTATCGCCCATGCCAAGGCGCTGCTGTCCAAACCGCCTCTTTCGCTACGGCGCTGAATGAATCCGATGCCCGAAGCAATGGGTGCAGTCGCTCCTGCCGCTGTGGCCGGCAATGAGGGCCCCACGGCCTACGTATTCGAGTATCGAGACGGTTCTGGCACCAGCCGAACGCCGCCTTCGACAATGCCACGCCTTGAAGCAGTCCAAAAGATTAGCGAGTAAACATGCGACACGACCCCAACCAACTGGAAAGGATCACTCCAGCATTTTTTGGGCGCGATGCCGTTTCCGTCGCGGAGGCTTTGATTGGCGTCATTCTGGAAGTAAATGGGATCGGCGGCAAGATCGTGGAAACGGAAGCTTACGGGCGGGAGGATCCCGCCTCTCATAGTTACGTTGGAAAAACTGCCCGGAACAACGCGATGTTCGGCCCCGCCGGCACCGCTTACGTCTACCGGTCCTACGGTTTGCATTGGTGCCTCAACTTCGTCTGCGAGAACGCAAGCGCGGTATTGCTCCGAGCGATCGAGCCGCAAACGGGCCTTGGAACGATGCGGATCAGGCGCGGGACAGCCAGGGAAACCGTCTTGTGCGCGGGGCCGGGACGCCTTTGCCAAGCTCTCGGAGTGACCCGCCATCTTGACGGACGATCGCTCTTTGCGGCCCCTTTTTATCTCACTGTTGGGGAGGGCGAAACGGATGTCTGCCGAGGCCCTCGTATTGGGGTCACGAGGGCTGCCGACGTGCGGTGGCGGTTCGGAGCGCAAGGCTCTGCCTTTTTGAGCCACCCGTTTCCCGATCCCGTTCCAGTTTAGAACTGGCCGGGATTTTGCGGGGGCGTAGAGCTTCTCGTCATAAATGCTGGAAGATCTGTTCGATGTCTCCTTTCCAGATTTAGCCATCCCGATGATCCTCGAGAACGACTGAAGCGATTTGATATGCGCCCCAACCTGCAAATCCTGATTCCGCCCGCTCGCATTCTCGACAAGTGCACCTATTCGCCCGGGATCGCGGGGAGGTTGGAAAGAACACTCGGGCTTGGAAGTGTCGGAACGGTTGTTGTTACAGGAGGCGAGCCGGACGTTTTCGTAGTGGCGACGATGCTCGGCGCAATCGATCTTGGATACTAGGTGACCGTCTCGAAGGACGGCGTTTAAAGCTCGACCAAACAAACGACGCCTCTCTTCAGCTGCTTGGCAACGCTTCTGGGTCCAACTTGAGCTTGCGACCCTTAGGAGTGGCTCGGTCAATTAGGCGATATGAGAGCCGGCACGTGGGAAATGTCGGAACCATCAGACCCCCGGCCGGTTTGATCTTGATAAACGCCGCGCAGGTCGCCCCGGCAGATCGTTTTAGGCGGGTCGAAAGAGGATTTTACCAGTGATTATCGATCTCCAATCCGCACGTGCCACACGAGATGCTCCTGACCCGGACTGTGCCTCACATGATAGCCTTGGCCGGCCGATGTATCTTTACGGAGTGGAGTACTGGATGGACGACCGACTTTGGTCGTTGACGCTCGAGGCCTATTCGCTCGAGGACGCTGAAAGAAGAATGGGGGCAATCCATCAGGGGCTGATCTATGGGCAGATATACCGCAGTACCTGCTGAGCATTGCGTTCTACATAGCAATGAGCGCCTCCCGGCCGTCCCGACACCTCGCGGACGTGCCGGGTGATGCGCCGATCGTTCTGAACCAAAGTTACGCCGGACACGCTGCCGATCTCAGAGGCGTCGATCTAGGTGGCATCGGTGAGGCGGTCGCTGACAGCGTCCTGGATCTGGATGCCTCGGCGAACGAAGTCTCGCGGCCCGTTTCCTCGACTCCGGCCCCCCGCTTACCTTGGCGATGGCGTTTCCGGGAGCGAATATTTGTAATTGTCGCGTAGATCGACCTGCCGCTGGCGCAGATTGACCTCGCAGCGTCCGGATGCAATTCCAATCTTATGACTAGCAATAGCAACAGTCATCAAAACCTCCGCTCTCTTTCTTAACTGCCCAACGGGTTGCACAGCGAAACGTCGCGGCTCTGATTGTTCCGGTAACGGTCCGATAGTCCCCACCTGGAACAAATACGCGGTTGACCGGTTGGCCGTGGGTCAAAGCCTGAAGAACTCATTCGCCGGCGTGCCTATGAAATCTGGGCGAACGAGGGACGGCCGGAGGGTGATGTACCGACGAGAGAGCGCTCGCACGACCGAGCGGCGGAACAGACGGAACCAGAGGGCCGGACGGCCTATCAATGACCGTCATCGAGCGGAGTAGACCCATGCGAGTAGCTGACATTATGACCAAGGATGTGTGCGTTGCGAGCCCCGAGGATACCACCATCGCACTGGAAGGGGCCGAGAGCGGTATCGGCCTTCTTCCCGTTGGCGACAACGATCGGTTGGTTGGGATGATAACCTATCGGGCTTTCGCAGAGCGTTGTGTGGGTGACGGGCGTGACGATCGTGCGCGCGTGGCCGAGATCATGACGGCCGGCGTCAAATACTGCTTCGACGACCAGGAGGTGTCCGATGTTGCGCCCAACATGGGCGACGCGCAGAACCGGCACCTGCCGTTCGTTGACCGCAACAAGCGGCTTGTCGGCATCGTTTCGCTGGCTGACGCAGCGCGACGGGACCCTTCCCTTGCCGGGATAGGCTTGCGGAGCGTGACGAGCCCCGATGGGCTACATAACCGGACTCAGTAGCGATGGCCGGCGTCCGCGAACAGCGCCCCTCGTGGCGCCCTCCCGTTCTCTCTGCATCCGAGGAGCGTGTGTGGGCGAGAGAAGTCGCCCTTCACGCGCACGCGGGCCAATTAGACAAGGCTGGAGAACCCTATATCCGCCACTGCCAACGGGTGGCCGAGGCCGTTGACGGCGACAAAGCCAAGAGTGTTGCCTTTCTTCATGACGTTGTCGAAAAGGCGCCTGGCTGGACATCGGAGCGACTGCTTGATTCTGGCTTTTCCCCGGAGGTGGTGGCCGCCGTTGAAAGCCTGACGCACCGCACCGGGGAAACTAAGGATGCCTTAACGATCCGCGCTGCGTCAAACGCGCTTGCAGCTGTCGTAAAACGCGCCGACCTTTTGGACAATCTCTCCCAAGTGGAAAGGCAAGGCAAGGATGGGACGCAGTATAGGCGAAGACTGGTTCTGCTCGACGCTGCGGCAGCGTACGACGGTCATCGGGCGGAAAGTGAGTCCGCCGACCGAAAGATCGCCGCGTCATCAGCTCGGGGTGAGGCTGGCGAGATCCGCCGCGAAGCCGCCGATCGCGTTGCAAAACGACTTGCTTTGCTTTTGGGAATGGCAGCGGCCGCTTTGATCTATCTTGTTCTCCGGTTCTGAAAGATGGTCGTCAGCGGGGCGCAAGGCTCGATCACTCGAGGGGAACACCATTCATGCGATAGGCAAGTTCGTCGCGCGCACGGCTGAGCCTGCTCTTGATGGTGCCGATCGCACAATCGCACATATCAGCTGCCTCCTTGTAGCTGAGGCCGTATCCGGCAACGAGTACCAGTACTTCCCTGTGGTCGGGTGCTAGCCCCTCGAGGGCGGTACGCAACTCGCCATTCAACACGCACCAATCCTGCGGGGCCGGAATGGGAATTGGAAGGTCGGCGCAGTTGACGGCACCCGGCGCCTCGCGCTTACGCAGCTTGTACTGCGTGCGAAACGCGTTGTGCATGATTGTGAAAAGCCAGGATTTGAGATTTGTTCCAGGTTGAAAACCATCGATACCGCGCAACGCGCGAAACAGCGTTTCCTGCAGGAGATCGTCAGCCTCGAAGCTTGAACTGACAAAGGTTCGCGCAAATGCGCGCAAGGCCGGGATCAGATCGACCACCTGCGTCTCAAGCGGCCGCGTCTGATAGTCGAGAACTGGAATAGAAGGCATTGTAGCTGCCTTTCGGGGTTGCCGGATTTCAATGTTAGTCAATGCGTGGCCGACAATTAAGTTCCCTTGGGTTTTAAGGCAGCGCCGGCCGGGAACCAACGCCCCCTGCGCTTGTTTTTGTTTCGTGTCGTGGATGTGCCTGCACGAAGATCTTGAAGGCTGCTCGAACGGAAAGCGAGGTTCCCGATGGAAGCGCTTGAACTGCAACTGATGGCCCACCGCAAGATCCTGACCGCGCTTATGACGATCGCGGCAGGCGATCCGGATTACTGGCACAAATTGATGGAACACCTTCGCGATGACCTTGTCATCCAAGGCCACGAGGAAGATCCAGGTGTCGTGCCGGGAATGGCGTTCGCCTCCCAAAATGCTCTTAGCGAGGCGCTGAGGACCATTGTCAGCCGTGCCGAACTACGCGCCGGCGATCGGACTAGCTCGGAATAGCCAAGCTTCATTTGTTCAACCTGTTCGCGGTCGTCGGTCCCAGAGCAGTCTGATGCGCCGGCGACCACCAAGGAGGCATTCGGAATGATGGATTTGGAGGTTGACCGGCTTTGGAACGAGCCGGTGATACTGGATCGCGAGGGGCATTTGCTCCGGGTGCAAAGCACGCGGAGCTTATCTGTGTTGGAAAACCATTGGTCCCTGCACGAAGGGCCGGCATATGCGATGGCTATTGCCACCTGCTAGACGGGCTTTCTAGTGTCCAGGATGCCGGACGCAGCGCGTCGGGCATTCGTCGATGCAGCTGCATCACTAACCTTAAGATTGTAGATCGATGTGGCTCCAAGGCGTTTAACTGCCAGATGGACAGCTTGTTCCAGCCGACATCTGCGCAGTCGCGCAGCCTCGCATCCTTTGAGCGTTTGTTGGAATGCACGGCGCCGTAAAAAGCGCGATTGTCGAAGCTGGCCGGCAGGTTACCGCCGATTGTGAATCCGCGCGAGAAAATCACGGATAAGCAGCGCTACCTGATCGAGGTGGGTCTCTAGGAGCCAATGCCCGCCATCGATGAAATGAAGTTCGGCGTCCGGCAAGTCGCGGAGATATGCTCGGGCAGATTTCTCCGGCATGTAGTGGTCGTTGTGTCCCCAGACGATGAGGGCAGGGGGCTTATGGTCCGCCAAATATCCGCGGTGTTGCGGAAACCATGACCGGTTCTCCTTCAAACCTGCGATCAGGTTGACGGCGATTTCGTTCCGCTTTGGTGTCATGAGGGACCAATGCAGTTTCCATAGGTCGGGAGGAATGGCCTCTGCGAGACTAGGCTCCAGGTCGTTCAGGAACTCTTCCCGGAAAATCTCCTCGGTCACCGCCTCGGCCAATGCGCGTTTCATTTCCGGCAACGGAAGCGCCCAGGTCTTTTCAATGTCTGCATATTTGGGGCCCAAGGCATCTTCATAGGGGATGTCGCCGTTCTGAATGATGAGCCCGACGACGGATGCCGGCCGTAGAATGGCCATGCGAATTCCGATCGGCGATCCGAAATCATGCAGATACAGAACGAAGCGATCGATCTTAAGTGCGTCGATGAAGCTGCTCAGAAAGGCTGCGTATCCGTCGAAGCTGTAGTCGAAATCCTCCGGCGTCCCGCTGTAGCCCGCACCGGGGAAATCCGGAGCGATCAGGTGCCAGCGGTCGGAAAGCCGCGGCATTAGATTTCGAAACTCGTAGGATGAACACGGATATCCGTGTGGTAGCAAGACAACCGGAGCATCTTGTCGTCCAGCTTCCCGATAGAAGACCTCAATGCCGGCAACCATGATCCGCCGATGCCGTACCAGCGTGTCCATAGCTAATCCTCCACACGATGAGCTGACTGCTTTCGAAGGGCATCGACCGATCACCAACAAGCGCAGCCGCTCGTGACCGGGAGATAACTGGTACCATCGCCGGTTGTTCCCTTTCGGGGAACCGGCGAGCGAATATGCTGGATACCCGAAGGTTGCCGCAAGGGCGACAGCGCATTCAATTTCAATATCTTGCGCATATATCTTGAAGCGACAGATGATCCGCGCCCTAATGTTGCTGACGCCGGCGCGCCTTCCCAGTCTCGATGATCGGCTATGCCGGCCGTCTTCGCGCTCCGGTTATGCCGTCGAAGCCGAAGCACGACGCAATGCCAGATACTCCCAAATGGCAACGCCAAAGAGGGTCGCTGTCGCCAGAAACTGGAGATGATAATTGGCGGCAAGCGCAGAAAGCACTCCTGCAAGGGCAAGGATCGCGAACCCGACAATGTGCGAAATCGGGAACTGGTGCGCCGCGGCCAACTTTATCCAGATGTTGCCAGCCAAAAAAAGCGCCGGGCCTCCGAGTATCGCCAGAGCGGTTTGCATCGTGCTTTCATCTTTGGCATGGGACAGGCTGAAGTCCTCTCCGACTGCCGTCAGGATGACGCCAGAAACGATTGGCAGATGGCCGTATGTGAAGAGATTGAGCGCCAATGTCTCGGGTTTCGACGTCGCCTCCGCTTTGTTGGCGGCTTTTTCCTGGCCGTGATGGAAGTAGATCCACCACATGAAACCGGTGCTTAAAAACGCGCTGCAGAAGACAGCGAAGGTCATGTCGTCCGCCATGTGCTCTGCGGCGTTGCGGCCGGTCGTCAGGATCGTTTCACCGAGGCAGATGATTACGAACAGCGCACAACGTTCTGCCATATGCTTGCCAGAAACGTCCAACGTCTCGGGCGCTGATTTCCCCAGGCCAGGAAGATAGTACCGCAGGGCCGGAGCCAGATATTCGACGAGAAGAGCGGTACTCCAAAATGCAATTCGCGGAGTCGTCTCCATTTGAGAACCCACAAGCCAGAAGGCGCTTGCAAGGACTAGCCAGAGGGTAATCCGCAGGAACGTCAGGAAAGAGGCCGCATCGACGCGATGATAGGCGTAGAGCATGAAAAAGGAACGCCCTATCTGAATGGCGCAGTAGATCACCGCAAATGCAAATCCATGGTCTCCAAACGCGTCGGGCAAGGCGATAGCCAGCAGGATACCCCCAAACATCAGGAGAAAGAGCATCAGCCGTACTGGATCTTGCTCGGTATCGAGAAGGTTTGTAACCCAGGTCGAGTGAATCCAGATCCACCAGATCGCAAGAATGAGCAGCGCCGCCTCGACAAGGGCTGTGGGGCCGAAGTCGCTAGCAAGTGTCTTTGCGAGCTGGACCAAAGCGAACACAAAAACGAGATCGAAGAACAGTTCGGGAAAGCTTGCTCTGGTCTGGTCGGCGTCGGCCTTCCTTATCCATTGCTTTCCAGTTGCCGCCCCCTTGGCCTCTGTCGGTTCTGCCGCTCGATGTCGCGACGCTGGGTGCATTATTGTTCCTCCGCCCGAGATGGAGAAAGAGGTAGAGCGGGACGGAGTTCCAGCAATATCCCACTCGATGAGGAGAAGGCCTCTGAAGGGATTGGAGAGGAGCACGATTGCTTACAACTATTCCCCCTGTTCGAAGGGGCCGCTCGCTTGCAAAGCGGGGCGTTGATGATGCCCACTTCGACAGAAACCGCCCCTCGAGAGCCGTCCACACACTCCATTTCATGCGGGATCCGAACTAGAAGGCGCAAAGCGGTACTCTGGGTTGTCTAAGCGCTGAGCAGGGTCAACGATCTTCACGCGCCCACATTACAGTCACCGCGATACAACGCATATGCACGGAAGGCCTCGGTCTGCAGGTTAGAGCGCGTTGGATACAACCTGAGTTGCTACCGATATCAACACAGCCGCCAACGCGACCACGGTCCCAAGTCGCAAAGCCTTCATCCAACGTACCCGCGTGCCGTTCCAATCATAGCCCATTTTGCTCCCCTGTCGGGATCATGCCGCTTGGGAATGGTCGTCTCTTTTCCTGTCGAGGACGTAAAACGTTTGCGTCCTCGTGGAAACTAGCCAAAGGATCCCCAGGCGAGGCCTGTCGCTATGATTGGAGCGCCAGGCCTCTGGCCGTCTCCTCCCCGTCCGAAGACGACTGGTGCTCGCTATCACACCGCTTGCCGGAACTCTATTTGCCCATCCGGGCTAAACCCTGTGGCTAATGAGGATATCGCGATGAAATCCCTTGAGTGCAGATGAGTAGCTTGACAGGCATTAACCTGTGGGCTGAGAAATCGGCTCATCTGAATTGGTGCTTGATCGGGAAGTGGCCGCTACTGGTATGGGAGGCGGGAAGGGCGCGTTTTGCCACGTTCAGCTGCGCCGGGGAAGTGTTTGGGGCAGGATATTTCGCAGGAACAATAGCCTTTATGCGACTTTCGAAATACGGAGCCACAGCGCTCTGGGTTGTGGTCCGTCTCGCCGCTGGTCAAATAGCGATCACGTCAGGGACGTCCCCGTTCTGGCTTCGGCAAAACGATGCAAAATCCTTGAGGAATTTCTCCCCCGCCGGACGATGAGCGGGGTCCATGAGCTTTTCCATGATTGCGTCTGGCGTCTCCTTCATAACGGGAAGCCGGAAGAAAATCGTCTCGGAGAAATTTGAGCTTAATGTCAAAAGGACGGTGCGCAGCGCTGCGAGCATGTCGTCGCCTCGGTGCGAAGCGTGGATGAGGGCTATCGGTTTTGCGATTACGGCCTCCCCCGAGACAAGCCAGTCGATGGCGTTCTTGAGGCCTCCGGGAATGGTGCGAACATACTCGGGGCTGGAGATGATTAGCCCATCACTTGCCGAAATTTTCTCGACGAAGCGGATGACGCTTTCTGGGGCGTTTGCGCCCTCCAGATCGGGAGAAAAGATCGGCAGCTCACCAATATTATCAAAGACTTCAATGGTGATATCGGCTGGAGCGAGGGATTGGAAAGCCCTCAACAAGGCCGAATTGGTGGAAAGCCGACGCGTACTTCCTGAAATTCCTAGGATCCTCATTCCTCAAGGATAGTGAAAATTCCGCAGCCAGCAAGCCATCGTGGACGCGGCGCCGCTTTCAAAAGCACATTGTCAACGGTGAGGAAGGTAAAACGAGGGAACAACGGGCGGCCTTTCCTCGTTGAGAAAAACCGAGCGGAGGAGGACCAAACAATGAGTGACGAGCCGCGCGAACGCGATATTTTGTCGTTGAGTGACGACCCGCTGCCAAAGGCCGAGTTTGTTCTCAAGACACCACGCTTGGCGACGCAGAGAGAGCAGCTTGATGTGTTGCGGGCCGACGTGGCCCGGCTTGGCGAGCGCCTCATCGCCATAGCGGAGGGGACTTCCAGACTGGCGGCGCTCGAGGCGACCGTTGTTTTAGAAACGGTAGAAAGCGGTATCAGACGTCATCTCACGCCGGTTCTGATCACCGCGGGTGTTGCAGGTTATATCTGGAGCGCGTTCTTGAGGCGACGATAACTGTGCCCACCTGCTTTCTGCGACGGTGCAGCGCACTCGAAAAGACGTGGCTGAAAAAAGACGGTCCCCAAGGAGGGAGCCATCTTACACACGATCCGGAGAGATCCTGGATCGCTTGCGGGGTGCATCAATAGAACCGCTCGATCATAGGAATTTTCCCATGCCTGCGCGGCCGTTTCGTTGAAAGCCGTTTTTCAGCCTTGGATGTTCGAGCGCCGTGCCCTTCACTCTCGTCTCCAAAAACAGAACGCGATTGCCTTGTCGCAATCGTGGCCATGCCCTAGTTCTTGAAGCGATTTTAGTCTGGGCCTGCCTCGGCCACGTGCCACAGAACGGGTCGTATTTTATGATTAGGCGGAAAATGCATGCGCGGAAGTGAACGCGTTGAATTGAGGAATAGGACGCGGGATGCACATCAGCGGGTAGACGCGGCGGTCGGCGAGCTCAGCACTATCGAGGACTATCGCCGGTACGTAGCGCGCGTGTTGCCGTTTCGTGCGACAATGGACGAAGCGCTGAGGAACGTCTCTTGGCCTGAAGGCTGGAATTGGCGACCATCAGGGGTTGCAGAGCTGCTTGCTCAGGACGCGTGCGATCTCGGCTTGGCACCGGCGCGCCGCATTCGGCCTGATTTCGATCTTTCCGACCCAAGCGCGCTGCTCGGTGCCCTCTACGTGGTGGAAGGGTCGTCTCTCGGTGCGCGGGTCTTGCGTCAGAGGGCGTTGAAGCTTGGTTTCGATGAAACCTTCGGCGCGAAGCACCTTGCTTCGATGGCGAACGACACGACCCGATGGCCGTCCTTCCTGTCGCTCCTCGAACGAACCCGCGATTTTGACGTCGTTCGGTCTGCCGTCACGGCGAACGCCGTGTTTGCTCTCGCCCAAACTTGCTTTGAAAGTACATATCTTGTCGCCAGTTGAACCCGTCACCCTCGAGACTTGCGACAGGGAGCCCATTCATATCCCCGGGAGCATCCAACCGCACGGTTGTCTTCTGGCGTGCAATGTCGGGTTCACGACGATCGAACGCATATCGGCAAACGCTGCGAAGATGCTCGCCTGGGAGGGCAGCCTCCTTGGGCGGCCTCTTGTCGACGTGCTCGGCCCAAAGTTGTTGCATGATCTGCGCAATGCGCTTGCGGCCGCGGGAGCGGCCTCACGACCGGCCCTTTTGCTCGATGTCGCTTTTGGCGACCGCGTGTTCGACATTGCCGTCCACCTTCACAAGTCGGCCGTCATCATTGAGTTCGAGCCGGCGCCGTCGATCGGTCAGCCCTTGCATATCGCGCGCGAGATGATTGGCCGTATCAAGGACATCACCGACGTCGACCGTCTCGTGCAGCGCGCGTGCCGGATCGTTGCCGGTACCATCGCCTATGACCGCGTGATGATCTACCGCTTTGAGCAGGACGGATCAGGCAAGGTCGTCAGCGAAGCGAAACGCGCCGATCTTGAGAGTTTTCTGGGCCAGTATTTTCCAGCAAGCGATATCCCCCAGCAGGCCCGCGCACTTTATCTCAAGAACACCATTCGCGTCATTTCGGACGCGAGCGGTGCGCGCGTCCCGGTCGAGCCGGTTCTGGACGGATCCGGCGAACCATTGGACCTCAGTTTCGCGCACTTGCGCAGCGTTTCGCCCATCCATTGCGAATACTTGCGCAACATGGGCGTCGCCGCGTCGATGTCGATTTCGGTTGTTCTGGACGGCCAGCTCTGGGGGTTGATCGCCTGCCACCATTATTCGCCGCGCGCCCTGCCGATGGCTCAACGCGTTGCGCTTGAAGTGTTCGGCGAATTTTTCTCGCTGCACCTGAAATCTCTGAAGGAACGTCGCCGGGTTGCGGCCGTCGCCGGCACACGCGAAGCGCTCGACCGTTTTCTCATTTTGTCCTCCCATCACGAGGATGTGGGTGAGCTGTTGCGCCAAAGCCTGCGTGAATTCTCGCAGTTGCTGGCAAACGACGGCATCGGCGTCATGGTCGATGGCAAATGGGCGGGGATCGGCACCGCTCCGCCGGACGAAGAAAGAGCCGCTCTTCTGGACTTCATCCGCACTGTCAGCGAAGGGCGCGTTTGGGCGACACATGCCCTGTCACAGAAGTTCCTGGAGGCATCGGCCTACAGCGAGCGGCTTTCGGGCGTTCTCGCCATTCCCCTTTCGCAAACCGGCTCGGATTGCCTGGTGTTTTTTCGCAAAGAACTGGTCCAGACCCTCAACTGGGCCGGCAATCCTGAAAAGACCTATGAGGCAGGTCCACTCGGCGACCGCCTGACACCACGCAAGAGCTTTGCGATCTGGAAGGAGACAGTCCAGGCGCAGGCGCAGCCCTGGTCGGAGGCCGAGCGGGAAATCGCCGAGATCGTCCGGGTCGCGATCGTCGAGGTGGTGCTGCGACACAATGAGCTGATGGCGGGCGAGCGGCGCAAGTCCGAGGTTCGGCAGCGGATGCTGAACCAGGAGCTTAGCCACCGCGTCAAGAACATCCTCGCCGTCATCAAATCTCTGGTGACGAGCCCCCAACGGCACAAGAATTCGCTCGAAGAATATGTTTCGACGCTGCAGGGTCGCATCGAGGCGCTCGCAATCGCGCATGACCAGGTCGTGCGCGGCGATGGGGGCGGGATCCTGGCGGATCTCCTGGAGGCCGAACTCCAGCCTTACCGGACAAATCTGTCGACAATAACGCTCGAAGGTCCTGCCGTCTGGCTCGACAGCCGTGCTTTTTCGGTAATGGCGCTGGTGTTTCACGAGCTCGCGACCAACGCCGCCAAATACGGCGCGCTTTCGGTGACGGCTGGCGAAGTAGAGGTGCGCTGGACGATGACCGGCTCCGATTGCGACGTCTCCTGGCGCGAGCGAAACGGTCCGCTCGTCACTCTGCCGTTACGCAGGGGATTCGGTAGTGCCCTCATCGAGCGCAGCGTCCCCTATGATCTTCATGGGCGCAGCTCCGTCCGCTTCGAACCATCGGGGCTTGAGGCAGAGTTCAGCATCCCCTCCCCACACGTCAAACTCACCGCGTTAGGTCCGACAATGGAAACATATACGGTCGGTACCGCCGCTCCCGAACAAAGCGGCCTTGGCCGTGCAAACCCCAGGGTTCTGATCGTTGAGGATCAGATGCTCATAGCGCTTGATCTCGAAGCGATGCTGTCGGACGCAGGGTTCTCGGAGGTTTCGACGGCGAGCTCCGTGCAGCAGGCCATGGCACATATCGAGAGGACTGCTCCGGAACTGGCGATTCTCGATATCAATCTCGGGCAGACCAATTCGTTCGGGATCGCCGGCGAACTCATGCGCAGAGGCACTCCATTCGTTTTTGCTACAGGCTATGGCGAGGGAGCAGAACTGCCGCCGGACCTTATCGGCGTGCCGATCGTGCGCAAACCCTACAGCAGAAATGCCATCGTCGGAGCGCTTTCACTGCTGTGGGACGAGACCCTGTCCAGAGACGCGCAAAGGGCAGTGACAGGAACGACGAAGGGAAAGACCGAAATCGATGTCTGACATCAAGTCGCTGTCTCGCGAGCAACTCGAGGACGAGATCCTGAGGCTGAGGGCCCTGTCGCAGGGAGGCGCCGCGCTGAAGGTCCATAACGCCAGCGACGACGACGCGCGAGAGGCACGCTATCGAGCCCTTTTCGAGGCGATCGACGATGGTTTCTGCATTATTGGCTTCATCGACGGACCACATGGTCCGCTCAGCGATTACGTACACCTTGAAGCAAATTCCGGCTATGGCCGGCATACAGGCATCTCGGACATCGTCGGCAAACGGCTTCGGGAGATTGAACCCGGCAACGCGGATGTCTGGTTGGACGTCTATGGCAGCGTGTTGCGCACCGGCAAACCAGTGCGCTTCGAGCAGGAGTTCAAATCAGTCGCCAGGCATATCGAAGTTTCGGCCACCCGCATCGAGCCGGCAGGCCTGCGCCAGGTGGCGGTCCTATTTCGCGACGTAACCGAGAGGAAGAAGGCCGAAGCGGCGCTACGCGAGAGCGAAAGCCACGCGCGCGATAACATACAGCGTGTGCAAATGGCGATGGCCGCAGGGGCGATCATCGGCACGTGGCTGTGGGACGTGCCTACCGATCGCTTTACGGTCGACGAAGCTTTTGCGACCGCGTTTGGGTTCGATCCGCAGCAAGGGCGCTCAGGCCTGAGCCTTGCCGATATCGTCGGCGCCGTTCATCCCGACGATCAGGAACGAGTGACGGCCTCGGTCAGAGAGGCCCTGGCAAAAGGCGGAGCCTATGCCCACCAATACAGGACGCGTCGCGAGGACGGGAGGTATCGCTGGCTCGAGGCGAACGGTCGCGTGGAATGCAGCAGTGACGGTGTTGCGCTTAAATTTCCGGGTGTCCTGATCGATATCGAGGAGCGGCGCGCGGTCGAAGCCGAACGTGACCATGCCCTTGCGGCCCTCCGCACGCTCAACGAAACGCTAGAGCAACGGGTAGAGGAACGCACCGCAGCCCTTGTCCAGGCGGAAGACGCCCTGCGGCAGGCGCAGAAGATGGAGGCTGTCGGGCAACTAACCGGGGGCCTGGCGCACGACTTCAACAACATCCTCGCCGGCATCAGCGGCAGCCTTGATCTGATGAAAACTCGGCTCGCCCAGGGCCGTGTGGGTGAGATCGACCGTTATATGACGGGAGCACAAGGGGCGGTGAAGCGGGCCGCGGGCCTAACTCAGCGCCTCCTTGCCTTTTCCCGCAGGCAGACGCTCGATCCGAAGCCGTCGGACATCAATCGCATCGTCGCGGGTATGCAAGATCTGATCAGCCGAAGCGTCGGTCCTGGGGTGGCGGTCGAGACTGTCGGAGCAGGAGGGCTGTGGACGGCCTTCGTCGATGTTGGCCAGCTCGAGAACGCTCTGCTCAATCTTTGCATCAACGCTCGCGACGCGATGCCGGATGGTGGACGCTTGACGATCGAGACCGGCAATCGGTGGCTCGACGAACGCGCTGCGGCCCAACGTGGATTGCCGCCGGGGCAATATGTCTCCTTGTGCGTCAGCGACACCGGTACGGGCATGTCGCCGGATGTGGTCGCCCGCGCCTTTGATCCGTTTTTCACGACGAAGCCGATCGGACAGGGGACGGGGCTTGGCCTTTCCATGGTCTACGGTTTTGCCGGCCAATCCGGTGGTGCCGTGCGCATATACTCCGAAGTGGGCAAGGGCACGATGATCTGCATTTATTTGCCCCGCCACGCGGCCGAAGATCATAGCTCCGACATACCAGCCGACGCGGGGCCCGCGCCTGCAGCGACCGGAGTTCACACCATCCTAGTCGTGGACGACGAACCCCTGGTCAGGATGGTCGCGGTCGAAATTCTCGAAGAGCTGGGCTACGAAGTGCTGGAGGCGAGCGACGGCCCTTCCGCCCTTAAAATGCTTGATGCACGCCCCACAATCGATCTTCTGGTTACCGACGTCGGGCTGCCGAACGGCATGAACGGACGGCAGCTTGCGGATGCGGTGCGCGTCCAGCGTCCCGGTCTTAACGTACTCTTCGTCACAGGGTATGCGGAGAACGCAGTACTCAACCACGGGCACCTCGACCATGGCATGGAAGTGGTCACCAAACCCTTCACAGCTGACGTGCTGGCGCGGCGGGTCGAAAGCTTGATCCGCCAATGACAACTGGGTCTGGCGCGCCAGGCTTGCTGCATTTCGCCGATGGACAGCCAACTGCGCTCAGCTGACGGGACCACCGGGCAATCTGCAAGTCCGCGCTCTTTTCAGGAGTTTCGAAGTGCTCGATAACCCTCGTTCTGGTCAAGCTACGCCCTTGGTCTGAATTTCCGTCCGACCAAAGCCCGTAAGGGGAACAAAAAATCAACCTCCGCATTTAGCTGTCGGCGACGACGGCCGTCGCGGCAAGGCGTTTTCGTTGGAAATTCAATCGCTTTCGATTTCGCGCTGATACCAAAAGGCATTCCCAGTGACGGGCAGAGGAGCAAAACCATGAAAGCGATCGGATCGCTGGCATTTGGCATCGCATTGTCCGTTTGCGCCAGCGCCGCGGCTGCGTCCGTCGCCTCACTCGTGCTGGCCAAGCCCACCGAACCTCCTCTGCTGAAGTCGGCTTCGGCTCCAGATCTTTGGACCGCAACACCGGTCCGGATCGACCGGAGCCAGCAGAACTACCAGCGTTTGCCGCCCGTCTATTCCACTTACGTCACGAACCCGGTTTCGGCGAAGCGAACATCGGGGCGTCTGGCACTCACTGCTCCAACCTTGGTGACCTCCCATACCGGCCTCTCGACAGCCCACCGCGATTGGTGCTCAAGCCGCTACCGGTCCTATAACCCCGAAACCAACGCGTACCGCTCATACGGTGGACAAATACGAACGTGCCAGTCGCCTTACGCGGTCATGTACCCGATCCACAAAGACCGGACGGCGCAAATCGATCGGCGGTTCGTGGGCTACGCGACGGCCGAACCGCGTACCGTCTCGTGTACCGTCCGCTATCAGTCGTATCGAGCCGATGACAACACCTACCAGCCCTACAACGGCCCTCGAAGGCACTGCCTTTATCCATCCCAAGATGCGCGCCTCGAAGCGAGCAACAGCGTGCGGCCCGTGTCGGGGCGATGAGCAGCCCGCAAGTCAACTGCGGCACGAACATTCTTCGGCGGCACCGGCCTCTCCCGGGCGTGCGTTGCGACGGCTGAGGCATTCAAGGGATCGCGATCCCGATGGATAGCGAGAGTAAAGCGGAAGAATGAGCGTTCGTCCGGCTATCCAACCTCTACCGGAACATGGAGATGCAAAGAGTTGGAGAAAATCACGCGAAAGCGCAAATTGCGGTCCAATCGGCCACTGTGGTCCAACACGCGTCATATCAAGGTTGTCGCGCAAAGTCGCATCTCCGTTGACAAAGTCGATGTGTTGATCGTCGGCGCCGGCATCGGAGGGGCGCTGATGGCGTTGTCCCTTGCCAAGCGAGACATGAAAATTCTCGTCGTCGACCGACGCTGGCCGGTACAAGGCAGCACTTTGGCGAGCACTGCGATGATCCAGCACGAGATCGATGTGCCGCTCCACCGGCTCACCACGATGATTGGGCAGGACAAGGCGCGGCGCGCATGGCAACGCTCCGCAAGAGCAGTGGAAACACTGATCACGCTCATCGACAGTCTTGGAATCGACTGTGGCTTTGAACAAAAGAAGTCTCTTTATCAGTCCGGCAATGCCTATGGTGCCCGCGCGCTTCGCTTGGAAATCGACGCGCGGCAGGCCGCTGGCATTTCAGCAAGGTTTCTCAAGTCTGCTTGCTTGCGCGAAGAGTTCGGTCTCAATCGGACTGCGGCAATCGAGTCCGATATTTCTGCAGCCGCAAATCCGGCGCAATTGACAGCCGGCTTGTGGCGCAAAGCCCAGAGGGACGGTGTTTCGCTCATAGGCGACACGGAGATTACCGACGTACGCAGCGTTGAAGGATGGAACGCCGCTGCGACCTCGACAGGCGAAATCATACTGGCCAAGCACGTTGTGTTTTGCACGGGCTACGAGTTTCTCGACGTCGTGGCCCACCAAGGCCATCGGATGGTATCCACCTGGGCGCTTGCGACTAAGCCGCACCATCCACGGCCTGACTGGCTTAAGAACTATGTTGTTTGGGAGGCATCCGATCCATACCTCTATTTTCGCTCGACCAAGGATGGTCGCCTGATTGTTGGAGGGGAGGACGAAGAAAGCGCCACCGCATTTGCGGACCCTATCAAGCTTAGAGCCAAATCAAAGATCTTGCGCGCAAAGCTGTCGGCGCTCCTGGAAATACCAATCGGCGAACCGGATTATCTTTGGGCCGCGCCTTTTGGCATTACCTCTGACGGATTGCCGCTTATCGGAAACGTTCCGGGGCTGGAGAATGTCTATGCTGTGATGGGTTATGGGGGCAATGGCATTACCTACAGCCAGATCGCTGCGGAGATCGTGTCGTCAGAGATTTTGGGCTACCGCGACCCAGATAGCGAATTGTTTGCCTTTCGCTGAGCTTTGAAGCCAGGCAGCAAGCAGAAAGGCCGCCGGAACGGCGGCCTTTGAAGATAAAGAGTGGAGGTAGCTTTGGATCAATGGAAACGCTGGTTTGAATACCAGTCGTCGATATCTTTCCTCGCCTGATCCTTGGCATATCCATAACGCTCCTGGATCTTGCCTTCGAGTTGCTCGCGTTTACCGTTGATCTGGTCGAGGTCATCGTCGGTGAGTTTGCCCCACTGCTCCTTGACCTTACCCTTAATCTGCTTCCAGTTGCCTTCAACACGGTTCCAATCCATTTTGGGGACGCTCCATTGCTATTTCAGGTACATTTCTTGAACGAGTGAGCTACGCACTTGTTCCGTTATTTGTTGAGAATGATGGTGCTGTTTGTCGGGCCCGGCTCTATGAACCTCGAGACAGTTTAGCCGACTGCAGGCCCTGCCTCGTTGGTTTAGGCAATGCTTATCCGTTGCCAGCGGCATTATGCCGGTATGCCGGCAACGGATGAATTTAGGACCCGAGAAGACGCCTTGGGGACATCAGCGCCTGTAGCGCCGCCGCTCCTGTTCAACCTCATCGGGAGTATAGGGAGCGAGCGTCGGATCAAAGCGCCGCCAGCCCTGCTCGGAATAAGAAGCTCGACGCTGCACCGGGTCGACCCAGCTACCGCGGCGTAGGATCGCTTCGGCATCCGCCTGGAGCGCGTCGTCGACCCGTGCCGTGACGACCGCGCCACCGCGCCGTACGCCTTCCGCATAGACATGGGCATGTTCTTCCGGAACGCCCGAATCCGTCATCGCTCCGATAATCCCGCCGGCGGCACCACCTGCTACCGCGCCGGCGGCAGCACCCGCCGCGGTCGCGGCAAGCCAACCGGCTGCGACCACCGGACCGACACCCGGGATGGCCATGACCCCAAGACCAGTCAAAAGGCCGCCAATGCCACCGACCGCAGCGCCGACACCGGCGCCTGTCCCAGCGCCTTCAGCCGCGTTGCTTTCGTCTGCAGTGCCGTACCAATCCCCAACATTGTTGGAAACGATGCTGATGTCGTCCGACGGCACGCCGCGATCTTCAAGGGCTGACACAGCGGCGCGGGCGTCCGAATAGTCGTCAAAAAGTCCACTAACGGTTTTCATGGGGATTTCCTCGTTCTGGGGTTAGTTGGCAACAATGTTGCCCTGGTAGTCGAGCGCGACCTGCATGGATTTGCCGTCCTTCGAGGCAGTTGCGCGCCAGACGCCCTTGTCGTCGAGCTTTAGACCGGTCACATCGGTGTAGCCGGCGTCAGTAAGGCGATCCTTGGCCTGTTCTTCAGTGAAACTGTTGGCGCCGGCGACGGGCGCTGTTGGATTGGTGGTGTCTGGTGTTGCCACGGCAGGCGTATCACCATCTGCTGTAGCGGGAGGTGTGGCGGTCTGCGCGAGCGCGCCCAAACTCGATCCGCCGAGGAAGACCGCGGCGAGCAGGATATTTTTCATGATTTTGTTCCTCGTTTCGATCCTCGAGATGCGGGCATCCGGAGGAAAAATTTGAGATCATAAGAGCCACATCTCCGTTCGTTTCGACCCGGTGAGCAGCATGATGGATTATATGCAGCAGACTGAGGGAACACTGCGCTTCAGCATCAATGCTCCCTTCAGACGGACTCTACATGGCGTCCATGCCCTTGATGGCATTGTCGAGATGCGACGTGCATTTCTCCATGTCGTTCGCCATCATGGCATCTCTCGCCATGGTGAGTTCCTTGGTGGACTCGATCTTTTTTGCGCCGTCGGAGATTTGCGCGACTTGCTGTTCGGCCTTAGCGATTGAAGCTTCATCGCAAACGACCTTTTGCTGTGCCAGAGCGGGGCTGGCAAATGCCGCGATGAGGGCGAAAGTAGCAATCCGTTTCAGCATTTGTATGTTCTCCATTGGGCCGATACGACACCGGCGTTCACCGCGATTGAACGGCAAAACGGGTCGTTCTGTTCCGTTGATAGCGGGCCGAAAAGCGAAGTTTTTTCAAGGAACATCCAAGCGTTTGGTGCGTTAGGAGCGCGTGCAACTGTGGGTCTAGATGTGCGCTTTTTATGGGCTTTTGGCCGCCTTGAGAGTGAACAGCGAGCGCGGGTGCCGGTGCATAGGACGGAGGGCTTTGCGCGCTAGTCTTGTGGGTGGTCGTCAGGGGCGAAGATGCTCCCCGTCTCATCGCCATCCCAGTAGGTGACTTTCGACGCGTGAACCTTGATCATTAAAAGACCGGGGGTGTCCACGCCTTGGGGAAACCATCTTTCAAGCTCGCTCATCCAATGCTCGGCAAACGTCTGCTTGTCACCCACGAGCGAAGCATTCCCTTGGATTGCAATGAAAATACCGGGTTTGCCGAGAAGGCTCGGACGAGCGGTGTAAGTCAGGGTTACCTTCGGATCTGCCTTGATCTCGGTGATTTTTTGTGACTGCTCAAAGCAAAAGAACCAGGTGTCCCCCCTATAGTCCACGTCGCCATTGTTGCTCATTGGTCGACTGGAGATGGTTCCGTCTGCCTTCTTTGTCGAAAGCATGCCGAAGTCGATATTCTTCAGTTCGTTGGAGATGTCGTTGAGCGTCAAAGTCATCGTGCACTCCCGTTGGCGTTCAGGTCCTAACCGCGAGAGCACAAACAGGTTCCTTGACACCGCCCTGGCGCACGTCGTCGGTCACGGTTCGCTGAAACCGGTCGCGGAAACACGGGAGCGACCTGCAGGATCGTTGCGAAAGATCAGTCCACCCCGCGCCTTCGATCGCGCAGGCACGTAGTCAAGCGTGATCTCCGCGGTCTCTATGACATTATCGTTGTCGGTGATTTCGCCACGTACGACGACGGCGGCCGCCGTTCGGTCGGCTGCATTGTTAACATCGAACATGACCAGATATCCGCCAGCACTCCCCGCGCTGCTGACGATCGTCACCGAGAGGTCCGGAGGCCCATCGGCCTGGGTTGCAGCCTGATAGCTGATCCAGCCAATAAGCGCCGTGATCAGGATGGTGGAAACCGCACCGGTCGTCCATTCGATCCAATGCGCTCGACGATTTTCAACGGAGCCTGGTTTCGGGGTCTTTGCCATCACGTTACCTACAGAATGAGGCGCGCTGCGGCTGCGCCGATTGCGCTCGGGAAGGCGAGGACAGCCGTGGCGACAATCGCTTGTGTTGGATCGAGGCCGTCCAGCCGATGAAACGTCCATAGGCAATAGAGGCTGATCGCGAATGCGATGACGTAACCCGGCGTTGTGAAGCGGATAAGGGCATGCCAGCCAGGTGTGTTCTCATCGAGTTCATGGCCGCCTATGAAAGACAGGGCGTAGACGAAGCCATGCATCAGCAGGATCGACGCCAAGATTGCGGCAATGGCGTGCCACAGCGACATCTTAAAGGATATCAGGATCATTTCTTCGGTTGGGGCGACGTTGAGACCGAGAAACAGAGCCCCAACGACCATCATAAAAAGTTCGCCACCGTAACCATCGCCCCGCGTCTCGCCGATCGGATCCTTCTCGTCCTCGCCGCTTTCGGTTCGTGTCCCCAGTTCGCTGCGGCCGAGCAAGGCGCCAATGCTGGCTGGGACCGCCTGAATGGCGATCATTCCAAGCACTTCCGGCAGGGCCTGGCCAATTTTTAGGACGCCAATCATGAAAAGAACAAAGACACTCGCCGCGATACCCAGGCAGTATGCAATGCTTGCGTCTCGCAGCGCTTCGCGCCACGTCGATACATTTTCAAAGCCGATCCGACGCGCAAGGAGGACAAGCAGCGGAATGTTGACCACAAGCAAAATAAGCAGCCGGTCGCGGTCGATGTAGAGGCCGAGTTCCCACATTTCCATCGTGAGGAACATAGGCAGCGCAAAAAGCAACGCGCCGGCGAAGCCGCGTGCGAGGCCCTTCGCGAAGCGGCCATGGTCAAAATCGGCCCGCGTCCCGCCCTTGGTCATCTTTCCCTCTCAAGGTTGCTGTCGGCCTCGCAAGGACGCGGCAGCATTTCTCTGACAGAGGTAACGTCGAGAGACAGCGCAAGTTCCTGATGTCCAGCCGGCCGGTCCAGCCCCTCAATGTCGGCGTTTCCTTGCTTGCATCGATCAAGTGCACATCGAACCCGTTCAGCCGTCCGCACTCCGGTGATCGCGACCGGCGCGTAGCGCTCATGCTTTCGTTGCTCAGGGCATTGGAACAATAACAACGTCCACGTCTTTCCACGGGGTTGGTAGCCCTTGGGAAAGGGAATGTTCGTGAAGTTGGAGCAGTAAGCTATGCCCTTGGGTTCTTTCGACAAGGCGGGGAGTGAAGATATCTTGCGAGCGAGGCTTGCGGCCATTGTGGAGTCGTCCTTCGACGCCATCGTCAGCAAGGATCTCGATGGTACCGTGCGAACCTGGAACGGCGCAGCCGAACGCATGTTCGGCTACTCAGCCGAGGAGATGGTCGGGCGATCAATCCTGACGATCATACCCACTCATCTTCACGACGAAGAGCGAGATCTGCTGCAGCGCCTGCGCAAAGGTGAAAGGATTGAACCGTTCGAAACCGTCAGGCAGCGCAAGGACGGCAGCTTTGTAACCGTTTCGCTGACGATCTCCCCGATCCGCAACTCCAAGGGCCGCATCATCGGAGCATCCAAGGTTGCGCGCGACATCACATCCGCAAAGGACCGTGAAAGGCGAATCCGCCTGCTGCTGCGGGAGGTCAACCACCGGGTCAAGAACCACTATGCCATCATTCTTTCGATGATCCGGCAGAGCAGGAGCGAAGAAACGGAACCTGCGGTTTTCCAGAAGGACCTTGAAAACCGCATATGGGCCCTTTCGGCATCCCACGACCTGATTGCGTCGGCAGATTGGCAAGCAACAGATCTAAGAGGCCTGGTCGAAAAGCAGATCGCAGCGTTTCATGCTGAAGCGTTCTGTCAGATTTCTGGCCCGGGCATCGCGCTTGCCCCAGCTGCAATCGAAAATCTTGGGATGGCGATCCACGAGTTAGCCCTTCATTCGTCAAAGGGCGGCGTATTGCGGTCGCGTGCCGGCACGATTTCAATTACCTGGGCGCTGGCCACTTCCCCGGCAGGCCTTGCCTTTTCGATGTCTTGGGATGAGCACCCTGGCCCTGAAGGTCGCGACTATCAGTTGCCGCGCTCGGGTTTTGGCGCGGTCGTGCTAAAGAGGACAGTGCCGCAGGCCCTAAACGCCAAGGTGGAATCCGCCCACGGAGACGGATTTGCCCGGTGGCGGTTGGTCGGGCCCGCGGACCGCTTCCTGGAGTGGCCGCGCTTCTCTCTGTGAAATCACTGCAGTGACCACCGTGCACTGTCACCAAAATGTGACAGGCGGTGCCTGGCGAGAATGAGGTGGCGGCAGGGAGATGGAAAAAGAACGAGGGAGCCATAGTTAGAGCTCGCAAATTCAGCATTCCGCGGTTTAGCGGGAAAGGTTTTGGGGGCAGACGGGTGAACAAACGGCCTGTTATTTCAAAAGTTTGTACGCTTCGGCGGGCAGGTTTGATAATGCAACATAGAATCAGCGCGAATCCGTCAGGGCTGGTCGAATTCCGACTTCGGCAGGAACCGCCGCTGAACCAGAACGTCTTCGCAATCCAGCCACGCACCGTCAGCACACGGTCGCTGTTTCCACTCAATGCTTGCTCTTTCCTCGGAGTCTGAATGTCCGCCACCGCAACCAGAAGATCGAGCTTGAGTTCGCGCTCGTTCCGCGCGCTTTTGGGCCTAGAAGCGGGCGTGGCCCTCGGCCTGGCAGGCACCCTCTTCTTTTTTGTCGCAAGCAGCGTCGTTGCCTATCTCAACCTGGAGGCCCTGCAACGGGGCAACGAGAGGATTGTACAAACCCACGTTGCCATTGTTTCTCTCGACGAACTGCTGTCGCTTGTTCAGGATGCCGAGACCGGTCAGCGTGGGTTTTTGTTGACCAATAGTGGGGGCTACCTTGCCCCCTACAACGCGGCAGTTCGCGCCATTCGGCCAAAACTCGATCAGATCGGTCAACTGACTGCGAGCAATCCGGGCCAAAGTCAGCGGCTGGTGGCTCTCAGGCAACATGTGGACGCCAAGCTCGCGGAACTCGGGGCGACCATCGATCGGAGACGGGCCGACGGTCTTGAGGCGGCGATTGCGATGGTAAACTCCGATCGCGGCAAGATCGAAATGGATGCCGTCCGCGCGCAGATTGCGGCCATGTCGGGCGCTGAGCTGGAAGTGCGCCTTGATCGATTGGCCGAAATGGAGAATGCGCAGAAGACTGCGCGGCTCAGCACTCTGCTTTCTGGTCTTCTCGGAATTGCTTTGACCGCAGCAATCGCCCTCCTCATTCGCAAGGCCACGATCGTCCGCCGAAGGGATGAATGGCTTCAGGCTGGTCAGGTCGGGTTGGCGTCGGCGATGATGGGCGATCAGTCGATCGAGCAGCTGAGCAAAAGTATTCTCGACTTCCTGGCGCCTTACGCAGGCGCCATTGCCGGTGCGATCTTCATTCGCGGTGATGGTTCGTTCCAGCGGGCTTGTAGTCGTGGCGTTCCGCCCGAGGCGAACTTGCCAATGACGGTTCGACCCCGCGAAGGCCTCTTGGGTCAAGCGGTTGCGGAAGGGGGTTCAATCGTCGTCGACGATGTCCCGGATGGTTACCTGGCCTTCGGTTCCGGGCTTGGGATGGACAAACCACGCCATCTCGCGATCCAGACCGGAAAGGTCGATGGTTCAGTGAATTCGGTGATCGAGCTCGGCTTTCTTGGGCCAATCGACGAGACCATCGTCACCTTTCTTGACCGCGCATCGGAGGCTATCGCGATTGCCGTGAAGGCAGCGACCTATCGCGGCCAGCTTCACGACCTGCTGGAGGAAACGCAACGGCAGTCCGAAGAGTTGCAAACGCAAAGCGAGGAGCTGCGCGTTTCAAACGAAGAGCTTGAAGAGCAGGGGCGGGCGCTGAAGGAATCTCAGGCGCACCTCGAGCAGCAGCAAATTGAACTTGAGCAGACCAATGCTCAGCTGGAAACACAAGCCCAGCGGCTTGAGGCTCAGCGCGACGAGCTGGAGCGCGCGAACGTATCGATATCGGCCAAGGCGAAGGAACTAGAGCAGGCAAGCCAATACAAATCCGACTTCCTTGCCAATATGTCCCACGAGTTGCGCACGCCGCTGAACTCTTCCTTGATTTTGGCCAAGCTGCTTGCGGACAATCCCGACGAAAACCTGACTGAGGAGCAGGTGAAGTTTGCCAAGACGATCCAATCCTCGGGCAATGATCTCTTGAACCTGATCAACGATATTCTCGATCTCTCCAAGATCGAGGCCGGGCATGTCGAAATCCGGCCGGAAACCGTTTCGCTCGAGCGACTGGCTCGCAACCTTCGTCAGGTGTTTCTGCCGCTGGCGACCGAGAAGAAACTCGGGTTTTCCGTTGAACTTGCTGAGGAATGTCCGCTCACTATCGAGACCGATCCGTTGCGGCTTGAACAAATTCTCAAGAACTTGCTTTCAAATGCGATCAAGTTCACCGAGACCGGCAAGGTCACCTTGGTGATTGGTTCGGTTGGCGAGGGCAAGGTTAGCTTCTCCGTCAGCGACACCGGAATCGGAATTGCACAGGAACATCAGCGGGCGATCTTCGATGCCTTCCACCAGGCCGATGGCACAATCAGCCGTAAGTATGGCGGCACCGGGCTCGGCCTTTCCATCTCTCGGCAACTGGCGCGGCTTTTGGGCGGAACGATCGTGCTTCAAAGCCAGGCGGGACGGGGTAGTACGTTTACCGTTACCATCGGGGAACGGTTCGATGTGGCCAAGCCGACAGCTCTTGCGCCAAGTCCAGGAACGCTCGCAACGACGGTCACGGCGCAAAAGGCAGGTACGGTTACGCCCAGGCCGATCCGCCGGATCGACGACGACCGAGATGTTCTGACAAATACAAAACGCGTGCTGCTGGTAATCGAAGATGATGACACTTTTGCCGGCATCGTGCGTGATCTGTCGCGGGAAATGGGCTTCCAGGCAATTGTCGCGGCAACCGCCGAAGAGGCGCTTTTGCTTGCGAAGGAATTCATGCCAAGCGCCGTCGTGCTCGATATAGGGTTGCCGGACCAATCGGGCCTCGCCGTCCTCGACCGGCTGAAGCATGATGTCTTGACCCGTCATATCCCGATCCATGTCGTGTCGGGGAGCGATCACGCCGAGAGTGCCTACTCTCTCGGGGCTGCCGGTTATGCCATCAAGCCCGTCAATCGAGAAGAACTGTTGAAGGTTCTGCAAAAGCTCGAGGCGCGGTTTACGAAACAAATGCATCGCGTCCTGGTCGTCGAGGACGATCCGGTGCAGCGCGAAGCGGTGGCAAAACTGATCGGCACGCAGGACGTCGAGACGGTGACCGCCAGCACCGCCGCCGAATGCCTTGACCTCCTGAAGCACCAGACTTTCGACTGCATGGTGCTTGACCTGTCGTTGCCTGACGCGTCGGGATATTCGTTGCTGGAGACGTTGAGCTCACAGAGCGCTTATGCCTTCCCGCCTGTCATCGTCTATACTGGACGCGAACTCTCGGCGGATGACGAGCAGAAGTTGAGGCGCTTCTCGAAGTCGATCATCATCAAGGGGGCAAAATCCCCCGAGCGACTGCTCGATGAAGTGAGCCTGTTCCTGCATCAGGTGATATCGGAACTGCCGGACGAACAGCAAAAGATGATCCGCAAGGCGCGCAACCGCGATGCGCTGTTGGAGGGGCGTCGCATTCTCGTGGTGGAAGATGATATCCGAAACGTCTACGCGCTAACCAACATTCTTGAACCGCGCGGTGCGATCGTCGAGATCGCGCGCAACGGCCGCGAGGCACTGGAGGTTCTCGAAAAAGCTTCATCTGGCCCCGGGCGCCCGATTGAGCTCGTGCTGATGGACGTCATGATGCCTGTGATGGATGGTTTGGTCGCGACCGCTGAAATCCGAAGGAACCCGACTTGGAAGAAGTTGCCGATCATTGCGCTGACCGCCAAGGCAATGCCGGACGATCAGGAGCGCTGCATTGAGGCTGGGGCGAATGATTACATGGCCAAGCCGCTGGACGTCGACAGGCTGCTGTCGCTGGTGCGTGTATGGATGCCCAAATGAGCGAAGCCACCGCCGTTGAAAAGGTAGAAGACATCGAAATCCGGTTGCTGCTGGAAGCACTGTTTCTCAAATACCACTATGACTTTCGCAACTATGCGATGGCCTCGATCAAGCGCCGCCTGAAAAAGGCGCGCGAACAACTGGGGTTCGATACTTTCTCGGCGATGCAGGAGGGACTTCTGCACGATCAGGCAATGCTGCCGCAATTGCTGCGTTTTCTGACCGTCCAAGTGAGCGAGATGTTTCGCGATCCGAGTTACTTCCAGGCGATCCGGGAAAAGGTCGTTCCCCACTTGAGGACCTACCCTTCCTTGAAGGTGTGGATTGCTGGCTGCAGCAGCGGCGAGGAGCTTTATTCGCTGGTTATCCTGTTTCGCGAAGAAGGCCTCGAAGATCGAACGATCTTCTATGCCACTGACATCAGTCATGAAGCGCTGGAGGCGGCCGAGGCCGGCGTCTATGCACTCGACAGGATACAGCTTTTCACCGAGAACCATCGCAAATCGGGTGGAAAATCATCGTTGTCGGACTACTATCAGGCGGCATACGGCAAGGCGCTGTTCGATAAGACCTTGCGCCGCCATGTCGTGTTTTCGGATCACAGCCTGGTGACCGACGCCGTTTTTGCAGAAATGCACCTCATATCGTGCCGAAACGTCATGATTTACTTCGACCGCGCGCTTCAGGACCGCGCGGTGGGTCTTTTCAAGGACTCGCTCGCTCGCAAAGGTTTCCTCGGGCTCGGCGCCAAGGAGAATTTGCGCTTTTCCCTTCATGCCGATGCGTTCACGGATTTCGTGCGTGAGGAGAAGATCTACCAAAGGCGTGTCGAATGACGCCAGCAAAAGCTCAAGCGGTGATCATTGGCGCTTCGGCGGGGGCTGTCGAAGCACTTTCGGCAATCCTGCCGGCGTTGCCGCGAAGCTTCCCGTTGCCCGTGATCGTGGTCGTTCACGTTCCATCCGACAGGCCGAGCCTTATGGTCGACCTTTTTCGTGCAAAGTGCCGGTTGCCTGTCGAGGAGGCCGAGGACAAACAGTCGCTCGAGGCCGGCACGATCTATTTTGCACCGCCGGACTATCATCTGCTCGTTGAAACGGACAGGAACCTGTCCCTTTCCTCTGATGAGCCTGTCCTCTTCTCCCGCCCGTCAATCGACATACTTTTCGAAAGTGCTGCCGATGCCTTCGGGCCGGATCTTATCGCGATTGTCCTGACCGGCGCCAACCGAGATGGGGCAGACGGCCTGGCGGCTGTCCACAATGCAGGCGGAACGGTGATCGTGCAAAACCCCGAAGGCGCTCACGCTCGCGCCATGCCGGAAGCTGCAATCCAATCATGCCCGAGCGCCCTCGTCCTGTCGCTCGATGCCATTGCCGAATACTTGAAAGAGGTCTGAGAACAACTATGGAGCCCGTCCCATTTCTACTGGTCGATGACCTCGAGGAAAATCTCATATCGCTGGAGGCACTGCTCCGCCGAGACGATCGCCTTCTCATGAAGGCGCGGTCCGGCGATCAGGCGCTTGAGATCCTGCTTCGACAAGACGTGGCGCTCGCGCTTGTCGACGTTCAGATGCCGGGTCTGGACGGTTTCGAACTTGCCGAGTTGATGCGCGGCAACGAACGCACGCGACACATTCCCATCATCTTTGTGACGGCGGGTATTGCAGACGGCCGACGCCGTTTTCGCGGCTACGAGGCTGGCGCGGTGGACTTCATCCAAAAGCCGATTGAACCGGACGTTCTGTCAAGCAAAGTCGACGTGTTCTTCGAACTGTACCGGCAAAGGCAGCAACTCGCCGCTCAACGAGATGAACTCGCTGCCCAGGCGCAGGCGCTTAAGCAGGCAGCAGAGCACAAGGATATTCTGCTGCGGGAAATCAATCACCGCATCAAGAACCTGTTCAGCCTCACCGCCGGGTTGATCTCGGTGAGCGCCAGGCAAGCCACAACCGTTTCCGATCTAGAGGCTGATCTACGGTCGCGGCTACACGCACTGTCTCGCGCCCACGAACTTACGCTGCCCGACCTTGTCGGGGAGGACGATCGCGGAGATATTGCGACGACGGTTGTGGCTCTGTTGAAGGCGATCGTTGCGCCACACGACCACGCTCACGGCTCTCGAATCCTGATCTCCGGAACGGACGCTCCCCTCGGCGACAAGGCACTGACGTCAATGGCGCTCCTTCTGCACGAACTGACCACCAACGCTGTCAAGTATGGTGCCCTTTCCGGCCCTGCGGGGCAATTGAGCATCGACCTTTCGACTTTCGACGAAGAACTTCACGTCAAGTGGAGTGAACACGGATCACATCCGTTGTCCGAGAGCTCCGAAAGGACGGGATTTGGAACAACGTTGGAGAAAGCGGCAATCTTGGGATTGAACGGATCGCTGGCGCGAAATTGGCGGACAGATGGGCTTTGTCTGGCGCTCCGCATCCCGCTAGCTAGTTTAAAAAACTGATCGGTCCCCGCAAGGACGCTTGACGCACTTTTGTTTGTGGTGTGCTGGCATAAAGCTGCTAATCGAGCAGTTTACCGGGGTTAGTGCCCATTCCCGGTTGCTCCTAAAATCGGTACTCGCCGACGTCCCATTTAATAGGTTAATCGCTCATTCTATAAGGGCGCGCGACCAGAGATATTCATTCGCCCTGCGGACGGGACTCGACGCTGCTCGGGCTTGAATTCCGGTCTGCCTGCCACACCTAAACTTTACCCGGGCCTGCGGAAATATAAACGCTCGTTGTCGCAGTCCCTATCGAAACCGAGCCCGTACGGGCTCGTCCCAGCGGGGCGCATATGAGCCAACGTGAACCTGCCGACGACACGCCCTGGATTAAGAAGGCCGACGAGTTGGAGGCGCTGTTCCAATTGACGGACGGACTATACCGCGCAGAGTCCGAGACCGATGCTTTCGATGCGACATTCGATGCGATCGAGCGGGCGCTGGGGTGTTCGCGGGCTTCGATCCTGCTTTTTGACCGCCACGGAGTGATGCGATTCGTCGCTTCCCGCGGGCTCTCGGAGGACTATCGTCGGGCAGTTGATGGACACTCGCCGTGGAAGCCGGGAGATCGAGATCCTATTCCCATTTTCGTAAGCGACATAGAGCTTTCTGACGAGCCTCAGGCGCTCAAGAACGCCATACGAGGGGAGGGTATCCGCTCCCTCGCATTCATTCCTGTGACCGTCGATGGCATCGTCGTTGGCAAATTCATGACCTACCGCGACGTCGCTCACGTCTATACCGCTGACGAAGCCACCCTGTGCCTCACTATCGCCCGGCAACTCGGGTTCAGCATCGAGCGGAAGCAATCGGAAGAGGCGCATCAACGTGCCGAAGAGGGACTTCGCCGCACCAATGAACGGTTGCGTGTCATCCTCGACAGCGCGAGCGAATATGCCATCATAACGCTCGACGCCGACGGACGGATCGCAAGCTGGAACAGTGGCGCTGAACGCCTTTTGGGCTATCTCGACAGCGAGGTCCTTGGTCTCTCCGGCAGTATTTTCTTCAGTCCTGAGGATCGAGCCTTGGAAATCCCACAACAGGAAATGCGAACCGCGGCCGAAACGGGACGTGCCGCGAACGAGCGTTGGCACTATCGCAAGGATGGGTCACGGTTTTGGGGCTCAGGTGTCATGCTTCGTGTCGAGGAGAGCGGGCCTGATCGCTACCTCAAGATCTTCCGGGATCGAACAGAGGAAAGAAGGGCGGAGAAGAGGCAGAAGCTCTTGGTGGGAGAGCTCAATCATCGGGTGAAGAACACCCTGGCTACCGTGAATTCCCTCGCGGAGCAAACATTGAAAAGCTCCGAAACGCCCGAGGCGTTCGCCCAGGCTTTTAACACTCGTCTGCTCGTTCTTGCCAAGGCGCACGACTTGCTTACGCGGGAGGCTTGGCAGGCCGTAAACCTGAGCGATATCGCTCAAACGGTTCTTACCGCTTGGATTGAGGACGGGCGCGTCTCGATCCAAGGCGCTGCGATCCGCATCGATCCGAAAAAAGCTCTGGCGCTTTCCATGGCGTTCAACGAGTTGCTGACCAATGCGATCAAACACGGTTCACTTTCGAACCAGGTTGGTCGGGTCGCATTATCATGGCAATGCCAGGAGGTATGCAGCGTTCTTTGGGAGGAGCGCGGCGGACCTCCGACGTCTGAACCGGACCGCCAAGGGTTCGGTCTACGGGTTCTAAACCGAGGTCTAGCCCACGAACTCGGATATCCGGTCGAACTGCGGTTCGAACCGGATGGCCTCAGATGCACAATGAGCATGGATTTCAGTAGCAAACAGCCCTCGGGAGCGCAGTAAAGTTGACAATTTCAACAACATTAGCGGGACGTCGAGTGCTCGTCGTTGAAGACGAAATGCTGGTGGCAATGTCAATCGAGGACACTCTGCTTGCGGCTGGAATGCAGATTGTGGGCCTTGCTCCGACTGTGGATCGGGCGCTGCAATTACTTAACGACGCGACGAAAATCGACGTCGTCGTGCTCGACATGAACCTCAAGGGACACAGCGGGCTTCCCGTGGCTGACGCGTGTTATCAGCAATCGATTCCGTTTCTTGTCCTAAGCGGATATGGGACGTCGGCCTTGCTTGGGACCAGCCACACAGCTCCAGTTCTCTCCAAGCCGTTTTCGAACTCTGTCCTGGTGGAAGCGCTGGACGCGGTACTTGAGCAGAAGAACGGGGAGGCATCTTCATCCGTGTGATCAGAATGAATGCCCTGCCCCGAGGTAGCCTGCCCGTCCTTTCGGCCTCCTCTGGTGCGATTGCCTAACGTCATTTGGCGCGATGGTGGCTCTTGGCCTGCACCGGCTTACAGATCGGCAATGTCGCCCTGCTCGCTGACGGGGGGGCGTCTGTTTCCATGACCGTCGCAGGCCACTCCAAAAGAAGGCCAGCGCAGCTCCGAGCTCCGTCGACGTCATCGAGGAAGGATCTACAATCTGTGTGCCATCGACACGAATGATCGTCACTTGGACGCGGGCCGTCGCGGAACTCAGCGTCAACGAAGGAGCGGAAACTAAAACCGTTCCAGCATCTTCTTGAGAGTTACGTTCTGCGCACGGAGTTGTTCCCCCAGCAGTTTTCGGAGGCGGCTGTTTTCCGCATCAAGTGAAACCAACTCTTCCAAGAGCATCGTTGGCGCCGATCTCGACTCCAGATCCGACTGTTGCTCTGTAGGTTCCGAAGCGGTCCTCGGGGAGGGGCGGGGAGGATGCTTCCCGCTGGCGCGTTTCGGTAAACCGCGGGTCCTGGCGACAGTGAGCGGGCCGATTGCGGTCTCGCGAGCTTCATCAGCGACATTGGAAATTAAATGCGCCGCAGCGACCTGGTCAGCCACCTCATTCGCCGGCTCGGGCGCCGTGATCACGGCCGGTTCGTCAACAAAACTCGGGACATGAGCATCAGAGGCGGGATCAATGCCGCCGTCGGCATTCAATTCTTGACGGCCGAACAGATGAGCCGCTTCGTTTTCAACCTCGCGCGCAAGGGTCTTGAGATCTGTGTTGCCCCAGATCGAACCCGCTTGCACTTTTGGCTGACGGCGGCCGGACTTGAACTCAACAACGAACCTGCGTTGTGGCGTTTTCATATAGTTTGAACCCAATGTAGATCGACGTGCTGCGGCATGATCGGCTGCACAACGTCGGGTGCAACCTCGCATCTCAGCCGCCCGCCAAAGGAGCGGTGGAGCCACAGCGCTCAGCGCGTGGCTTCTCCGGGCCTCAATCTATGCCAAGCCTCTTGCGCAGGTCGGCATTCTCAGTGCGCAGTTTTTCCGCCAGGAGTTTTCGCAGCTTCTGGTTCTCGGCGTCGAGCTTCACCAGTTCGGCGAACTCGTCGCTGGCCGACGCGGGCTTTTTGCTCGTCTTATCATCCGCCTTTAAGCTACCCTTCCAATTATAGTAGGTCTGCTCGGATATTCCTGCGCTTTTAATCGCATCTTTGATCGTGCTCGTGCCGTCTGCGACCTGGGCCCCGATCTGCCTCAGCTTCTCGAGTTTATCTTGTTCGCTGAACTTACGGGACTTGGTGGGTTGCGTTGATGCTGTTGCCTTCGAAGTCGCCCGTGTGGTTTCCCCAGCCGCTTTCTGACGCTTCGTCGCGCTTCGCTTTGCTCGCTCGGGTGGGTGCACAGTCGTTGCGTCCTCCGCAACCAGGGTGGTTGGCGTCGTGTTTTCGTCAGGCATGAGTGATCCCTTTTTTATGGTCGCCCTTTTTTCAACCGAGTGAAGACCAGAGTCAACATTACTTGCCGGTCGATTTTTGGTGCCGATCCAATAGGGTATACGGATTGGCTAGATGTTTTCCATGCCGGAACAGCTCGACGTTAGACCCGAGGGTCGAGATCGGCGTTCGCCAATAGGGCTTCCATTGCACTGCTGGCTCAACGGTTGTCGATGGGGCGGCGTAGCACTTCCCCATCGACAACAAGGTTCAAATTGCGTGTATTGGCATCTGCACTCATCTTGCCTTTGCTTTGCCAAGGACAGATGTGACGGCCTCGACCGCCGCTTTCACCACAACATTGGCCTCATCCTTTGTGAGGCAAAGCGGTGGCGCAAAGCCGAGGATATCACCTTGCGGCATGGCCCGCCCGATGACGCCGCGCTCAAGCAGGGCAGCCGCAACTTGCGGGCCGATCTTCTTTGCCGGATCGAAAAATACCCGGTCGTCCTTATCCTCGACGAACTCAATTGCGGCCATCAGGCCATCGCCACGTATTTCGCCCACATGTCTGTGGTCAGCGAGTGCCTTCGTCAGTTCGGAGCGGAAATAAGCGCCCGTGCTGTCGGCATTTTCAACCAGGCCCAACTCGTCGATCAGTTCGAGGTTGGCGACCCCCGCGGCCGCACAGATCGGATGGGCGGAATAGGTCCAGCCATGGCCGATCGCGCCCAGTTCGTCAGATCCTTGCACCAGCACCTGCCACATCTTATCCGATACGATCGTGCCGGAAAGCGGCGCGTAGGCCGAGGTCAGACCCTTGGCAATGGTGATGAGGTCGGGCTTCATGCCGTAGTGGTCCGATCCGAACATGGTGCCGAGGCGGCCGAAGCCGGTCACCACCTCGTCTGCGACGAGCAGGATGTCGTATTTTTCGAGCACAGCCTGGACCTTCTGCCAGTAGCCCTTCGGCGGCGGCACGATGCCGCCAGTACCGAGGATCGGCTCGCCGATGAGGGCGGCGATCGTCTCCGGTTCTTCCGCAAGGATCATCTCCTCGAGCTTGTCGGCGCAATATTGCGAGAACTGCTCTTCATCCATCGAGCGATCGGGGCGTCGGAAGAAGTAGGGTGCTTCGGTGTGCAGGATCGGCGCGCGCGGCAGGTCAAAGGCGTTGTGGAATAGATGCAAGCCGGTCAGAGAGCCCGTCATGACGCCGGAGCCGTGATAGCCGCGCCAGCGGGAGATGATCTTCTTCTTTTCCGGCCGGCCAAGGATGTTGTTGTAGTACCAGATCAGCTTGATGTTGGTCTCGTTGGCATCGGAGCCTGAAAGACCGAAATAGAGGCGGCTCATGCCCGCCGGCGCACGATCGATGATCATCTTGGAAAGCGTGATCGACGCTTCCGTACCGTGGCCGACATAGGCGTGATAATAAGCAAGGTTCTTCGCCTGCTCGGCGATCGCGTCTGCGATCTTCTGCCGGCCGTAGCCCACATTGACGCAATAAAGGCCAGCAAAGGCATCGAGGCTCGTCCTGCCGCTGGTGTCGGTAATATACACACCTTCGCCGCCGCCGATCACCCGGGTCGGTGTTTCACCACGCGCATGCATGCCCATATGCGTGGAGGGGTGGAAGAAGTGATCACGGTCCCAGGCGCTGAGTTCGTTGCTTTTTTCGAGCATGGTCTTTCCTTTCGCGTATGAAATGTGGCGCCTGCGCTCAGGCGGCCGTATCGATGCAGAGATATTTGAGTTCGGTGAAGGCCTCGATGCCGTGGCGGGAGCCTTCGCGGCCAAGGCCCGACTGTTTCCAGCCGCCGAAGGGGATCGGTCCACCGGTGATCTTCACCCGATTGATCGCGACCATCCCGTACTCCAAAGCCCGTGCAAGACGCATCTGGCGCGCGCCGTTTTCGGTGACGACATAGGCGACGAGGCCGTACTCGGTGTCGTTTGCCCGGGCGACTACTTCGGTCTCGCTGTCGAAGGCGGTGACCGCGGCAACCGGGCCGAAGGTCTCCTCACGCATGATCAGCGCATCGTCCGGTACATCCGTCAAAAGGGTCGGCTCGAAGAACAGAGCGCCTGTCTTGTGGCGCTTGCCGCCCGCCAGCAGCTTTGCGCCGCGCTTCAGCGCATCGGCGACCTGTTCTTCCACCTTGGCGATGGCACGCTCATGCATCAGGGGGCCGATCTCGGCGTCTGGTTCGAGGCCCGAGGCAACCTTCAGCGCTTCGATGCGAGCCTTGAAGGCCCGCGTGAAGTCCGCAAGTGCAGGGCGCTCGACATAAATGCGGTTGGCGGCGAGGCAATCCTGCCCGGATGTGGCGAATTTCGCCGCCATTGCGATGTCGGCAGCCTTCTCGATGTCGGCATCGGCAAAGACGATCAATGGTGCATGGCCACCGAGCTCCATCACCATCCGCTTCATGGTGTCAGCGCACTGGCCCGCAATCAGCTTGCCGATCTGGGTCGAGCCGGTGAAGCTCATGGCGCGAATACGCGGATCGGCATTCATGCGGCCGACGATCGTGGCGGCATCGCCGGTCACCACATTGAAGACACCCGCGGGAAGCCCAGCCCGCTCGCCAAGTTCGGCAAGGGCGAGCGCTGAAAGCGGCGTTTCGCTGGAGGGATGCGCAACGACCGTGCAGCCGGCGGCAAGGGCAGCTGCGGCCTTCCGGGTGATCATGGCTGAGGGGAAGTTCCACGGCGTCACGATCCCGACGACGCCCAGCGCCTCGCGCCGCACGATCATTTCGGCTCCGGGCAGATGGCTGGTGACGCTTTCCGCATTCAGCCGCTTTCCTTCCTCCGCGTACCATTCGACGAAGGAGGCCGCGTAGTCGATTTCACCGCGCGATTCGGCGAGTGGTTTGCCCTGTTCCAGCGTCATCAAGAGCGCAAGGTCCTCGCGCGCCTCCAGTATCAGGTCGTGCCACTTGCGAAGAATAGCGGAACGCTGCTGCGGCAGCATGCTGCGCCAGGCGGGCAGTGCGTCACTCGCCGCCGAGATGGCTTCTGCGGCCTCATCGGCACCAAGGGCTGCGACCCAGGCAAGCGTCGCCGACGAGGCAGGGTCCGTCACCTTGAAGCTTGCGCCGTCGCGGCTAGCAATCCAGCGCCCCCCGACATAGGAGAGCTCCCTTAAGAGGTGCGGATCGGCAAGGCGGGCAAGCGCGTCGTGAAAGGTCGTGCGGGCAAATACGGCGGTCATGGCAGCCTCCTCTTGGTGTCTGGAGGGAGTCTGCCAGAGGGCGAGGGACAGATTGTCCATTGCCGGGGTGGGCGTCAGAGACTTTGGCTAAAGATTGGCCCGGCCGTAGACAATCTCTCTATTCGGAAGGGGGAAGCAACGTCTCGAGTGGAAGCACGGTCTCCTCCTTCACCGTCTTGGTGACGATGTAGGTGAAGTAGCGGTCGATGCCGAGCTCACGGTCAAGCAGGCTGTCGACAAGGCGCTGGTACGCATCGATATCACGCGCCACGATCTTCAGGATGTAATCGACGCCACCGCCGACCGACCAGCAGGCCACGATTTCGGGCGTTGTCGCGACAGCCCGTTCGAAGCGTTCGAAATCCACTTGCCGATGATTGGCGAGCGTCACCTCCATCATCACGCTGGCAACAGGCGCAACGCGTCGCACCGCAACACGCGCGTGATATCCCGTGACGATGCCGGCCCTTTCCAGCTTGCGCAGGCGCAGCCAGCAGGGCGTTGGTGATAGACCCGCCCGTTCCGCCAGCGCCAGCTTGGTGATGCGTCCGTTCTGCTGGATCGCCTCCAGGATACGCAGGTCGATGGCGTCGAGTTTCATTCGGGGCGCCCTCCGGGCGGGGATCGTGTCAAAGCGGAGGAAAAGACAATGGGAAACCATTTTGGCATTGTCAATTGAACTGATTTTGAGCACTGTCGAAATCATGACAAATTGGCGACCCGACATATCCCAGTTGCGCCGGCCGGCCTATCTCTCCCTCGCCGAGCAGATCGCCCGCGCCATCCAGGAAGGGCATCTGCCGAACGGGACGCGCCTGCTGCCGCATCGCAAGCTCGCCGACGACCTGAAACTTTCCGTGCAAACCGTCAGCCGCGCCTACGACGAACTGATCCGACGAGGGCTCATTTCCGGAGAAATTGGTCGCGGTTCCTTCGTGCAGACAAGGCCGAAGGAGCCTGAGCCACCCTACCTGCCGGAGCGTCTTGGCGAACTGGTGGATCTCTCGATCCTGAAACCTGTGTGCGAGCAACTCCATCTGGAGCGCATGCGCGCAGCCTTCGGGTGGCTGGCGGAGAACCTGCCGTCAAGTTCGGCGCTTTCCTTCCGGCCGAATATGGTTTTCCCGCGCCATCGCACCGTCGCGGCCGAGTGGCTGTCGCGGTGCGGTCTCGATGTATCGCCCCTCAATATCAGTCTGACGAATGGCGCAACCTCAGGCATGACGGTGGCGCTGATGAGCGTCGCTCCGCCGGGCTCGACCGTTGCGACCGAGGCGATCAGCCACCACACGCTCGTGCCGCTTTCCAGCTACCTTGGCCTTCATCTCGAGGGCTTGCCGATCGATCGCGAAGGCATGATCCCCGAGGCGTTGGATGAAGCTTGCCGCACCGGCGTGATCCGCGCCGTCTTTCTCCAGCCCTCGGTGATCAATCCGACCGCGGCGTTGATGGGGCCCGAGCGCCGGCAGGCGCTTGCCGAGGTCGCACGACGCCACGATATCGCGATCATCGAGAACGACATCCTGGGGCCGCTTGTGGAAGGTCGGGCGCCGCCGATTGCGGCCTATGCGCCGGAGCGCACCCTCTACGTCACCAGCTTCACAAAGATCACGGTACCGGGCCTGCGCATCGGCTATCTTGCCGCTCCGGATCGCTATGTCGCAGCGGTTGCCAACCGCCATCTCGTCTCCAACTGGATGGCGACGCCTTCAATCGCCGAGATCGCAACACTTTGGGTCAGCGACGGCACGGCGATGGAACTCGTCAATTGGCAGCGCCGGGCACTTGGCGTTCGTCACGCGATCGCCGAGGATGCGCTTGCGGGCTTGCCCTATTATAGCCATCCGCAGAGCCTGCATGTGTGGCTACCCTTACCGGAAGGGCATGCGGAGGAAGGGTTCGTATCCCAGGCGCGTCTGCGCGGTGTCGCTATTGCGCCCGGCTCTTCGTTCCGCACGGCCGACCAGGGTTGGCAGCCGGCGGTGCGCATTTCGCTCGGCTCGACCACCGAGCAGGAATTGCGCACCGGACTTGGCATTCTCTCCTCACTCGCCAGCGGAAATCCAGAAGCGCTGTTGCTCGCGATTTGAGTGAACTGCCTTGCAAATGGGCGATGTCAGAATAATTGTACTGATATTATTATTGACATTGACATGATTTTGTTTGCCGCGCATCGTTGCTCCATCACTTGTCTCAATAGGGAGAGACATGCATGGCAGCGCCGATCATCCGCATCGACAACATCACCAAACGCTACGGTCCCTTGACCGTACTCGACGGTTTGTCGATGGACGTGCTGCCGGGCGAAAAGCTGGCGCTTATCGGTCCCTCCGGATCGGGCAAGACAACGATCCTGCGCATTCTCATGACATTGGAGGCGATCAGCGGCGGCCATATCGAGGTCGACGGCGACCAGCTCTATCATATGCCGAAGAACGGCAGCCTCGCGCCGGCCGACGACCGCCATCTGCACAAGATGCGCGAGAAGATCGGCATGGTCTTCCAGCACTTCAATCTCTTCCCGCACAAGTGCGTGCTCGACAATGTCACGCTCGCGCCGATGCTGACGAAAGGCATGGCGAAGGCCGCGGCGGAGAGGCGGGCGATGGAGCTTCTCGACATGGTGGGCATGGCCGACAAGGCAAAGAGCATGCCCGCGCAATTGTCCGGCGGACAGAAGCAGCGCGTTGCGATCGCCCGGGCGCTGGCTCTTTCGCCAAAGATCATGCTGTTTGACGAGGTGACCTCGGCACTCGACCCGGAACTGGTCGAAGAAGTGCTGAATGTCATGCGCAAGCTTGCGGTCGAAACAGACATGACCATGCTGCTCGTCACGCATGAGATGGGTTTCGCCCATGATTTTGCCGATCGCATTCTCTTTTTCGACCGCGGCAAGATCGTCGAGGAGGGCAAGCCGGACGAGATTTTCCGCACGCCCAAGCAGGAACGCACGCAGACCTTCCTGCGCAAGATCATCGCGGCAGGGCACCGCGTCTGAGCGGCTTTGCCGCCCGGAAACAAGGCTCCAAACAAAAACCAGGGACAGCCAGAGGAGTTCGCAACTATGAGCATGAGAACCTTTTTGACCATAACCGCCAGCGCGGGCGCCCTCACGGCAATGGTTGCCGCAGCGCCAGCCTGGGCCGACGGCAAGCTTGAGGAACTGAAGGAACAGGGTTTCGCCCGTGTCGCCATCGCCAACGAACCGCCCTTCACGGCAGTTGCCGCCGACGGCAAAGTTTCTGGTGCAGCTCCGGACGTCGCGCGTGAGGTCTTCAAGCGCCTCGGTGTCGAAGACATCGTCGCCTCGATCTCGGAATATGGCGCGATGATCCCGGGTCTTCAGGCCGGCCGTCATGATGTCATCACTGCCGGCCTCTTCATGAAGCCGGAACGTTGCAACGCGGTTGCCTATTCAGAACCGATCCTTTGTGACGCCGAAGCCTTCGCGCTGAAAAAGGGCAACCCGCTGAAGCTCAAGAGCTACAAGGATATCGCCGACAACCCGGACGCCAAGATCGGCGCGCCAGGTGGCGGTACGGAAGAAAAGCTCGCGCTCGAAGCCGGCGTCCCGCGCGATCGTGTCATTGTCGTTCCGGATGGCCAGAGCGGCCTGAAGATGCTGCAGGACGGCCGTATCGACGTCTATTCTCTGCCGGTGCTTTCCATCAACGCTCTTGTCGCCAAGGCGAACGACCCCAGTGTCGAAGTCGTGGCGCCGGTTGAAGGCGCGCCGGTCTATTGCGACGGCGCGGCCTTCAAGACGGGCGAGGAAGCCTTGCGCGATGCCTTCGACGTGGAACTCGCAAAGCTCAAGCAGTCGGGCGAGTTTGCCAAGATCATCGAACCCTATGGCTTCTCTGCCGCGGCCGCGATGTCGACGACCCGCGAAAAGCTCTGCGCCGCCAAGTAAGGCCGCAGCAATTGGGCCTCTTCCCAAACCGGGGAGAGGCAGTCCGCTCCCTCGTATATGGAAGAACGATGACCGACTGGTCCGGCTACATAGGGCTGATCCTTGAAGGCGCGCTCGTGACGCTTGAGCTTACCGTGCTCGGCTCCTTGCTCGCGCTCGTCATGGCATTCGTCGCGGGTCTTGGGCGCGTCAGCCGCATTTTCGTGGTTCGCGCGCTTGCCACCACCTATATCGAGTTTTTCCGCGGCACGTCGATCTTCGTCCAGCTGTTCTGGGTCTACTTCGTGCTGCCATTCGCCGGCGTCACCTTGTCGCCGCTTCAGGCCGGCGTACTGGCGCTGGGACTAAACGTGGGAGCCTATGGGGCGGAGGTCGTGCGCGGCGCGGTCAAGGCGATCGGCCGCGAGCAACGCGAGGCCTGCATAGCGCTCAATCTCTCGCGCTATCAGTCGATGCGTTACGTTGTCCTTCCGCAGGCCCTGCCGCTGATGCTTCCGACCTTCTGCAACAACGCGATCGAGCTCTTGAAGGGTACGGCCGTCGTGTCGCTGATCTCGCTCACCGACATGACCTTTCAGGCCCAGGTGGTCCGCGCCCAGACCGGCAGCACGCTCGTTCCTTTCGCAACGATTCTCGTGCTCTACTTCCTGATGGCACTCGCCATCTCCAACGGCATGCGCTGGCTGGAACGCCGGGTAACGCGCGGCCTTGATGGCGTGAGGACCTGACGATGGAATGGGACTGGAATTTCGTTTGGGAAATCATGCCGACCCTGCTTGAGGGTCTGAAGATCACCATATTGGCAACCGTTTTCGGCGCGGCACTCGCTGCCATCATCGGCCTCGTCTTTGCCATCCTGCGCATGACCGCGCCTAAGCCGATTGCGAAGGTCACGGGCTTCATCGTGGAGTTCATTCGCGGCACGCCGCTCCTGGTCCAGCTCTACTTCATCTTCTTCGTGTTGCCGGATATTGGCGTTCGCCTGCCGGCAATGCTCGCCGGCATCATCGGCCTTGGGCTCCACTATGGCACCTATGCGGCGGAGGTCTACCGCGCCGGTATCGAGAACGTGCCGCGCGGCCAATGGGAGGCGGCCAAGGCGACGAACCTCACCGGCCGCCAGACCTGGGTCCACGTCATCCTGCCACAGGCGATCCCGCCGATGATCCCGGCGCTCGCCAACTATCTGATCGCCATGTTCAAGGAGACACCGCTCCTTTCCGCCATCACAGTGCTCGAACTGATGAACCAGGCGAAAAGCGTGGCCAACAGCAGCTATCGCTACATCGAGCCGATGACGCTGGTCGGGGTCTTCTTCCTGATCATGAGCCTGATCTCCGTCGTCTTCCTGCGCTGGCTGGAAGAACGATACGCCCAAGTGGAGGAGCGCTGATGCGAGCGGTCGATCTTACACTTTCCTCGCGCATGCCGAAGCTGGATGAGCGTCCGCTCGACAAGCGGATCGGCCTGATCATCCTTGCGACCGACCACACCACGGAAGTGGACTTCCATCGCATGGTGGCAAGCGAGCGGATTGGCGTCTATGCGACGCGCATTCCCTACGCGAACCCGGTGACGCCGGAGAACTTGCGCGCCATGCAGCCCTCGCTGACATCAGCGGCCGCACTGATCCTGCCGGACGAACCTCTAGACATCGTCATGTATTCCTGCACCTCCGCGTCCGTCGTCATCGGCGACGCGCAAGTCAAGGCGGCGGTCCATGCGGCCAAGCCAAGTGCTTCCGTCGTCACGCCGACTGCGGCGGCGGCCTCTGGCCTCAAGGCGTTCGGTGCCAAGCGGATTTCGGTACTGACGCCCTACACGATCGAGACCAGCGAGCCGATGGCTAACTATTTCGTGTCGCTCGGCTTCGACATCGCCCGTTTCACTTGCCTCGGTCTTGATGACGACCGGGAGATGGCGCGCATTTCTCCGGACGAAATCGTCGCCTTTGCGAAGCAAGCGACGGCGCCAGACAGCGACGCGCTTTTCATATCGTGCACGGCGGTGCGGGCGGCAGGCGTCGCGGCCGAGATCGAGGCCGTCATCGGCAAGCCGGTCGTTACCAGCAATCTCGCCACCGCCTGGGCCTGCCTGCGCCTCTGCGGCAATGAGACGGCACGGCCGGATCTCGGGCAACTCATGACACTTGCCTATTTGGACCGGTAGCGATGTCGAACCTTCCCGTAACAGTGGCGGATATCGAACAGGCGGCGCGGCGCATAAAGGGCCGGGTCTTGAATACGCCATTCGTGCTTTCCGCTTCGCTTTGCGAACGCTTCGGTGTGCCCGTCGGCCTGAAGCTTGAGCACCACCAGGCGACAGGCAGCTTCAAGCTCCGCGGCGCCACGAATGCCGTGCTCTCGCTGACGTCGGAAGAGCGGGCGAGGGGTGTCGTCGCCGCCTCGACCGGCAATCACGGCCGGGCGCTCGCCCATGCCGCCAAGGCCGCAGGATCAGTCGCGACAATCTGCGTGTCCAAACTCGTGCCCAACAACAAGGTGTCGGACATCCGAAGGCTTGGGGCCAATGTCCTGATCGTCGGCAAATCGCAGGACGAAGCCCAGCTTGAGGTGGATCGGCTGGTGGCTGAAGAGGGTCTCGTCATGGTGCCACCCTTCGATAATCGAACGGTCGTTGCCGGGCAGGGCACGCTCGGTCTGGAGATCGTCGAGGCAATGCCGGATGTGGCGACGGTTTTTGTGCCGCTTTCCGGCGGTGGGCTTGCGGCCGGTGTCGCCGCGGCCGTGAAAGGGCGGTCACCGAAGACCCGCGTCATCGGCCTTACGATGGAACGTGGCGCGGCAATGAAGGCGAGCCTTAACGCAGGGCGGCCGGTGCAAGTCGAGGAGGTGGCAAGCCTTGCCGATTCCCTCGGTGGCGGCATCGGCCTTGATAACGCCGTGACCTTCGAAATGTGCCGCGCGCTGCTCGACGACGTGATCTTGCTGTCTGAAGCCGAGATCGCGGCCGGTATGCGGCATGCGTATTCCCAGGAGCGCGAGGTGATCGAGGGGGCAGGGGCCGTCGGCATCGCGGCCTTGCTTTCCCGCCGGTTTGGCCGGCTGGAGGGGCCGGTGGCGGTCATCCTCTCCGGCCGCAATGTCGACATGGACCTGCATCGACGGGTCATCAATGGCGGGGTCGATCCGCTAGCGGAGACCGCGGCATGACGGCGATGAGAATTCTTACCGAGGCGGAACTCAGGCGTATCGTTCCGCTCGATCTCGATGCCATTGCCTGCGTCGAAGGAGCGTTTCACGCGCTTGCCACCAAAGCGGTGGCGATGCCGCCGATCCTGAGGCTCGACATCCCTGAAGAGCGCGGTGAGGTCGATGTTAAGACGGCTTACGTGCCCGGTCTCGACGGTTTCGCCATCAAGATCAGCCCCGGCTTCTTCAATAATCCGAAGATCGGCCTGCAGAGCACCAACGGCCTGATGGTGCTGCTTTCGGCGAAGACCGGCCTGGTAGAGGCCGTCCTGCTCGACAACGGTTACCTGACGGATGTGCGCACAGCGGCGGCCGGCGCGGTCGCGGCTCGACAACTTTCGCGCCCGGATGCCGCGGTTGCCGCCATCTTCGGCGCCGGCATGCAGGCAAGGTTGCAGCTTGAGGCCTTAAGTCTGGTGCGGCCGATCCGCGAAGCGCGCATCTGGGCGAGAGATGCTGCTAAAGCCGAGGCCGTCGCTGCGGACTTGACGGTGAAGCTCAGCTTTCCGGTTCGGGCGGAGGCCGACGGCCGGGCGGCTGTCGATGGTGCGGAGATCATCGTCACCACCACGCCTTCCGAAACACCGGTGCTTCGGGCCGAATGGCTCCAGCCTGGCCAGCATGTCACGGCCATGGGGTCGGACGCCGAGCACAAAAACGAGATCGAACCCGCCATTGTCGCCACCGCCGGCCTCTATGTCGCCGATAGCCTGAAGCAGACGCGCAGGCTCGGCGAATTGCATCATGCCATCGAAGCGGGCCTCGTGACGGAGGATACGATCTTCCCCGAACTCGGCGAGATCGTCGCGGGGCGCAAACCGGGCCGCAGCGGCCCCGAGCAGATCACCGTGGCGGACCTTACCGGCACGGGCATTCAGGACACGGCCATAGCTACGCTTGCTGGCGCCCGCGCGGCAATGGCGGGCGCCGGTACGATCTTCGAGAGTTGAGACCGGCTTTTCGCCGGGTATAGAGGAAAAACCGATGAAACAAGCGAACCTGAAGTTCTCACTTCCGGAGTATGAAACGCGTCTTCAAAAAACGCGAAAAGCGATGGAAGCCAAGGGCATCGACGTGCTGATCGTCAGCGATCCGTCGAACATGAACTGGCTGACCGGCTATGACGGCTGGTCTTTCTACGTGCACCAATGCGTCGTCGTGCCGCCGACGGGCGAGCCCATATGGTACGGACGCGGCCAGGATGCCAACGGCGCCAAATTCACCGCCTACCTCAAACACGAGAACATTGTCGGCTATCCGGACCACTATGTGCAGTCCACCGAACGCCACCCGATGGATTACCTCTCGGCCAAGATCGCCGAACGGGGCCTCGACAAGCTGACGATCGGCGTGGAGATGGATAATTACTGGTTCTCCGCCGCCGCCTTCGCTTCACTAGTGAAGCATCTGCCGAATGCGCGTTTCATCGATGCGACCGCACTCGTCAACTGGCAGCGCGCGGTCAAGAGCGAGGCCGAAATCCGCTACATGCGCAACGCCGCAAGGATCGTCGAAAAGATGCATGAACGCATCTTCGACAAGATCGCGGTCGGCATGCGCAAATGCGATCTGGTCGCGGAGATTTACGATGCCGGTACCCGAGGGGTCGATGGCATCGGCGGCGATTATCCAGCAATCGTGCCGCTGTTGCCTTCGGGCGTGGAGGCTTCCGCGCCGCACCTGACCTGGGACGACCGGCCGATGAAGAGAGGCGAAGGTACGTTCTTCGAGATTGCCGGCTGCTACCACCGTTATCACGTGCCGCTGTCGCGCACCGTCTTTCTCGGCAAGCCGACACAGGCGTTCCTCGATGCCGAGAAGGCGACGCTGGAAGGCATGGAGGCAGGCCTCGAAAAGGCACGGCCCGGCAATACCTGCGAGGATATCGCAAACGCTTTCTTCGCCGTGCTGAAGAAGTACGGCATCGTGAAGGACAATCGCACAGGCTACGGCATCGGCGTTTCCTATCCGCCGGACTGGGGCGAGCGCACGATGAGCCTGCGTCCCGGTGACCGCAGCGAACTCAAACCCGGCATGACTTTCCACTTCATGACGGGCCTCTGGCTCGAGGACATGGGTTTTGAGACCACGGAAAGCATCCTGATCACCGAGAGCGGTGTCGAGTGCCTCGCCAACGTGCCGCGCAAACTGCTCGTGAAGGATTGAGCCATGCGGGAAATCAACCTTCGTCCTTCGCCGATCAGTTCTACGGTCGATTTTTCGGCCGAGGGCGTTCAGCATGGTTTCCTGCGTCTGCCTTACAGCCGCGACGATTCCGCCTGGGGCTCGGTGATGATCCCGGTGACAGTCGTGAAGAACGGGGAGGGCCCGACGGCCCTTCTCACCGGCGGCAACCACGGCGATGAGTATGAGGGCCCGATTGCGCTCTTCGATCTCGCCCGCACGCTGAAGGCCGATGACGTCACGGGCCGCGTCATCATCGTGCCGGCGATGAACTATCCGGCCTTTTTGGCCGGCACCCGCACCTCGCCGATCGACAAGGGCAACATGAACCGAAGCTTTCCAGGCGCGCCGGACGGCACGGTCACCCAGAAGATCGCGGACTATTTCCAGCGCACGCTGTTACCGCTTGCCGAGATCGTGCTCGACTTTCATTCAGGCGGAAAGACGCTCGACTTTCTGCCTTTCTGCGCCGCCCATGTGCTGCCAGACAAGGCACAGGAGGAAAAATCCTTCGAACTCGTCAGGGCCTTCGGCGCCCCATGGTCGATGAAGATGCTGGAGATCGATGCCGTCGGCATGTACGACACGGCGGCGGAGGCGATGGGCAAGGTCTTCATCACCACCGAGCTCGGCGGTGGCGGCACGGCGACGGCCAGGAGCGCGCGTATCGCCAAGGCGGGCGTTTCCAACGTGCTGAAGGCGGCAGGTATCTTGAAAGGGGCAGTCGAAAGCGGTGAAACCACGTGGCTCGACATGCCCGACGGCAACTGCTTTTGCTTTGCCGAGGACGGCGGCCTTGTCGAACCGTTCGTCGATCTCGGCGACCAGGTGAGGAGCGGGGAAATCGTCGCCCGCATCTATCCGATCGGCCGTACAGGCGACGAACCGCTGAACATACGGGCAAAGATGGACGGCATCCTCGTCGCTCGTCATTTCCCCGGCCTCGTCAAATCCGGTGATTGCGTCAGCGTGCTCGCAACTATTGTCGCGGCATAGAGCTTAAGGACCACCGGCGACCGTCGCGTGCGAGCCATCCCCTAACCGAAAGGGGACGCCTCGCTGACGTCAATAAAACAAGGCAAGGATTTCTAACGCGCCCTGCGAAATTGGCTAACGTCAAGGTCGGACAGTTCTCTCCAAGCGTGTTCGAATTTCGAACTCGCAGATTGCCATGGTGGCATTGCCCTCCTGGCAGTCACGCGGGCCAGAACAACGCCGCCGGCTCGTTCGACAGTCACGATGACGCTACGGTGCCTGTCGTCTTCAGCGATCTTGTCGGCGATCGACCTGCCATTGGTCACCGCCTGACTGTCATTGGCGTGAAACGCTCCATGGTCATCGCGACTGATCCTGCCGGACAGGTGAATATGAAAGAGGTATCGGGGCATGTTGCCACTCGAGCAATGATAACTTTTCTACTTCTTAGCAGTCTCGTTGATCTATTGCGCGTGACAGTTGCGTGACATGGCTTGTGGGGCGTGACGCGGCCATCCATCGATGGCAGGTGAGGTGCGGCCACGCTTGAGAGTGGCCGTGTGGTTGACCTCATCATTTTACGGCTCCGCGCTCCCGACACACGGGTCTCGTCCGTCGAACGTGGTGCGCGCCAGGCAGAGGCGCTTTCGTATCCTGCTACCTCTTACGCTCTTTTCGCGTGAGGGCTGCTCCTTGGTACGGCGACTGTGGAGCGTTCAACCAAGCGGACGCCGAGATTGACCCGGCGCACATTGATTTCGGGGTCGTTGATCCGTTCCAGCAGGAGTTGGATGCCGGCACGGCCAAGCTCACCCCGGTCGATCCGCATCGTCGTCAGCGGCGGGCGGCTGTGCCGGGCGATCGCGATATCGTCGACCCCGATGATCGAGAAGTCTTCCGGAACCGAGTGACTACTCGCTTCGAGAGCTTGCATGACGTTGATCGCGATTAGATCGGTGCTGCAGAAGAACGCGGTTGTGTCGGTGAAACGCCCCTGCTTTATGGCCTGCCGTATCGCCGGCGTGGTGTCGGGCTCTTGCAGGCCCATGCGACCGAGATCAAAGATGTGTCTATTTTCGTCGAAGGCAATTCCGGCCTCCTCCAGCGCGATCCGGAAGCCTTCAAGGCGCCGGCGTAGCGACAGGCGGTGGGGAATTGTCACGTGCACGATCTCGCGGTGGCCGGCCGCAAGTAACCTTTGTGCAGCGAGCCAGCCGGCAGACCAGTTGTCGGGCAGCACGCATGAGAGCCGCATCGTCCGGTCCATGCCGTTGATGATGACGGCCGGGATGCCGCTATCGACAATCCTGTCGATCATGACGGGATGGTCCATGCCGAGCACGACAAGGGCGCCCGGCCGGATGTCGCGCAGAATGTCAGAGATTTCGCTGATCGCGATCTCCGCATCCAGCGAGACAAGCCTGACGTCGATCCTGAGCGAGCTTGTGCTGGCTTCTGCAAGCACGCCCTGGATCACGTCCTCGTAGAAAGCCGAACTGGCATAAAACTGTGCCGGCATCACCAGCACGGTGCTCTCGACGCCGGCGCGGATCAGCGAGCGGGCCGCCCGGACCTGGTAGCCCAGGCGCTCCGCATGATCGAGGATCTTGCGCCGGCTTTCGTCGCCGACGCCACCGCGATTGTTGAGCACCTTCGATACGGACGCGACCGAAACGCCCGCGGCGTCGGCGATGTCCTTGAGTGTCGGGGCGTTCGATTCGTCATCCATTTCGACGAAGGTTCCTATCTGGCCGGAGTGGGCGAGATTGATCGCGGCTGCATGGTCATGATCGTCCACTACCAGAAGAAGCGCGTGTGCCCAAGCGAACGCATCAGCGCCTCCATGAAATAATAGTCGCCGTAGGGCAGCATCGCATCGGAATAGCCGGCGCTGGCATGGGCTGCGCCATGGGCGAGCAGCCCTTCGGCCTTGGGATCGCCCGTCAGATCGCAAGTGTCGAGCAGGCCACCGATCAGGCGATCGCCGAATGCGTACCAGCGTTGTGCCTCCTCCGGTTCACAAAGCCCGGCGAGGATGAAGATGCCGGCCGCCATGATCGCGCCGGCGGAACTGTCGCGGGGCGCTGACTTGGCATCAGGAACCGAATAGTCCCAGACGGGGACGCCGTCGTCGCCCATCAGAGCTTCGGCCTTGGCAGCCAGACGTCTGGCGGCGTCGGCGAAGTGAGGGTTGCCGGTGGTTGCCGCGCACTGCGCATAGCCATGGATCAGCCAGGCCTGGCCGCGTGACCAGCAGGAATCATCCGCATATCCTTGATGGGTCTCCCCCCGCAAGGGCTTACCGCTTGAAGGGTCGAACAGGAACGTGTGGAAGCTTGTGTCGTCGGCGCGAACCAGGTGCTTCAGGGTTGTTTCGGCGTGGCCATCGGCGGCTTCGGCAAAATCGCCGCGGCCGGTCTCGCGGTGGGCCCAGTGTAGCAGCGCGAGGTTTTGCATCGTATCGACGATGACGCGCCCATTGACGAATTCGGAGCGAATGCCACCGTGGATCGAGCGAGCATTCCAGGCCTGGATATATCGTGCATCCGGGCGATAGCGCTCAAGCAGCCTCGCCGCAGCTTCAAGAGCGAGATCGCGAGCCTCCCGGTCGCCTGTCAGCAGCCACTCCGCAACGCAGCTCAAAGAAAACTGGAAGCCGAGATCGTGGTCTTGCGCATCGCGATGGCGCAAGATGTCGCGAAAAATGGCGCGGCGGGCCCGGGCGGCGTTCAGGAAGCTGGGATCGCCCGTGAGTTCCAGCGCAAGCCAGAGCTGGCCGGCGTGAAAGCTCACGACCCAGTCAAAGGGCCCGCAATAGCTCCACGTCTGATCCGGCAGGCCAATCTTCGGATTGCGCAGACCGATTGTCGGCATGGTCTGGCGCAATTTGGCAATGCAGCGTTCCAAAGCCTGCTGGTGACGTTCGCGATTGGGGCGATTGCCAACCATTTCGACCGCGTTGAAGTAGCTGTTTCGTTCGATGCGCATGATAAGCCTCACGTTGGTTTCGTGAAGTTTTCGCACAAATACGATAATTTCGTCAACTACGAAACTTTCTGTTGACGGGAAAATTTCTAGCCGCTAGGAGTCGAATGCTCGGGAGGAGCCGGGCATCGCTGGAGAGAGATACAATGTCCACATTAGGGACAACTGAAAGGCCGGCTGCCGGCAGCGGGTTCAGGCTCGCAGAGAGCCTGGCCGGGTACGGCTTTATCACGCCGTGGCTTATCGGCTTTTTTCTGCTGACGCTCGGGCCTGCTGTCGCCTCGTTCTATTTGTCTCTGACCGACTACAGCGGCCTTGGCGCAGCAAACTGGGTTGGCGCGGAGAACTACGTGCGCATCGCGACCGATGATCCGCGCTTCTGGACGGCGATGAACGTGACCTTCACCTTCGTGCTGCTGTCGGTTCCCTTGAAGTTGCTTTTTGCGCTTGCCGTGGCAGTGGCGCTAAACCGGGGGCTTGAAGGCCTGTCGCTCTTTCGCGCGATCTTCTATCTGCCGTCACTGGTCGGCGGCAGCGTCGCCGTGGCGGTCCTGTGGCGACAGGTGTTTGCCGGCGACGGATTGCTCAATCAGGCGCTTAACGCGTTGTTCGGTTTCGAAGGGCCAAGCTGGATCTCGAACCCTTCGACGTCGCTTTATACGCTCGTTCTCCTGGCGGTTTGGCAGTTTGGATCCTCGATGATCATCTTTCTTGCCGGTCTGCGTCAGATCCCGCAGGACATGTACGAGGCGGCAAGCATAGATGGCGCCAGCAAGGCCCGGCAGTTCTTCAAGATCACCTTGCCGCTTTTGACGCCGGTGATCTTCTTTAATGCCGTGATCCTGACGATCGATGCCTTCAAGGCCTTCACCTCGGCCTTTGTCATCAGCGACGGAACCGGCGGTCCGATCGACTCCACGCTGTTTTACACGCTCTACCTCTACCAGGAGGCCTTCACCAATTTCCGCTTCGGCTATGCCTCGGCGCTGGCCTGGGTCCTGGTGCTCATCATCGCCTTCTTCACCGCCATGTCATTCCTGACAGCCAGGTACTGGGTTCACTACGATGACTGATGCCGCTCTTTCGACGACCACCATCGCTTCGCGCGCCGACGCCGGCGTATCTGGCACATCCCCGTGGAAACGTGCTCTGCTTTATGCGCTGCTCGTCGCGGTCAGCTTTCTCATGCTCTATCCGCTGCTCTGGATGGTCGCGAGCTCGTTCAAGCCGGACAGCGAGATCTTCACCTCGACGGGGCTGATCCCGACTGACCCGACAGTCGATGCCTATCGCCGCGGCTGGACCGGCTTGAGTATCGGCTTTGGCTGGATGTTCTTCAATTCGCTGGTGATTTCGCTGCTCGTCGTCATCGGCAACCTCATTTCCTGCTCGATGGCGGCCTATGCCTTCACGCGCTTACGTTTCAAGGGGCGCGGTTTCTGGTTCACACTGATGCTCGGCACCTTGATGATGCCGCAGCATGCGGTGCTGATCCCGCAATATGTGATGTTCCTGAAGCTTGGCTGGGTGAACTCCATCCTGCCACTGGTGGTGCCGAAATTCCTGGCGATCGACGCCTTCTTCATCTTCCTGATGGTGCAGTTTTTCCGGGGCATCCCGCGCGAGCTCGACGAGGCGGCCATCATGGATGGTTGCGGCCCGCTGCGCATCTTCCTGAAGGTGATCCTGCCGCTCTCAACGCCGGTGTTGGCGACGGCAGCCGTCTTCTCGTTCATCTGGACCTGGGACGATTTCTTTGCGCCGCTCATCTACCTGAATGACATCGAAAAATACACCGCCCAGCTCGGTCTGCGCACCTTCGTCGACTCCACCGGGACGTCGGACTGGGGCTCGCTCTTTGCCATGTCGACGCTGACGGTGCTGCCAATCTTCATCCTCTTCATGCTGTTCCAGCGACTGCTGATCGAAGGCATCGCGACAACCGGCATGAAGCGCTGACACCAACTGGAATTGAGAGATAGGGACGGAAACGATGACGACGCTGGCTTTGAGCAAGATCAAGAAGAGCTTTGGCAATCTCGACATCATCCGCGGCGTCGATCTGGCGATCGGCTCCGGAGAGTTCGTGGTTTTCGTCGGCCCATCGGGGTGCGGCAAGTCGACCCTTTTGCGCATGATTGCGGGGCTCGAGCCGATCAGCGGCGGCGAACTTTCCATCGGCGGCGAGCGCATGAACGAGAAGGAGGCGAGCCAGCGCGGCATCGCCATGGTCTTCCAGTCCTATGCGCTCTACCCGCATATGAGCGTCTACAAGAACATGTCCTTCGGTCTCGAAACGGCAAAGATGCCGAAGCCGGAGATCGACAAGCGGGTCCGCAAGGCCGCCGACATCCTGCAGATTACCCATCTGCTCGACCGCAAGCCGAAGCAACTCTCTGGCGGCCAGCGGCAGCGCGTAGCGATCGGCAGGGCAATCGTGCGCGACCCGAAGATCTTCCTGTTCGACGAGCCGCTGTCCAATCTCGATGCGGAGCTTCGCGTCCAGACGCGCGTCGAGATAGCCAAGCTGCACAAGGATATCGGCGCGACGATGATCTACGTCACCCATGACCAGGTGGAGGCAATGACGCTTGCAGACCGCATCGTCGTCTTGCGCGCCGGGGTCATCGAACAGCACGGCACGCCGCTCGAGATCTATAACCGGCCCGCCAACCGCTTCGTCGCCGGCTTCATCGGCTCGCCCAAGATGAATTTCCTCGATGCCGTCGCACGCGACATCCGCGACGGCGGTATCTCGATCGATGTTGCCGGCAGAATTGCGCGGCTCCCGATCGAGGAGCGCATCGCGGTTGGCACAAAGGTCAGCCTCGGCCTGCGGCCCGAACATATCGGTATCGACGCGACCGGCGGGCTCGAACTTGGCGCGCTGACGGTCGTCCATGTCGAGCATCTCGGCGGTCAGACCATCGTTTACGGGCGGCTCACCGACGGGCAGTCGCTGACGGTTGCTCTCGATGGCCAACGCCCGATCACTGCCGGCTCAACGCTGGACGTCCGGATTGCCGCGGAAAACTGCCACCTGTTCGACGGGGCCGGCGACCGCGTCGGCCATTGATCGCAAAGAGAGATCTCAAGGAACAAATCATGGAGGAGGAGAACATGATCAACAGACGCCATTTTTTGCGTAACGCCGCGCTTTTCGGGGCCGGCGCCACGCTCGCGACGATGCCCGCGATCCGCGCCTTTGCGGAGGATTCCATGCGCCTTTATTGGTGGGGTACACCCAGCCGCGCCGAGCGCACGCTTGGCGTTGCCAAGCTCTTCGAGGCGGCGCATTCCGGCGCCAAGATCGTCGGCGAAGTGGGCGGGAGCGATTACTGGGCCAAACTGACGACGATGATCGCCGGTGGGAACGCCCCGGACATTTTCCAGCTCGAGCCCAGCCGCTTTGCCGATTATAGCCGCCGGTCCACCAACCTGCCGCTCAACGACTATCTCGGCAAGGTCATCCGCACGGACAAGCTGGTGCCAGGTGTGCTCGATCTTGGAACGGTCGACGGCAAGGTGACCGGTATGCCGTTGTCGCTGAACGCCTTTGCCATGATCTACGACGCTGATGCGGTCACGAAAGCCGGGCTTATCCCGCCTTCGGCCAAAACCACCTGGGACGACTTCGCCAAGTTCTCGATCGACCTTACCAAGGCAATAGGCAAGAAGAACGTCTGGGCGGTTGGAAACGCGTCGCGCTACACATACGCCTTCGAGGCGTTTTTGCATCAGCGCGGCAAGAAGCTCTACACGGAAGCCGGAAAGCTCGGCTATGAGGCCAGCGATGCGGCCGATTGGTTCGGCTATTGGGAGAGCCTCACCAAGAACGGCGGCTGCGTCTCCGCCGAGATACAAGCGCTCGACAAGGTGCTGGTCGACAGCAACCCGCTGGCGACCGGCAACGCGGCCATCGCGATTGCCTTCTCAAACCAGCTCCCTGCCTTCCAGAAGATCTCCAAGAGCACGCTCGATATCACGTCGCTGCCGGTCAGCAGTGCGGATGGTCCCTCCGGGCTTTTCTATCGCCCCGGCTTGCACTGGTCGATCGCAAGCACCGCGAAGAACCCGGAACTCGCAGCGCAATTCATCGACTTTTTCGTCAACGACCTGGAGGCCGGCAAGATCCTTCAGGTCGAGCGCGGCGTGCCTGTAAACACCGACGTGCAGACCGCCGTTCTTCCCTCGATCGACGCCACGGCGAAAAAGACGGTCGACTATGTCAACGGCATTGCGGATCGCGTCGGCACCTACCCGCCGGCCGTGCCGCTCGGTGCTGGTGAACTTGACGAGCGCGTCTTCCGGCCGCTCGCCGACAAGGTCGCCTTCGGCCAGCTGACGCCGGCGGAAGCAGGCAACGAACTCGTCTCATCGGCCGACCGCATTCTCAAGGCCTGAGCATCCGCTCCACTTTGCCGGGCCGCGCGGGAAGTCATCCCCCCGCGCGGCAATGTTCGAACGGAAACCTTTGGCATGACCGACATGATCTTCCCCGAAACCCTGTTTAAACCGTGGGCGGGCAATCCGCTCAAAAGCCGCGCCGATGTCGAGGCCGCGCTCAAGGCGCTGGTGGAGCCGGTTGAACAATATCGGTCTGCCGGCGGCGCTCGCATCCGGCTGGATGCGCATGCGGCACATTTCGACCAGGCGTCCGCCGACTTGGAGGGCTATTCCCGTCTGCTCTGGGGCCTGGCACCGGCCGAGGTCGGCGGCGCAACGTGGATCGATTGGACGCCGATCGCGCGCGGTCTTGCCAATGGCTGTGATCCGGCCCATCCGGAATACTGGGGCGACCCGTTCGACCGCAGCCAGCGCCTCGTGGAACTCGCAGCGATCGGATTTGCACTGAGGCTCGTTCCAGACAAGCTCTGGGCGCCCCTGTCTACGGCCGAACGGCGAAACGTTGTTGCCTATCTGCTCAAAGGCCATGCCTGCGAATATAGCGACAACAATTGGAAGTTCTTCCGGTTGCTCGTCAGCATGGGTTTGAGACATGTCGGGGTCGATTGTGATCGAGAACTCGACGACCAGTACCGGCAGGAACTCGACGCGTTCTACCTCGGCGATGGCTGGTATCACGATGGGGATACGCGCCGCGCCGACCACTACATTCCCTTCGCCTTTCACTTCTATGGCCTGATCCTGGCGGCCCTCGATGGCGGCGACTGGACGAAAAGGTATCGGGAGCGGGCCCGACTGATCGCCGGAGACATGGCGAGATGGTTTGCCGATGACGGACCGGCGCTCTGCTTCGGTCGCTCGATGACCTATCGTTTTGCCATTGCCGGCCTCTTCGGCGCCATGGCGCTCGCAGGCGACGAGGAGATCCCCTTCGGACAACAGAAGGGTTACTTCCTGCGTCATCTGCGCTGGTGGGCGAAGCGCCCCTTCGCCGCGCGCGATGGCGTGATGCCCGTCGGCTACGCCTATCCCAACCTCATCATGTCGGAACCGTACAATTCCGCGCAATCGCCCTATTGGGCGCTGAAGGCCTTCCTTCCGCTGATGCTGCCGGCGGACCATCCGTTCTGGGCGAGCGATGAGGACGCCTGCCCACAGCGATCCGCCGTCTCCACGCAGCGCCATATCGGTTTCCTGATCGCCAATCCGGCAGGGGATGCCATTGCGCTCTCCTGTGGCCAGCACACGAGCGCCGAGAACACCTTCATCCGCTTTGCGCCTGAGAAATACGCGAAGTTCGCCTATTCGGGGCGATACGGCTTCAGCATCGAGAACGATCTCTGGCGGTTCGACAATTCCGTGATCGAATCCATGATCGGCTTCAGCGATGACGGCGTGCATTTCCGCGTGCGCGAAACCAACGAAGAGGCGCTCGTCGCCGACAACCTTCTCTATGCGCGTTGGCGGCCCTTCGCCGATGTCTTGGTCGAGACCTGGCTTTACTGGGACGGCGATTACCAGGTTCGGCTTCACCGCATCGACACGCCGCGGACGCTCGCCACGATCGAAGGCGGCTTTGCAGTCGGGCGAGACGCCGGCGAAGTTTGCAAACAGGGTGCCGGCCGCGCTGTCGTTGCCACGGCGACGGACCTGTCAGCCATCCTCGACATCGGTTCGACGAACCCTCGTGAGGGCCGCTGCCATATCGCTGCCCCAAACACCAACCTGGTTTCCGCAAAAACCTTGGTTCCGCAATTGCGCGGTACTGTTCCAGTCGGCGTCAGCACGCTCGCCGTCGCCGTGCTTGCGCAGGCCGATGCGACAGAGGGGACAAGGAAACTATCCCGCTTGCCTGCAGCACCCGACGTCGGAGCGCTGCGACGGCGCCTGTCCGAGACGGGGACAACCGTAACGCTGATGCGCGGCGTACCGCTCTGACATCCTCGATCCTGCCACAACGACCGAAAGACTTGATATGACGATCCCCGATTTTACATCCCGCCACGCCATCGATCCGCTTGCTGCCGCAGCGATGGGAACCGACGAGCTGCGTCACAATTTCCACATTGGCGGTCTGTTTGCGAGCGATCGCGTCAACCTCACCTATACCCATTACGACCGCATGGTGATCGGTGGGGCGATGCCGGTCGAGGCGGAGCTAACGCTCGAAGCCATCAAGCCGATGGGAACGAAGACGTTTCTCGAGCGCCGCGAGCTGATTGCCGTCAACATCGGCGGGCCGGGGCGGGCCGTCGTTTCCGGAAAGAGCCATGTGCTCGGTCCCCGTGACATGATCTATGTCGGCATGGGGTCGGACGTGGTGTTCTCGTCGGACGACCGGTCGAAGCCGGCAAAGTTCTATCTGTTGTCAGCCCCCGCGCACCGTACTTACCCGACAGCGCTTTTGACGATCGCGGGCGCGAAACGTCTCGATCTCGGCAGCCTGGAAACATCGAACGAACGATCGATCTTTCAGTTCACCAATGGGATCGAGACCTGCCAGCTGGTCGTCGGAATGACGGAACTGAAAGAAGGGTCGGTGTGGAACACGATGCCGGCGCACATCCATGATCGACGCATGGAGGTCTATCTTTATTTCGACCTTCCGGAGCCGGCGCGGGTTTTCCATTTTTTCGGAGAGCCTTCCGAAACCCGCCATATCGTGATGGCGAACGAAGAGGCGGTGCTGTCGCCGGTGTGGTCTATACATTCCGGTTGCGGCACCTCCAGCTATGCCTTCATCTGGGCGATGGCGGGGGACAATGTCGACTACACCGACGCCGACCCGGTCCCGATGGAGACGTTGCGATGAGCGATCTCTCGGCCTTCAGCCTCGACGGCAAGCGCGTGCTGGTTACGGGTGCCAACACCGGGATCGGCCAAGGCATCGCGGTATCGGTGGCCCGGGCTGGCGGCGAAGTGGTCGCGGTCGGACGCTCGTCCATGGCCGAAACAGTCGAAAAGGTCGAAGCGGCGGGCGGCCGGATCCAGCCGTTTGCCTGCGATCTTGGCGATGGAGAGGCGGTCAAAACGTTGCTTGACCGCGTCTGGGGACAGTGCGGCCCATTGGATGGACTGGTCAACAATGCCGGCATCATTCGTCGGTCGGCCTCCACCGAGCTCTCGGAGGCCGACTGGGATGACGTGATCGACCTCAATCTCAAGGCGGCCTTTCTTCTTTGCCAGGCCTATGGCCGAAAACTCCTGGACGAAAAGCGAGCCGGGCGGATCGTCAATATTGCCTCGTTGTTGTCCTTCCAGGGCGGCATTCGTGTCGCATCCTATACCGCCTCAAAACATGGAGTGCTGGGCATTACCCGCATCCTTGCCAACGAATGGGCAAGCAAGGGCATCAACGTCAATGCGATCGGGCCTGGCTACATCGTCTCCAACAACACCGAGGCGCTGCGCGCGGATGCGAACCGCTCAGCGGCAATCCTGGACCGCATCCCGGCCGGTCGCTGGGGCACGCCCGATGATATCGGCGAGGCTGCCGTTTTTCTCTTGGCGCCGGCATCCCGCTACATGCATGGCGCGGTCGTCCCGGTTGATGGCGGCTGGTTGGCGCGATGAATTGCGTTGCTGCCGTCCGGGTAGCGATCAGGCCGGCGCAGAGGTTAGCCTGCGGGCAATGTCGAAAAAGGCGCTGACCAGTTTCCCGTTGCTGCGCTCGCGCAAACAGATGAGTGCTTCGTCCATCAGCATCTCGGGCGCTTCGATCTCGATGGGAATGAGGCGGCTGTCTTGCCCGAACTCCGCCGACGAAACGAAGCCGACCCCGCCGCCGGCGGCGACGATCTCGCGCACCGCCTCACGACCTTCGGCTTCGATGAGCGGCGTCAGTTGCACGCCACATTGCTGCGACATCGTTTCGAGCTTTTGGCGGGTCTTGGAGCCTTGCTCGCGCATGACCAAGGGGTGCTTCACGAGTTCAGCGAAAGTCACCTTTTTCTTGCCTTGCAGCGGATAGTCACGGCTCGCAAAGGCTATGATCGGCGTGGAGTTGAGTTTCAGGATGTCGAAGTCGCTCGATTGCGGGATCTCGCCGAGAACGCCGATGTCTGCCTCATAGGCGTGCAGGCTGGTGATGACGGTTTCGGTGTTGCCGGAATCGATCGACACCTGGACGGTCGGATAGGTGCGCCGGAAAGCGGCAAGGATATGCAGCAGGTGATGGGCGGCATCGGCAACGATCCGTAGTTTTCCCGCTCTCAGCGCCCGTGATTCCGACAAAAGATCCAGGGCCTGCTGCTCGACGTCGAACATGCGGCGGGTGACTTCCAGGAGCTGTTGGCCCGCCTGGGTCAGCGTCACCTGCTTCTTGTTCCGGTTGAAGAGGAGGACATCATATTCCTCCTCGAGCTTGCGCACCTGATCCGAGACTGCCGGCTGAGTGAGGAAGAGCGCTTCGGCGGCACGCGAGAAACCGCCGTGGATGGCCACGTTATGAAAGGCGCGGAGCTGGACATAGCGCATGCGTACGACGCCTTCTTGAATAGATTTGAACGATAGTTTGATTAAAACGAACGATTTGATTTATGTAAAGCGGGCGCGGATAGTTTTCGGATTCCACCTGTATCCGGAGCGCGCCTCATGAACCTCCCGGCCGTCGTCCTCGAGCTTGCCGCCGCCACCGTCCTCTTGCTCTACGCCGTCAGCCTCGTGAAGAAAGGTGTTGAGGCGGCGGCAGGCGACATCGTCGCGCGTACCGTCGGTGGCGCCGGTGGACGACCGCGTGCGGCCATCTGCGGCTGCGCGGTTGCCATTGCGCTGCAAAGCTCGACGGCGGTCGCCATGCTTGCCGCCGGTTTTGCCGTCAGCGGCGCGCTGGCGCTTGATACCGGCCTGGCGGTGCTGCTTGGCGCCGATCTCGGCTCGGCGCTTGTCGTCAAGATCCTATCCTTCGACTTGCATTGGCTGGCGCCGCTTCTGATCGCCGTTGGCGGTCTCGCGCATCTGAAGGCATCGACCCGCAAGTCCGTCGAGACCGGGCGTGCAGTGCTCGGCATCGGTCTGCTGCTCCTCTCGCTGCAGATGATCGGCCATGCGACGCAGCCGCTCTCTCAGAGCCCGATGCTGCCTTCCGTCGTCGCTTTCGTCGGCAAGGATGCCTTGAGCGTGATGATCCTTGCCGCCTTCTTCACTTGGGCGCTGCACTCCAGCGTGGCAGCGATCCTGCTGATCCTGACCTTTGCCGTGAAGGGCATCGTGCCCCTGGACGTCGGCATTCCCCTGGTGCTCGGCGTCAACATCGGCGGCGGGCTCATCGCGCTGTGGCTGACCCGCGGTCTGCCGGTCGAAGGCCGACGCCTGCCGCTTGGTAATCTCCTCTTCCGCGCCCTGTTCGCCGCAGCGATCTTCGGACTCTTTTCGCTGCATTCCCCGTTCGACTGGCTTCCTGGGGAGACTGTGGCCGGCAAGCTGGTCAATCTGCATGTGCTCTTCAACGCTGCCCTGGTTCTCGTCGGGGTGATTTTCTGCGGCCCGATGGCGCGCCTCGTTCGGTTGCTCATGCCGGAGGCCGCCGGTGCCAATGATCGTGCGGCTCATGTCAGCGCGCTCGACCCGGCGCTGATCGACAAACCGGCGCAGGCGCTCGCGGCCGCGGCACGCGAGGTGTTGCACATGGGCAATCTTATCGCCCGGATGCTGGAGCCCGTCATGACCGTCATTCACGCGCCGACACCGCAGGCGGTCAAGGCGCTCAGAAGCATCGATGGCGACATCCACGTGGCCCATAGCGCAATCAAGCTCTACATCGCCGCCGTCAACCGCGGCATCCTGACCGAAGAGCAATCGCGGCGCGGCATCGAACTCACCGAGGCAGCGATCCATCTCGAATATGCCGGAGACGTCGTCGCAAAGAGCCTCCTGCAAATGGCCGAGGAGCGGCTTGCGGGCGCAGGGACCTTCTCGCAGGAGGGATGGCGTGAACTCACCTTGCTGCATGCGGCCGTGTCTTCCAACGTCAGGCTGGCGGCCAATCTTCTCGTCTCCCCGGACCCGGTGATCGCGCGCGAAATGGTTCGGCAGAAGGAACATGTGCGTCGCCTGGTCGAAGAAAGCAGCAAGTGCCATCTGGAGCGGCTTCGGCAGGGCATCGCGACCAGCATCCTGTCGAGCGACATGCATCTCGAGATCGTTCGGGCGCTGAAGGAGGTCAATTCGCTGGTGACGACGATGGCCTATCCGCGCCTGCGCGAGAGCGGGGACCTCCTGGAAAGCCGGCTCGTACCTGCTGCGTAGACATATAAATTCAAGCGATAGGTTGATACAAAAGAACGATTTTACAGATAGATGTTTCCGCCCCATTGTCGTTCTCGAACACGCCAACCGCGAGGACGGACAATGCCAAACACCGCTTCTGAAAGAACCATCGCGCCCCTGGAAACACCGAGGCTGGGCGAGCCTTATCTCTTGACGCCCGGCCCGCTAACCACGGCCTATCGGGTGAAGGAAGCCATGCTGCGGGACTGGGGTTCCTGGGATGGCGATTTCCGGGCAATGACCGCCAAGCTTCGCCAGGAACTGCTCGAGATTGCCGGCGATGCCAAGGGCGAGTTCGATTGCGTGCCGATGCAAGGCAGCGGTTCGTTTTCGGTCGAGGCGATGCTCGGCAGCTTCGTCCCGAAGGACGGGAAGGTGCTGGTGCTGATGAACGGCGCCTATGGCAAGCGCATCGCCCAGACGCTTTCCTATCTCGGTCGTGACCATGTGACGATCGACAAGGGCGACTACATGCCGCCACGCGGTCCGGAGGTTGCAGCAGCGCTCGATGCCGACCCTGGGATCACCCATGTCGTGATCGTCCATTGCGAAACGAGCTCCGGCATCCTCAACCCGTTGAAGGAGATTTCCGACACAGTCTATTCCCGCGATCGTAAGTTGCTCGTCGACTCCATGAGCGCCTTCGGCGCAGTGCCGGCCGGTATCGGCGATTTCCGCTACGAGGCGATCGTTTCTTCCGCCAACAAGTGCATCGAGGGTGTGCCGGGCTTCGGCTTCGTTATCGCCCGCAAGAGCGAGCTGGAGGCAGCCAAGGGGCGCAGCCATTCACTCAGCCTCGATGTGCATGCCCAGTGGGACTACATGAACAAGACCGGCCAGTGGCGCTTCACGCCGCCGACCCACGTTGTCGCGGCTTTCCTGGAGGCCTTGCGTCTGCATCGGGAAGAGGGCGGTGTCGCCGGTCGCGGAGCCCGTTATGCCCGCAACCGCGACGTCATGGTCGCCGGCATGCGCGAGGCCGGTTTCGAGACGTTGCTTGCCGACCAGTGGCTGTCGCCGATTATCGTCACCTTCTTCAGCCCGGCCCACCCGGCCTTCGCCTTCGACCGCTTCTACGACCTGATGAAGGACAAAGGCTTCATTATCTACCCGGGTAAGCTGACGGTGGTCGACAGTTTCCGCGTCGGCTGCATCGGCCGCATGGACGAGCATGTCATGCGCCGCGTGGTCGAGGCCGCGCGCAACTCACTCTCCGAAATGGGCGTCGACAGCGCCGCTCCCCCGGCCGTCGCCCTTGAAGAACGTCGCCGTCTCGCTGCCTGAACTGAGGAAATTACGATGAACAAGATGTCCAAGATCACCGTTACCGCCAACCGTCGCACCTATCCCTGGCCGAATGTCCCGGCCATCGCCATCTGCCTCGACGGCTGCGAGCCGGCCTATCTCGACGAAGCCATCAAGGCCGGGCTGATGCCGACGCTCGAGCGCATCCGCAAGACCGGGACGGAGCGCACCGCGCTCAGCGTTATCCCGAGCTTCACCAATCCGAACAACCTTTCCATCGCTACCGGCCGGCCGCCGGCGATCCACGGCATCTGCGGCAACTATCTCTACGAACCGCAGACGGGTAACGAAGTGATGATGAACGATCCACGCTTCCTGCGCGCCCCGACCATCTTCAAGGCTTTCTACGATGCTGGTGCGAAGGTCGCCGTGGTGACGGCGAAGGACAAGCTCAGGGCGCTGCTCGGCCACGGGCTGAAGTATGACGAGGGCAGGGCCATCTGCTTCTCGTCTGAAAAGGCGGACAAGACGACCGAGGCGGAAAACGGCCTCGACAATGCCTCGGCCTGGCTCGGTCGCGCCGTACCGGAAGTCTATTCGGCCGATCTCTCCGAATTCGTCTTTGCCGCCGGCGTCAAGCTGCTCAAGGAATTTCGGCCGGATGTCATGTACCTGACGACCACCGACTATGTGCAGCACAAATATGCGCCGGGCGTACCCCAGGCGAACGCCTTCTATGAGATGTTCGACAAGTATCTGACCGAACTCGACGCGCTCGGCGCGGCCATCATCGTCACGGCCGACCACGGCATGAAGCCGAAGCACAAGGCGGACGGTTCGCCGGATGTCATCTACGTGCAGGACCTGCTCGACCAATGGCTCGGCAAGGACGCCGCGCGCGTCATCCTGCCGATCACCGACCCCTATGTCGTGCATCACGGCGCGCTCGGCTCGTTTGCCACGGCCTATCTGCCCGAAAGCGCGGACAAGGAGGAGATCATCGAGCGGCTGCAGGCGATCGAAGGCATCGACGTCGTGCTCTCCCGCCCGGAAGCCTGCGTACGCTTCGAGCTGCCCGACGATCGGATCGGCGATCTCGTGCTGATCTCCTCGGAAAACAAGACGCTCGGCACCAGCGAACATCGCCATGATCTGGCGGCGCTGAACGAACCGCTGCGCTCGCATGGCGGCCTGACCGAACAGGCGGTGCCTTTCATCGCCAACCGCAAACTGCCCGAATTGCTGACATCCGCGTCGTTGCGCAATTTCGATGCGTTCTACTACGCGCTCGTCGCAGCCGCCCAGACAACGCACTAGGGAGGGAGCGATGACCAAGGTGGAAACAGCATTTGCAATTCGCCACGAGCCCATGCGGATCGCCGGCAAGACAGTCGATACCGAAGGGCGCATCGAGGTGCGCTACCCTTTCAACGATGCGGTGATCGGCACGGTGCCTGCGGGCAGCGCCGAGCATGCGCGCAAGGCCTTCGAGATCGCGGCCGCCTACCAGCCGAAGCTGACGCGTTACGAGCGTCAGCGCATCCTGCTCAAGGCTGCGGACCTGCTCGTTGCCCGCAAGGAGGAGATCTCTGATCTGATCACGCTGGAGCTCGGGATCTCCAAGCAGGACTCGCTCTACGAGGTCGGCCGCGCCTTCGACGTGCTGACGCTCTCGGGCCAGATGTGCATTCATGACGACGGCGAGATCTTCTCCTGCGACCTCACACCACACGGCAAGGCGCGCAAGATCTTCACCACGCGCGAACCGCTCAACGCCATTTCGGCGATCACGCCGTTCAACCATCCGCTCAACATGGTGGCACACAAGGTCGCGCCGGCGGTTGCGACGAACAATTGCGTTGTGCTCAAGCCGACAGAACTGACGCCGATGACGGCGCTTATCTTCGCCGACATTCTCTATGAGGCCGGCCTGCCGCCGGAAATGCTCTCGGTCGTGACCGGCTGGCCCGCCGATATTGGCATGGAGATGATCACCAATCCGAACTTCGACCTCATCACCTTTACCGGCAGCGTTCCAGTCGGCAAGCTGATCGCGGCCCACGCCCACTACAAGCGGCAGATCCTGGAGCTCGGCGGCAACGACCCGCTGATCATCCTCAACGATCTGTCGGACGACGATCTCGCAAGAGCCGCGGATCTGGCCGTTGCCGGCGCGACGAAGAACTCCGGCCAGCGTTGCACCGCTGTGAAACGCATCCTCTGCCAGGAGAGCGTTGCCGACCGCTTCGTGCCGCTGGTGCTCGAGCGAGCGAAAAAGCTGAGGTTCGGCGATCCGATGGACCGGGCGACGGACCTTGGCACGGTCGTCCATGCCAAGGCGGCGGAAGTCTTCGAGCGGCGGGTGCACCGGGCAGCGGAAGAAGGGGCGGAGATCCTCTACGATCCCGGCCGTAAAGGCGCCCTCTTGCCGCCAATCGTTGTCGACCGCGTTAAGCATTCGAGCGAACTGGTGATGGAAGAAACCTTCGCGCCGATCATACCGATCGTGCGCGCGCCCGATGATGACGACGCGCTGATCGCGCTCTCGAACTCAACCGCCTTCGGCCTTTCTTCCGGCGTCTGCACCAATGACTTCCGGCGAATGCAGAAATACATCGCCGGGCTGAAGGTCGGCACGGTCAACATCTGGGAAGTGCCGGGTTACCGGATCGAGATGAGCCCCTTCGGCGGCATCAAGGATTCCGGCAACGGCTACAAGGAAGGCGTCATCGAGGCGATGAAGAGCTTTACCAACGTCAAGACATTCTCCTTGCCATGGTGATTTCAAGCGTTTCCCCCGCTGATTCACCCCTCTGGGAGCCGCCATGGCGGCTCCCTTTTTATTTGCTCCCGCAGCGTCGCGGGGCTCTGCGCGACGCGCAATCGTAGATCTGCTCCTTCATCCGGCAGATTGTGCGAAATCGTATCGAAACCTGCCGCCGCCTTGGTCAAGCGCGGTTTCCATGCCCAGTTCTGCGGCAGAACATCCATAGTTTTTTTCTTCTAATCGATAAGAATAATAAATTTTACTTACAGGAAACCGCTGCGCAGAATGTTTCCCGAAGCCGATCACAACAGGGCAACGACAAGATTGTCCGCCGCGCTTCCCCGGTTTTACCAGGACCTCAGAGGAGAACTTCAATCATGAACAGACGCATGCTCTTTGTGCTTGCCGGCGCCGTTTCCGCTGTGCTTCCTGCCATCGCTGCCGCTGAAACGCAGCTCACCGTCTACACCGCCGTCGAAGCCGTCGACCTCGACCGCTACAAGGCGACCTTCGAAAAGGCCCACCCGGACATCAAGATCAACTGGGTGCGCGATTCCACAGGCGTCATGACCGCCAAGCTGCTTGCAGAAAAGGACAATCCGCAGGCCGATGTCGTCTGGGGGCTCGCTGCAACCTCGCTGCTTCTCTTGAAGACCGAAGGCATGCTGGAACCTTACCAGCCCAAGGGCGTCGAGACGCTCGACCCGAAATTCGTCGACAAGGACACGCCGCCGAGCTGGGTCGGCATGGACGCCTATGTCGCGGCTCTTTGCTACAACACGGTCGAGGGCGAAAAGCTCGGCCTCAAGCCGCCGACGAGTTGGAAAGACCTGACGAACCCCGAATACAAGGGCCACGTGGTGATGCCGAACCCGGCATCCTCGGGCACCGGTTTCCTCGACGTCTCCGGCTGGATGCAGATGTGGGGCGAGGAGAAGGCCTGGGACTACATGGACAAGCTCCACGAGAACATCTCCGCCTACACCCATTCCGGCTCCAAGCCGTGCAAGATGGCAGGCGCCGGTGAAGCCGTCATCGGCGTGTCCTTCGAGTTTCCGGGCGCCAAGGCCAAGAGTGCCGGTGCACCGATCGACATCATCTTCCCCGCCGAGGGTTCGGGCTGGGAGGCCGAGGCAACCGCAATCATCGCTGGCACGGCAAACCTCGAAGCCGCAAAGACGCTCGTCGACTGGTCGGTCACCAAGGAAGCGAACGAAATGTACAATGCCGGCTATGCCGTCGTTGCCTATCCGGGCGTCGCCAAGCAGGTCGAGCACCTGCCCGACGACATCGCTTCCCGGATGATCGTCAACGACTTCGAGTGGGCCGCAAACAACCGCTCTGACATCCTCAAGGAATGGCAGAAGCGTTACGACGCCAAGTCTGAACCGAAGAGCTGAGCCTGATCGGCCGGGCGCAGCGCCTTTGCGCTGCGCCCGATCGCATTTCTCGGAAAGAAAATCCCTCAAGCCAGCGGAGCTTGCAGATGAGGCATGCCCTGTCGATCGAACCGACGCCCACCAGCCGTCAGCACTTCGCCGATGACGCGGCCGCGGAGCCGGCCCCCTACTTGCAGATCTCGGATCTCTGGAAGACCTATGGCGATTTCGTCGCGCTTCGCGACATTTCGCTGTCGATTGCCAGGGGCGAGTTCGTCTGTTTTCTCGGCCCGTCCGGCTGCGGCAAGACGACGTTGCTGCGAGCCATCGCCGGTCTCGACCTGCAGACGCAAGGCACCATCCTGCAAGACGGCCGCAATATCTCGACGCTGCCGGCTTCCCGCCGCGACTATGGCATCGTCTTCCAGTCTTATGCGCTCTTTCCCAATCTGACGATCGAGCAGAACATCGCCTTTGGCCTGGAAAACACCGGCCGATCGAAGGCGGGGGTCGCATCCCGGGTCGCCGAACTCTTGGAAACGGTCGGCCTTTCGGCGCACGGCAAGAAGTATCCGGCCCAGCTTTCCGGTGGCCAGCAACAGCGCATCGCGCTTGCCCGCGCCATCGCCATCTCGCCGGGGCTATTGTTGCTCGACGAGCCGCTGTCGGCACTCGACGCCAAGGTTCGCGTGCACCTTCGCCATGAGATCAAGGCGCTGCAGAGAAAGCTCGGTGTGACGACCATCATGGTGACGCACGACCAGGAGGAGGCCCTCGCCATGGCCGACCGGATCGTCGTCATGAACCACGGCGTCATCGAGCAGGTCGGCTCGCCGACCGAAATCTACCGTCATCCCGAAACGCTGTTCGTCGCCGACTTCATCGGCGAGACCAATCAGTTCGAAGCCCGGGTTCTTGGAGATGGCGAAGTCGAGATCGGCCACTCCGCCTTTTGCTGTTCGACGGAGGATTTTTCCGCCGGCCATGCGGCAACGGCGGTCGTCCGCCCGGTTGACATCATTCCCCACGGAGCCGATGCCCATGCCGTCAACGCCAGCGACCGGCCGGCCACACCGCAGAACCTGATCGATGCCGAGGTGCGCGAGATGGAGTTCCTCGGCATGTTCTGGCGCACGCGCCTGACGGCCCCGCGTCTCGGCGAGCGCACGCTGGTTGCCGACTTCTCCGTCAACGCGGTGAGACGCCTCCGGATCGAAACCGGCGGCGCCATCCAGGTGGAGATCCCGCGCGAACGCCTGCTGCTCTATCCGAGGGGGGCTGGACGATGAACATGGTTCTGGAAGCACCCCACCTTCCCCTGATCGGCAAGCGGCTGCGCCAGGAATCCTCCAAAGACGACCGCATCAAGCTCGGCTTCATGGCGGTCATCGGGCTATATCTGGTCGTCGCGCTTGGCGCGCCGCTCTTCGTCATGCTGTCGAAGTCGCTGTCGACCTACCGGTTCGAGCTTTCGGCTTTCGAGTTCCAGGTGAGCGACGAGACGGGGGCGAACTGGGGGCCGGTCGTCACCGCCGAAGACCTGAACCGGGAACTCGGGGCGGTGACGGAAGCCGAGCTTTCCAGCAGTTCCGACGGACGGCTCACGGCCACAAAATTCTTCCCGGATTTCAAGTTCCGCAGCCCCGTTCACTACCGTATTCGCGGCACGAACGACGATGCCGCCTTCCTGGTCGGCTCCACCCTCGAAAAGGGGACTGAGTGGCGGGACTATGATTCCGGTACCTTCCGGCGCGTCGTGCTGCGACCCGCGCGCGCTCTGGGTTTTACGAACTTCACGACCTATTTCTCGACGCCGGCGCTTGCGCAGTCGATCTACAATTCCGTGCTGATGGCGGTGATCAGCACGGTGTTCACGATCTCGGTCGCCTTTGCGCTTGCCTACGGCCTGACGCGCAGCTGCATGCCGCTCAAAGGGCTTTTCCGCGGCATCCTGACGATCCCGATCCTGGTGCCGTCACTCTTGCCGGGCATTGCACTCGTCTATCTCTTCGGCAATCAGGGCATCTTCAGGGATTGGCTTTTTGGCTATTCGATCTACGGGCCGATCGGCATCGTCATAGGCTCTGTTTTCTTCACCCTGCCGCATGCCTTCCTGATCATCCTGACGGCGCTCTCGATTGCCGATGCTCGCCACTATGAGGCGGCCGCATCGCTCAAAGCCAGCAAATGGCGGACCTTCACGACCGTCACGGTGCCCGGCGCGCGCTTCGGCATCGTCTCTGCGGCCTTCGTCGTCTTCACGCTTGTCATCACCGATTTTGGCCTGCCCAAGGTGATCGGCGGACAATACGGCATGCTCGCCGTCGACATTTACAAGCAGGTGATCGGCCAGCAGAACTTCGAGATGGGCGCGGTCGTTTCCGTCATCCTGCTGGTGCCGGCGGTGCTTGCCTTTTACGTCGACCGGCACATGCAGAAGCGGCAGGTAGCGCTTCTGTCGGCGCGCGCCGTGCCCTATCAGCCGAAGCCCAATGCCCGCATGGACGGTCTGTGCTTCACCTTTGCCTGCTTCGTCAGCCTCTTCATCCTCGGCATGATCGCCATGTGCCAGATCGCAGCGGTGGTGAAGTTCTGGCCCTATGACCTGACGCTGACAGCCAAGAATTTTGCCTTCGACCTGATGGACGGTGGCGGCTGGGCCGCCTATGGCAACTCGATCCGGCTCGCGCTTTTGACGGCACTCTTCGGTTCGATCGTCGTCTTTGCCGGCGCCTACATGGTGGAGAAGGCCGATGGCTTCCGCTTCGGCCGTGGCCTCTTTCACTTCCTGGCGATGATGCCGATGGCGGTGCCCGGCATGGTGCTCGGCCTTGCCTATATCTTCTTCTTCAACAACCCGGCCAATCCGCTGCACCCGATCTACGGCACGATGACGATCCTCGTCGTCTCGACCGTGACGCACTTTTATACCGTCGCGCACCTGACCGCGCTGACGGCGCTGAAGCAGATGGACCCGGAGTTCGAATCCGTCGCCGCGTCGCTGAAACAGCCCTTCCACCGGCTGTTCTTTCGGGTCACGGTGCCGGTCTGCCTGCCGGCGATCCTCAACATCGCTATCTATCTCTTCGTCAATGCGATGACGACCGTCTCGGCGGTGGTGTTTCTCTACTCGACCGACACCAAGCTCGCGTCAGTCGCCGTGCTAAACATGGACGACGCCGGCGATATAGCGCCGGCCGCGGCCATGGGCATGATGATCTTTTACACTAATGTTGCGGCCAAACTTGTCCACGCGCTGATCGCGCGCGGTCTGCTCGCGCGCACCCAGGCTTGGCGCTAACCCGCAACCAGCCCTTCGCAAAGCGCCGCCGTCCTTCGTTCTGAAGGACGGCGGCGCTTTTGTCCGCGTCACTCTACGCCACCCGGAGCTCCGCCATCACCACTTTGCGGTCGTTTCCTGCGCGCAGGCGCTCCATCTCGTTGAGACGCGAACGCTGCGGCGTAAGGCCGTAGCGTTCGCGGTAGGTGCGGGAAAAGTGCGAGGCGGTGGAAAAGCCGCAGGCGACCGCGATTTCGATGACCTGAAGCGACGAGGTTATGAGCAGCAGGTGAGCGCGCTCGAGCCTGAGGTCGAGATAGTAGCGCGCCGGCGTGCGCCCCATTTCTCTTCGAAACAGGCGCTCGATCTGGCGCCGGGAAAGTCCGGTCGAGGGCCACATGTCGGCGAGCTTCAATGGCTCGGCAAGATTTGCCTCCATCTTTTCGATGACACGAATCAATAGAGGGTTGTCGATGCCGAGACGTGCCTGCAACGGTAATCGCTGGCGCTCGCCGGTCTCACGCAGCCGCTCGCAGAGTGCCGCCTCGCAGATACGGGTGGCCACGTCCCGACCAAGGTCCTCTTCGATGATGTGCAGGAACATGTCGAAGGGCGCGTTGCCGCCGGCGCAGGTATAGATCCCGCCGTCGATCTCAAAGGCGGTCTGGCGCGGGTCCGCGATGAAGAACCGCTCGGAGAAGTCTGGAAAGTGTTCCCAGTGAACGGCGCAGCGACGCTCATCGAGCAGCCCCGCGCGCGCTAGGCAGTAGACGCCGCCGCCAAGCCCGGCGAGGCGCGCGTTGCTGCGAGCGCCTGATCGCAGCCAGGCCTCCAGGGCCCTGTCGGCCGATGGCTTCTTGCGGCCGCCACAGATGACGATGAAGCCCGGATCTGCATCGCGGCCAAACCGGTTGCGTTCGGCCGAGAGCGGCGCCGCTACCGGAATGCCCGTGCCGCAGGATGAAACGGCGGGTGCTCCATCCGCCGCTACAAGGTGCCACCCGTATACCGGGCGGCCGGCCACGTCATTGGCGAGGCGTAGCGCTTCGATCGCCGCGGAGAAGCCATGGAGGGTAAATCCATCGAGCAGGTAGAAGGTGAAGTGGCGAGCCTGCGTACATGGCTGTTGCATTGTCTCTTCCTGAGGGCGTCGAAGTGGTGCGCGGAAAGAATAGTTACATTATGCAACATATTGGACCGTTGCCAATCCCGTTAAAACGAGGATCCGAAGAAATCCGCTCGAAATCCGTGCGGATGAGGGGCCACTACGCGTGCGCTGCGGCGTGGACAGCCGTTGCAGCTTGTCAAATGGACAAAAATGGACACAGATAGGCACATGTCAGAACAACAAAACGCCCGCGCTCTTGCTCCACGCCGTCACGGCGAGATCCTCAGGCGGCTTGCAGCCGACGGTACCGTTGGTATCACCGAGCTTGCGGATTTCTTCGATGTTTCGCGTCAGACCATCAGGCGCGATCTGAAGCTTCTTGCCGATCGCGGCCAGCTCGATCTTGTCCATGGCGGCGCCACCCTGTTCGAGCCGACGGAAGCGGCCTTCGTCGAGCGGCGGGAGGAGAATGCCGGGCCAAAAGCGCTGATCGGTCGTGCAGCAGCAGGTCTCGTGCGCGACGGCATGGTGCTCTTCCTTGATTCCGGCACGACGACGCTTGCTGTGGCCCATGCCCTGACTGGGCGAAAAAACTTAACGATTTGCACGACTTCGCTATCGATCGCCTTGCTGATGTGCCGACAGCCCCAGGTGCGCGTTCATATGCTCGGCGGCGAAATCGATCCGGATGAAGAAGCGGCCATCGGTATCGATGCGCTCGAGGCGATCAGCCATTTCCGCGTCGACGTCGCGTTCTTAGGCGGCGGGGGCCTGTCGCCCGATGGAGAGGTGACCGACTTTACCCGCAGCGGCGCCGAGCAGCGCTCGCGCATGGTGGCAACGGCGGCCAAAGCCTATTTCGTACTCGACAGTTCCAAGTTCGGACGGCTGACGCCGCTTCGCATTCCCCGCTTCGAAGCCGCCGCCGGAGTGATTGTTGACCGACATCCGCCGGAGGCGATCCGCGAGGCGCTCGAGCGCAAAGGTCCAGCCCTGGTCGTTGCAGAACAACAAATGTAATCTTTTGTACCTTTTTGTCTTGTCCTTTGTCCGCGTTTTGTTACCGTGCGGCCTTCCATGGGTTCGGGAGGTCGTTTCATGGCGCAGGAATTTCCAACACAGGCACAGGTCGTCATCGTCGGCGGCGGTATTATAGGCTGCTCGGTCGCCTATCACTTAACCAAGCTCGGCTGGAACGACGTCGTTTTGCTGGAGCAGGGGCAGTTAAGCGGCGGCACCACCTGGCATGCGGCTGGTCTCGTCGGTCAGTTGCGCAGCCACGCCAACATGACGGGCCTCATCAAATATTCGACCAAGCTCTATAGCGAGCTTGAGTCCGAGACCGGCCTTGCCACGGGCTGGAAGAATTGCGGTTCGCTCTCGGTTGCCCGCACGCAAGACCGCATGACCGTGTTGAAGCGCACGGCGGCCTCTGCTCGCGCCCAAGGCGTCGCGATCGAGGTGATCTCGCCGAAGCAAGCGCAGGAGCTCTGGCCGGTCATGGCGATCGACGATCTCGTCGGCGCCGTCTGGCTGCCGGGCGACGGCAAGGCCAATCCAACAGACCTCACGCAGTCGCTCGCCAAAGGCGCCCGCAATCGCGGCGCCCGCGTGATCGAGCGCGTCCGGGTCACAGGCATTTCGACCAAAAACGGCGTCGTCACCGGCGTCGAAACCGATCGGGGGGCCATTGCCGCGGAGATCGTCGTCAACTGTGCCGGTCAATGGGCACGCAAGGTCGGCCAGATGTGCGGCGTCACCGTGCCGCTGCACTCGGCCGAGCACATGTATATCGTCACCGGCCGCATCGAGGGCGTACATCCTGACCTGCCGGTCATGCGCGATCCGGACGGCTACATCTATTTCAAGGAGGAAGTCGGCGGGCTCGTCATGGGTGGCTTCGAGCCGGAAGCCAAGCCCTGGGGCATGGCAGGCATTCCCGACGATTTCGAGTTCGCCCTCTTACCTGACGATTGGGATCAGTTCGAAATCCTGATGCACAATGCGCTGCAGCGCGTGCCGCAGCTTGAAACATCCGAGGTGAAGAAGTTTTACAACGGCCCGGAGAGTTTTACCCCGGACAACAATTTCATTCTCGGCGAGGCGCCCGAACTGAAGAACTTCTTTGTCGGCGCAGGCTTCAACTCCATGGGGATTGCCAGCGCCGGCGGGGCAGGTCGAGCCCTTGCCGAGTGGATCGTAAACCGCGCGCCGACCATGGATCTTTGGCCGGTCGATATCCGTCGCTTCGCGGGCTTCAACAACAATCCGCGCTGGCTTCACGATCGCGTCAAGGAAACGCTCGGTCTGCACTATGCGATGCCTTGGCCGAACCGGGAGCTGGATACGGCACGCCCCTTCCGCCGTTCGCCTCTCTACGATCGGCTTGCCGCCAAGGGCGCGTGCTTCGGTTCGAAAATGGGATGGGAACGGGCCAATTGGTTTGCTGCGGAAGGCGAGCGCCCCGTCACCGAGTATTCCTTCGGTCGGCAGAACTGGCATGAAGCGGTCAAGCGCGAGATGAAGGCAACGCGCGAGGACGCCGGCATTTTCGACCAGACCTCCTTCGCCAAGCTGCTTGTGCAGGGGCGGGATGCGGCAGCAGCGCTTAACCGCATCTGCGCTGCCGACATCGACGGCGAGATCGGCCGTTCCGTCTATACCGGACTATTGAACGCGCGGGGCGGCTACGAGAGCGACCTGACCGTCATGCGACTTGCGGCCGATCGCTTCATGCTGATCACAGGTTCGGCCCAAGCGGTGCATGATGCGGACTGGATCCGCAAGAACCTTGCCGCGGACGCCCACGTGACTTTGACCGACGTGACGTCGTCCTATGCAGTCCTGGCGCTGATGGGACCGAAATCGCGCGACATCCTCTCGAAGCTTACCTCGGCGGACATCTCGAACGAGGGCTTTCCCTTCGCGACCATTCGCGAGATCGATATCGGTTACGCCACGGCCTTTGCCAACCGCATGACCTATGTCGGCGAACTCGGCTGGGAACTGATCGTGCCGACAGAATTCGCTGTCGGTGTTTACGAGGCGCTGCACGAGGTCGGTCGCGCCTTCGGCCTGACGGATTGCGGCTACTATGCGCTTGAGGCTTTGCGGCTGGAGAAGGGCTACCGCGCCTGGAGCCGGGAACTGACGCCCGACATCAACCCCTACGAGGCTGGTCTTGGCTTTGCGGTTGCTCTGGGAAAACCCGGCGGCTTTGTCGGCCACGATGCGCTCGTGGCCGCAAAGACCAAGGGCCTGCCCTCGCGCCGCATCGTTCAGTTTACCCTGGACGATCCCTTTCCCATGCTTTGGGGCGGCGAACTGATCCTGCGTGCGGGAAAACCGGTCGGCGAGGTCCGCTCCGCCGCCTACGGTCACACGCTTGGGCGTTCGGTCGCACTCGGCCTGCTTGAAAACCCTGAAGGCGTGGACAAAACGTTCCTCGAGGGGGAGCGCTTCGAGATCGATCTTGCAGGCATTCGCTATGCCGCGACGGTGCATCTGGCACCGGCATATGATCCGCGTGCGCTGAGGGTCAAGATTTAGACCATCTTTTCGCGATGCGACGAATTGCGCGTGTTGATCTTCCCGCGAGCCCGTCTAGGCGGGCTCGCGTTCCAGCAAGAGCTTTGCCGTTTGCCAGAGGTCCTCGACCCTGCGGCTGCGCGTCGCGGCGTGACGGTAAAGGCGAATTTCGAGGTCGAGATTCCAGCCCTTATCCGCAGAGGCGGGTACGAGGCCACCGGCATCGATCGCGTCACGGGCAAGGCTTTCGGGCAACCAGCAGACGCCGGCACCCGACATCGCCATGTTCATCAGTCCGGCACTGATCGTGTTTTCATGCGTCGTGCGGCGCCGGAAGGGCGGGCGCCGCAGCATGAGACGCGAAAGGGCGACCCCGAAGAACGAATTGAACCCGTAGCTCAGATAGGGAATGGCGAGCCGCGGCTGCGCCACAGCCCGGTCGAGAATATTCAGCCCCGGTAGCGTACCATCGGAGATAGAGACGTGTGCGGCGGCGAGCGGGATCAGCCGATCATGGGCGATCGTTAGCGACGAGAATTGTGCGCGGTCGAGATGGAATGGCACCTCCGAATGCGCATAAGTCAGGAAGAAATCCGCCTCGTCACCGATGAGGGCGTCAAGATTGGCCTCGATGCCGCCGCGGTCGGGCATCAGCGAGGTGCTGAAAGCGCCAGCTGCGTTTTCGAGCAGTTTGAGCCAGCCAGGGAAGATCGTTACCGTCAGCGTATGGAGCGCGGCAAAGCGGATGAGGCCTTCTTCGTGAGACGGGCGTAGCGATTCGCGCGCTGCATAGAAGGTTCGGATCGCCTCCTGCGCGATGGGCAGGAAATTGCGACCTGCCGGCGTCAGTTCCGCCGGCATGGTGGCGCGGTTGATCAGCGTTGCCCCGAGCCAACGCTCCAACTGTTTGATGCGGCGGCTGAACGCCGGCTGGGTCACGTTGCGCAACTCGGCAGCGCGCGAAAAACTCCACGTGTCGGCGAGGGTCACGAAGTCCTCCAGCCACTTGATCTCCATGCCCAGATCTCCCCTGCGTTGCAGCTGAGGGGATCATAAGTCGTTGGAAAGAAATCGCTATGCCGATATTGCATCAGCCTTTGCTAAAAGCGAATTAGCCAAACCCCGACAAACCTTCCACGTTGCGCCCAAGGCAAACAGTTCTGATTTCGAGGCAGCGAGGAGGCTCACGAAATCAGGCTGATAACAAAAGGGGGATTGTTAATGGCCTTCCAGCTTCACGCTGATCTTATTCTGCACAACGGCCGAATCTGGCGAGGCAGGGAGGAGGGGATCAGCGAGGCCGTTGCCATTTGGCAGGGCAAGGTTCTGGCCACCGGCAGCGATGCCGAGATGGCGAGCCTCAAGGGGCCCCATACCAAGGTGATCGATCTCGAAGGCCGTTTTGCCAGCCCCGGTCTTATCGACAATCACCTTCACCTGATCTCCACCGGCATCACCATGGGCTGGGTCGACGCGACCCCTGCCGCTGCGCCGACGCTTGCCGCCCTTATGGAGAAACTTGCCGAACGCGCGGCCGTCACGCCGAAGGGCGCATGGGTGCGGGCACGGGGCTATGACCAGGTCAAGCTCGATGTCGGCCGGCATCCGACCCGCGAGGAACTCGACCGCGCCGTACCGGATCATCCCGTGCTGCTGACGCGCGCCTGCGGCCATGTGGCCATCGCGAATTCGCTGGCGCTGAGCCTGGCGGATGTCGCCGAGGCGATGCCGGTGCCGGACGGCGGCGTAATCGGCACCACGGACGGGCGCCTCAACGGGTTCCTGGCGGAAAACGCGCAGAACCTCATCAAGACGGCTATTCCCGAGGTGATGACGGAGGAGTTGATCGACGGCATCGAGCGGGCAGGGCGCTATCTTCTGTCGCTCGGCATTACGAGCTGCATGGACGCGGCGGTCGGCCAACTTGCCGGCTTTGCGGAAATCCAGGCCTATGAGATGGCCAAGCTTTCCGGCCGCCTGCCGGTGCGCGTCTGGCTGACACTGCTCGGCGATCCCGGCGTCTCGATCGTCGAGGACTCTTGGCGTGCCGGGCTCATTTCCGGTGCGGGCGACGACATGTTGCGCGTCGGGGCCGTGAAGATCTTCCTCGACGGCTCGGCCGGCGGGCGCACCGCATGGATGTCGAAGCCCTATCTTGGTGAGCCCGACAATATCGGCGTACAGATGCTGCCGGATGCCGACGTCGAGGCGATCGTCAAATCCTGCCACGACCGGGGCTATCAGATGGCTTGCCACGCCATCGGCGACGGTGCGATCGAGCAGCTGATCACGGCCTACGAAAAGGCGCTGGCCGGTAATCCCGATCCGGATCGGCGCCATCGCATCGAGCATTGCGGCTTCTCGAGCCCGGAGCAAGATCGGCGCATGAAGGCGGCAGGCATCCTGCCGGCGCCGCAGATGGCCTTCATCCACGATTTCGGCGACAGCTACGTTTCCGTGCTTGGTGAGGAACGGGGCAAGGCCTCCTACCAGATCGGCACCTGGATGCGCATGGGTCTCAAGCCCTCGACCGGCTCGGATTCGCCCGTCTGCTCGCCCGATCCCTTCCCGAACCTTCACGCCATGATCACGCGCAAGACCGGCAAGGGTACCGTGATGGTGGAGGCGGAAAAGCTGAGCCGCGAGGAAGCGTTGCAGGCCTACACGGAATACGGCGCCTATTCTCAGAAGGCCGAAGACGTGAAGGGCAGGCTTGTGCCGGGACAATGGGCCGACATCGCCGTCTTCGACAACGACCTCTTGGAGGCACCGGCCGATACCATTCTCTCAGGCACACGCTGCCTGATGACCCTGCTTGCAGGCCGCGTCGTGCACGACGCACGCTGACGACCTGAAAGACCAATCAACACAAAGCCGAAAACGGCACGAGAGGGAAAACAGCATGCTGAAAAGATTGACATTGGCCGCAATGCTCGGCCTCGGGGTGGCAACCGGAGCGCTGGCTGCCGGCGAACGCCACGGCGGAACGCTCGTCTTTACCGCACCCTATGGCTCGAGCTTCGCCACGCTCGACGTTCAGGCAAGCCCGAACACCCAGGAGGAATTCATCACCCAGGCGATCCACCGCGCGCTCTACAGCTGGGATTCGATCCAGAACAAGCCGGTCCTGGAACTCGCTAGCTCGGAAGAGGTGTCCGAGGATGGTACGGTGCACACCTATCGCCTGCGCGAAAATGCCGTCTTCCACAACGGCAAGCCACTGACGGCCGACGACATCATCTACAGCTACAAGCGCATCGCCAACCCGAAGAACGCCTTCCCGGGCGCAAGCTACATTGCCGTCATCAAGGGTGCGGATGCGTTCATCGCCGGCAAGGCTGAGGAGATTTCCGGTCTCAAGAAGATCGACGACCACACGCTGGAGATCACCTATACCGGACCGATCAACCCCGGCTTCCCGCTGATGCAGAACACGACGGTGATCTATCCGTCTGATGTCAAGGATGAATCGAGCTTCGCCAAGACCCCCGTTGGCCTCGGCGCCTTCGTCTTCAAGGAGCACGTGCCGGGATCGCAGGTCGTTGTCGAAAAGTTCGACAAGTACTACGAAGAGGGCAAGCCCTATCTCGACCGCATCAACATCGTGCTGATGGCCGAGGACGCCGCGCGCGACGTCGCGTTCCGAAACAAGGAAATCGATGTCTCGATCCTTGGCCCGACCCAATATCAGGCCTATCAGGGTGAAGACGCCTTGAAGGATCACCTGCTCGAAGTTGCCGAGGTCTATACGCGCAACATCGGCTTCAACCCGGCCTTCGAACCCTTCAAGGACAAGCGGGTCCGCCAGGCGATCAACCATGCGATCAATGCGCCGCTGATCATTGAACGGCTCGTCAAGAACAAGGCCTACCCCGCCTCCGGCTGGCTGCCGCTGTCTTCGCCGGCCTTCGACAAGGACAAGGTGCCCTACGCCTTCGATCCAGAGAAAGCGAAAGCACTCCTGGCGGAAGCAGGCTATGCCGATGGCTTCGAGTTCGAAGTCACGGCGAGCCCGAACGAAAGCTGGGGCGTGCCGATCGTTGAAGCCATCCTGCCGATGCTGAAGAAGGTCGGCGTCACCGTGAAGCCGAAGCCGGTCGAAAGCTCGGCGCTTGGCGATGCCGTGACGTCGAACAACTTCCAGGCCTTCATCTGGTCGAACCTGTCCGGTCCCGACCCGCTCAATGCACTGCGTTGCTTCTATTCCAAGACGGCGCAGTCCGCCTGCAACTACGCGAGCTATGCGAGCCCGGATTTCGACAAACTCTATGAGGCGGCCCAGCAGGAACGCGACCCTGCCAAGCAGAGCGATCTGCTGCGCCAGGCCAACAACATCGTGCAGGACGATGCGCCGGTCTGGTTCTTCAACTACAACAAGGCGGTCATGGCCTACCAGCCCTGGATCCACGGCCTTGTCCCGAACGCCACGGAACTGGCGGTCCAGCCCTATGACGAGATCTGGATCGACGACACGGCTCCGGACGCACGCAAGTAAGCCCTGAGAGGTTCGGGGCGGTTTCGGCCGCCCCACACATCAGTTGTCCCACCCATCCGGGTGGCCAAAATGGAACCGCTCATGCTTCGTTTTACCCTGCGCCGCATTCTGCAGGTCGTCCCGACGATCGTCGTGGTGGCGCTGCTGATCTTCGTTATCTTCTCCGTCGTCCCCGGTACCTTCGCGGCCAGCCTCTTTGCCGACGGAAAGCGTGCCGCCGATCCGCAAATGATCGCTCGCCTCAATGAGGAATTCGGTCTGAACAAGCCGCTGATGGAGCGCTTCGTGACCTATGTTACGGATCTCGCCCAGTTCGATCTCGGCACCAGTTTCCGCACCCGCCAGCCGGTCATTGACCTCATCAACGACCGCATGGGCGCCTCGCTTCAGCTGGCCGTCGCCGCCATGGTCTTCGCCATCGTCGTCGGCGTGCCGCTCGGCTTTCTTGCAGCACTCAGGCCCGGTTCGATCCTCGATACGCTGACGATGATCGGGGCGGTTTCGGGCCTCTCCATGCCGCAATTCTGGCTCGGCCTTCTGATGATGTATCTCTTCGCCCTGCAACTGAACTGGCTGCCCAGTTTCGGTTACGGCGACGGCTCGTTTCGAAACCTCATCCTGCCGGCCGTGACCCTCGGCGTCACGCCGCTCGCGCTGCTGGCGCGCACCACCCGGGCGGGCGTGCTCGACGTTTTGAACGCCGACTTCATTCGCACCGCCCATTCCAAAGGCATGAGCGAGGCGAAGGTGGTGCGCTGGCACGTGGCGCGCAATGCGCTGGTGCTGATCGTCACCACGGTCGGCCTGCAGTTCGGCTCGCTGATCGGCCAGGCCGTCGTCATCGAAAAGCTGTTCGCCTGGCCGGGCATCGGCTCGCTGCTGGTCGATAGTGTGGCGATCCGCGACATTCCCGTGGTGCAGGGCACGATCCTCGTCATCGTGCTGTGGTTCCTGATCATCAACACCGCCGTCGATCTGGTCTATGCCGCGATCGACCCGCGCATCAAGCAGGAGTGACGACCGTGCGCCTCGGCTTCAACTTCTGGCTCGGTGCGACGCTGACTGCGCTCGTCATCTTCGCCGGTGTCCTTGCCCATTGGATCGCGCCCTTTGACCCCGTGCTCGATGCGGACTTGATGAACTCCGAACTGCCGCCGGACGCCACCTTCTGGTTCGGCACGGACGGGCAGGGACGGGACGTCTATACCCGCATTCTTTACGGCGCGCAGATCTCGCTGACTGTTGGCATCGTGTCGCAGGTGATCAACTCGATCATCGGCGTCACGCTCGGCATGACGGCCGGCTATTGGGGCGGCTGGTGGGACGATCTGGTCAACGGCCTGACCAACGTCATGCTCGCCATCCCCTCGTTGATCTTCGCGCTTGCCGTCATGGCGGTGCTTGGCCCCGGTCTGCCGTCGCTCTTGATCGCGCTTGGCCTCACCAACTGGAGCTGGACCTGCCGCATCGCCCGGTCTTCGACGCTCTCGCTGAAATCGCAAGGCTACGTGCAGGCGGCCCAGACGCTGGGCTATGGCGACCTGCGCATCATGTTCACGCAGATCCTGCCCAACATGATGGGGCCGATCCTCGTCATGGCAACGCTCGGCATGGGCTCGGCGGTGCTGTCAGAGGCGGCGCTCTCCTTCCTCGGCCTCGGCATCCAGCCGCCATTCCCGAGCTGGGGTTCGATGTTGACCGATGCCCGCCAACTCATCCAGCTCGCCCCCTGGGCGGCGCTCTTCCCTGGCCTTGCCATCTTTCTTTCGGTGCTCGGCTTCAACCTTCTCGGCGATGGTCTGCGTGACAGCCTCGATCCGCATATGAGGACGCGCAAGCCATGACCGCGCCGCTTCTCGACATCAAGAACCTGCAGCTTGGCGTTTCGCTCGGCCGTTCCAGCTACCATCCACTGCTCAAGGGCGTCTCGTTCCAGATCATGCCCGGCGAGGCCTATGGCCTCGTGGGCGAATCCGGCTCCGGAAAATCGGTCACATCGCTTGCCGTCATGGGCCTTTTGAAACGGCCGCTTGCCGTTACCAGTGGCGAGATATTGTTCAAGGGGCAGAACCTGCTGGCGTTGCCGAAACGCGAGATGCGGCGCCTGCGCGGCAATCGCATCGCCATGATCTTCCAGGAGCCGATGACAGCGCTGAACCCGCTTTCAACGGTCGGGCGACAGATCGCCGAGATGTTCGTGCTACATCAGGGAAAAAGCTGGGCGGAAGCCGAAAAGCTCGCCGTCGAAGCGCTCGGGAATGTCCGCGTGCCCAACCCCGATCGGCGCGCCAGGAACTACCCGCACCAGATGTCCGGCGGACTGCGCCAGCGGGTGATGATCGCGATGGCGCTTGCCTGCAGCCCGGACCTGTTGATCGCCGATGAGCCGACGACGGCACTCGACGTAACCGTGCAGGCCGAGGTGCTGCGCCTCATCAAGGAACTCTGCGCGGCGCGCGGGACGGCCGTCCTCTTCATCAGCCACGACCTTGGCGTCATCGCCAGCATCTGCCAGCGCGTCGGCGTGATGTATTCGGGCTGCCTCGTCGAGGAGAACGAGACGCGGGCGCTCTTTGAAAGCCCGCGGCACGAATACACCCGCGGCCTGCTCGGCGCCCTGCCGCGCCTTGGCAGCCGCAGCGAACATGGGCGGCAGCGGCTCGTCGACATCGACAGCATCATCGCCGACCGCTCGAAGCTGACGGAAAGCCGCTTCATCGCGCCACGCGAACGGGAAGGGAGCCAGCCATGACCGCGCCGCTGCTTCAGGTGGACGATCTCCATGTCCGTTTCCCCATTTCCGGCGGCGGCCTGCTCGGCAAAGGACGGCGTACGCTTCACGCCGTCAACGGCATCAGCTTCGAGCTTGCCAAGGGCGAATGCCTGTCGATCGTCGGTGAATCCGGTTGCGGGAAATCGACGACGGCGCTTTCCATTCTCGGCCTGCAGGAACCGACTGAGGGCATGATCCGCTATCGCGGTCAGCCGCTCGCGGGGCCCGCCGCGCCGCAACGGATGGACCGGGCGAAAGCGGTGCAGATGGTGTTCCAGGATCCTTATGCCTCGCTCAACCCCCGCCAGTCCGTGCGCACCTCGCTCGCAGCACCGCTGCGGCTGCACGGCATTACCGCCGCCTCGGAAATCGAAGGCCGCATCGAGGCGATGCTCAAGAATGTCGGCCTGACGCCCGAACAGGCCAAACGCTATCCGCATGAGTTCTCCGGCGGCCAGCGCCAGCGCATCGGCATCGCCCGCGCGCTGATCCTCGAGCCTGAGATCGTCGTGCTCGACGAGCCGGTCTCGGCCCTCGACGTGTCGATCCGCGCGCAGATCATCAATCTGCTGCTCGACCTTCAGGAAAAACTCGGCCTCTCCTATCTGATGATCAGCCACGATCTGAGCGTGGTGGAACACATGAGCGACCGGGTGCTGGTGATGTATTTCGGCGAAGTCGTGGAAGAGGGCGGCTGGCGCGAGATTTTCGAAGTCCCCACCCATCCCTACACGCGCCGCCTGATCGCCGCCATTCCCGATCCGGATGCTGCGCTGAACCCGGCGGAAAGGCAGGCGAGCGACGCCACCGTGCCGCAACTTGCCGGCCGCAGCTTCGTTTCCGATGGCAGCACCGCGCCGGATGTTTTTACCGCGCCTGTTCGATCCGAACTGATCGAGATCGGCGGGAATCATAGGGTTCGGATGGCTTTGGCCTAACCGATGGAATGCGCTGAGCGAAGCCCCGTTCCGCCCCGCGGCAAAGATAGGCTAGGTTGCTCAACGTCCGAACTTGGAATCATTGAAATCTAGGATGAACCCGATGAAACGCATGCCGAAGATCGCCGTGATCATGGATGAAAACACCAGTGCGGGCGGTGGACGCTATGACGTCTCGAGAAATTACTTTTCCGCCCTGCGCCGCGCCGGCGCCTTTGCCTTCGGCATCCCCTATGTTCCCGATCTCGTCGACCAGGTCGTCGAAGATTTTGATGGGTTCTTAAGCGTCGGCGGCCGCATCAACTTCCCGAAAAGCTGGTATGTCGAAGGAGACCAATCCCAGTATCCGCCCTCGGATCGGCTAGCCGTCGACATGGCATTGATGGAAAGTTTCCTTGCGCGCGACAAGCCTGTGCTCGGCATCTGCAACGGCATGCAGATGCTCGGCTGCCTCAACGGTTGCCGGATGGTTTCCGATGTCCATTCGTCGTGGCCCGACGCGCTCAATCACGACCAGGCCAATTTCTCGCATGACGTCAGCGTTGTCCCCGGCACCAGAATGGCCGACATCCTCGGCATCGAAACATTCACCGTGAACACGTTTCACCGCGAGGCGATCGTGGAGGTATCGGGCGCGGTGACCGTTACGGCCCGAGCCCCGGATGGTGTCGTTGAAGCGATCGAGATCGGCTCGCAGACCTTTGCCATGGGCCTTCAATGGCACCCCGAAATGCTGGATGCCGACAGCCATCCGGGCGCTCGCGTCTTCGACGCCTTCGTCGAGGCGTCAAGCCGACACCTTCGATAACCTGTTCCAAGGCCCTGCTGCGTTCTGTCGGAAGCACATTCTGCCCTCTCCCGATTGACGTTGGCGGCTCCAGCAAATAGGGCCAAGCCGACAAGCGTGCCAAACGCCAGCAAGACAGCAACAGGAGTGTATAGTGAGCGAACCGACCGTAGCAGAGGCAACAGATCGCATTTACGCATCGCTGCAGGCAGACAATGCCGACATCGATCTTCATATCGCGACCCTCAAGGCAGCATTGATGCGGGCAGGTTTGAAAGAGGCCGTATTCGACCCGACCAGGCTCGTGCAAAACAACCGTTCCGGACGGAAGCTGATGCAGGCGTACTTTCGGCAGCGCGGCGTAACGGTGAAATTCTCGGCCTAGCAAGGTCGTTCAATGATGCCAGAAAGGCCGCAGTCGGGTGGCCGAATGGGTGCCTGCCTGGTCGGACTGCGGTGGCTCACCGGGCTCAGCGATCCCGGTTTCCGCTCGTCGGCTGGCTGCCAAGGTGAACCTCTCGGCGCGCGACCCTTTCAACCGGTCAGGTCGCGCGCAAATGGGCTCTGGCCGCCTTTCGAAGCGGCAGTCCGGTAAGCTCACCAAGTTCGTGCTTCAACTCCGCGCTTTGGCGATGGCGTCCTTCAGTCCTTTTTCATCCAGAACGCCGGGAATGATCGCCGAACCGATGACGAAGGATGGCGTGCCGGCGAAATTGAAGGCGAGTGCCTGACTGTAGTTGCGGTCGAGCAGCCCGGAAATCTTGGCATTGTGCGTGTTCACGGCTGCGGTCAGCTCCTTCATCGAAAGACCCGCCCCGGTCAGCGCCTTCTCGATGTCGTCCTGCGACAGCCTCGCCTTGGTTTTCATCAGCGCCTCCATCGCCGGCTGGTATTTGCCGATCTGGGCGGCTCCAAGCACTGCCTGTGCGGCGAAGACGGAGGCTTCGCCCAAGATCGGCCAGTCCTTCAGCACGAGCCGCACGTTGCCGTCGGCCTTGACCACCTTCTCGACCGTCGGATGCACTTTCTTGCAGTAAGGGCACTGATAGTCGAAGAACTCGACGATGGTGACATCGCCCTTCGGATTGCCAAGGACGGGCGCGTCCTTGTCGAAAAACACCTCCTCCTTGGTCAATTGCTGGGCGAAGGATGATCGGCCTCCGACAAGCACGGCGGCGGCGGTCGCGACCGTGGCCGTCAGAACGGTTCTGCGGGTGAACATCAGATTTCTCCTTGTGCGAATGGATTGGGGCCGAGAGCGACGGCGCGTGCGGCGATTTCGAGGATCATGCCGCGCAGGCAAACGACGAAAGTCGGAAAGGCCGGGGCTGTCATTCTGCCTGCTTCCTGTCCTCAGATGCAAAGGCGGCGAGCCGTTCGGCGATTGCCTCGCGGGAGATTTCGCCGAGATGGGTGGCGGCGAGCGTACCGTCCGGGTTGATGAAAAGTGTGGCAGGAAGGCCGATCGCGCCGTAGTGCCGGGATAGGCCCGAGAAAGGGTCGAGAAGGATGGTTTCCAGGTCGACGCCTGTTTGGCGCAGATAGGATTCTATCGCCGCGCGGCTTTCGCCCTGGTTGGCGAAGAAAAAGTCGACCTCAGGATTCCTTTCGGTCATCTCCGCCATCATCGGCATTTCCCGCCGGCAGGGCGGACACCAGCTTGCCCAGAGATTGAGAACCGCCGGGCGGCCCTTGCGCTCGGCGATGGCGAGGCTCTCGTTACGTGCGAGAACGGCATAGGACGTTTCCGGGGCACGGGGTGCAGCGCCGCTATCGGTGAGGGTTGTGGCGACGACCCAGACGAAGAGGCCGGCCGCAAGCGGCAGGATCGCCCAAGGAGCGGCTTTCGGTGCGTTTCGCCAGAGCATCACTGCGGCGAGGAAAACACCGAGGAATCCGCCCGTCGGGGAAAAGCCGCCCTGCCAGATGGCGAGAACTCGCAACGGCTCCTGCAGGAAGCTCTCGGCATGGATGAGCACATGCCCGGCGCGCGCGCCGACAACGCCGAAAAGTGTGGCAGCCGTCGTAAAGGTGCCAAGCCGGTTGTGGATGCGGGCGGCAAGGAGCGAGCCGACAAGCATGAAGACGATCAACCCGGCGATGACCGAAAAGCGATCGGCGGAAAAAGCGAAGGGACCTATTGCGACGGCGTTCATTGCGCGCTGCCCTTGGCCATCCGTGCCGCCTCCGCAAGCGAGCCGGCCGTGATTTCTCCGACGAGGCGCGTACCGGGGGCCTCCTCTTTGCTGCGGTTGAAGAAGATCATAGTCGGCGGGCCAACGACGGCAAGTGATCGCATCAGTGCGCCATTCTCCGCATCGAGGGTGCTGACGTCGAGGCTGACCAATCGGATCCCGTCAAGGCTCGCCGCGACATCAGGCTTTGTCAGAACGGACCGCTCGATCGTGCGGCAGGTGACGCACCAGCCAGCGGTGACATAGACGAGGGTGGGTTGCCTCCCGGAGGCTGCGGTGTCGAGAAGGCGGGAGAGTGCGCCGGCCGAGCCGACCTTGGTAAAATCCGACTTCTGGATGGCGGCTGTTTGGTCAACACTCGCCGCCCTCTTGAGCGGGCCGAGCGGAGTGAGCGGATCGCTGGCTCCAAGGCCGAAGCCCACCAGCAGCAGACTACCCCAAATGAGCGAGACGACGGCGGTCAAGCGCGTCAGTACGCCGTAGCCGCCTGTGGACCGCAGCCCGTCGGGAGCGACCGCGTAGATGCCGAAGGCAAGGGAAAACACGGCCCAGGGCAGGAGGACGAAGCGCTCCGGCACAAGCGGCGTCGCAAGCCAAATCGCCGTTCCCAGGAATGCGAAGCCGAAGACGTGCCGGACACGTTCCATCCACGCGCCGGCGCGTGGAAGCGCCTTGCCGCCGATTGTCGCCATGATGATGAGCGGGATGCCCTTGCCAAGGCCAAGGGCGAAAAGGGCGAGTGCGCCGACCGCAATGTCACCGGTCCGGGCGATGTAGAGGAGGGCGCCGGCAAGCGGCGCGGTTACGCAGGGGCCGATGAGGAAGGCGGAGGAAAGACCGAGCAGGGCGGCGGCGGCGACCGAGCCGCCCTTCTGCCGGCCGCCGCTCAGGCGGTTGCCGATCACTGCCGGCAGCTTGATGTGGAAGAGCCCGAAGCTGGAGAGCGCCAGCAGGACGAACAGTGCCGCGACCACGCCGACAGCGACGGGCGATTGCATCACGATCTGCAGGTTTTGCCCCGACCAAGCGGCCACGATGCCAAGGAGACCGAAGGCGGACGCAAGGGCCAGCACATAAGCGGAGGCGAGCATGAAACCGCGTCGTGCCGTCAGCCCCTCTCCCTCGCGCGTGAGCATGGCCGCGACGATCGGATACATCGGGAAAACGCAGGGCGTGAAGGCGAGCAGCAGTCCGAAGCCGAGGAAGCCTGCAAGAAGCAGCGCAAACCCGCCACCGGTCATGAGCCGGTCGACCGCCGTTTCTCCGCCGTCAGCTGCGATGGAAAAACCTGTGTCCGGCGCTTCCACGGGCCGTGCGTCCTTGGCAGGCGCAAAGGCAAAACCACCGACCGGTTTGCTGATGGTCATCGCGGCGGTATCGATCGTCCGCGTTGTCGGCGGATAACAAAGCCCGCCATCCTGGCAGCCCTGATAGGTGAGGCGAATGAGCGGAGGCGCATTCGCGATCCGGGCCGAAGCCTTTTGGTAATAGACCTCGGTTGTGCCGAAGCCCGGATCGTCCTTGACTGTCCCCGGTTCGGTTTGCAGGGTGATCGGCCGGTTACCCTCATCTTCTGCTGCCAGGAAGTCCCTGTAGAGATAGTAGCCGTCAGCAATCGTCCATGTGATCGCCAGCCGGCCGTCGTCTTGCCTGGCGATCCCAGGTACGAAGGCCTCGTCCATCGGCAGGGGCGCCTCGAGCGCCCGGGCTGGCAGGATGGCCGCAATCAAAACCCAAACCAGCGCCAGCAGACTTGCTTTCCGCATCGTTCTTGCGTCCTCGTCTTCAATCGAGGGCGGAGCGATCAGGCCGCTACCTTAAGGCAGCCTTAAAATGATTGTCCAAGGCGAAGGATAGAAACGGGCCGCGCAAGTTAATCCGCTAGGACCTTGGCGCTGGCTCTCGGTGTAATTCCGGAAGTAAAGGCCGAACGATGGTGGGGCAACCGGCGCTGCCGGTTCACCTGCTTATGGACACCGGCCCTTTGGCCGGCGTCCAGACTTCATTGCCTGTGTTCCCTAGTGGGTTGCGCCCGACCCACCGGCTGCGACGATTGCGAAGGGTTGTCCCTCGACCGCGATCGTGCGGGTCTCCTTCAGTGTTTCCGTGTCGATCACGCGTACCAGGCTTTGGCGCGGATCAGTGATGGCGAGGTGATTGCCGGCGACGGCGAGGCGGGGCCTTGCGTCGCGCCAGTGGCCATCTTTGCTGTAGGGCTCCGTGACGATTTCCGATTTGGTGATCACGCCATCCACGACGTCAAGGAGGTGAAGCTTGCCGTCCTCCGTCAGGATATAGGCGTTGCGTGACTTTGCTGGATCGAGGATGAAGTCCACCCGCCGCAGCGGCAGTTCGACGAGGCGGTAGGGTTCCTTCGCGTCGGCGTCGATCAGTACGACCTTGTCTTCTCCGTAGTTCCCAAGGAAGAACTGCATAGAAGTGCCGCCGAGCAGTGTGGATACCTTGCCTTCCGGCAGCTTGTCGCCATAGGCGAGCATCTCGAGCTTGGGGCCATCGAGCCCACCTGGGCGTGCGACCAGGACGCCCTCGGCGCAACCGAAGGCGGCCAGGCGGGCGGACGTCGCTTCACCGTGGAGCCCCGTGCAGGTTGCGACATCGCCGACCTGCTTGCCCTCCTTGTCGAGAACACGCAGGCCCAGGCGGGGAGGAAGCTCACCTTCCTTTACCGTCGCTTCGAGGTTCGGGACCGAAACGAGAAGATGGTTGCCGGTCGAAACCGCGACGCCATGGTGTGCGGCGGTAGTATCGTAAGCCTTGAGCTCCGCCTTGCCGTCCAGAAGCGCGCTTTCGCCAAGCAGATCGAACTTGCCACCGCGATCGTAGAAGATGGCGAGATCGTCACCATGGGCAACCACGTGGCCGGGCTTTTGTCCGCGAATGGTTTTCTCAAGCAGCCTCGGCTCCTTGACCTCGATGTCCCGGTGCTCGCCGTGATCGGAAAGCGCTATGCCGGTGTCGATGGCATGGATCAGGTTCTGTTCGCCCTGGACGGCAAAGACGGTTCGTCCGGTGTCGCTCAGGGAAAGGGCGGCGTAGCCTTCAAGGTCAAAACGGCCGATTTCCTTGTCCGTTTCCAAATCGATGGCGCGGACCACGGGCTGGGTGTGGTCGGCAATGAACAAACGCCAGGTCTCGCGCTGCTGTTCTTCCTCGGCATGAGAGGTCAACGGAAAGGCGAGGGTCGCGAGAATGGTGGTGGCGAAAAGCGCGGGCAAACCGGAGCGGGACATGAAATCTCCTATAATGTAATAACGTAACATGTGTTGTGTTATAGCGTTACATTCGCCTTGTCCAGCGGCAACAAGCTGACGTTTGCACATGCGTCAACGAAGCCGTCACAGGCGGCCCGCGACGGCGGCCTACGTGGCTCGCTGGCGTTAAGGAGTGTGAAGCTCGGTCCTGACGGACCGATTGGCATTCCGCGACTTCGCCTGGAGCGGCGGATGGCGGCATGTGTTGCCGCCACCCTTTGAAATGCTCGGTTTCTCCGTTGGTGGGCTTCGCCGATTTTCAGGGCTGGGGGGCTTTGGGCGAGATGGACCAAAACCCGCCATAGGGCCTTCATCAGCGACGAAGGCCGCCAAACGCGGCGGGACCCGGTCATCCTGCTACTTCGCTGTGCCTTCGTTCAGGGGCAGCTTGCTCCCGCGACGCTGCGGTAGGCGGCCGTTCAGAACGATGTAGGCGAGAAGGCCGATCACCAGGCCCCAGAAGGCCCCGCCGATCCCGAGCAGCTTGATGTTGGCGGCGGAGGCCAGGAACGTGATGAGCGCCGCTTCGCGGCAGGCCGGGTCGGCTGTTGCTGCAGCAAGGCTGCCACCAATGGTACCGAGAAGGGCGAGGCCCGCTAGCGTGGCGATGAAGGTCGCAGGAAACGCCATGAACACGGCCGCAAGCGTAACGCCGAACACGCCGACGAGCACGTAGAAAAAGCCCGCGGCGATACCCGCGATCCAGCGCCTGGAGGGGTCTTCGTGGGCCTCCTTGCCGGTTGCGATCGCCGCCGTGATTGCCGCGATATTGAAGGCGTGCGAGCCGAAAGGCGCCATGATCAGCGAACCGAAGCCAGTCGTCGTCACGATCGGGTTGGCGCTGGTGTTGAAGCCGTCATTCCGCAGCACCAGCATTCCCGGCATGTATTGGCCGGTCAGCGTGATGAGAAACAGCGGCAGTGCGACCGAAAGCAGCGCGTTCAGCGAGAACAACGGCATGGTGAAAATGGGCGCCGCGAACTCCAACTTCAGACCCGACAGGTCGACCCGGCCCTCCGCGAGCAGGAACAGGAGCCCGAGAACGAGGATGCCGACCACGGCATAGCGGGCGGAGAAGCGCTTCAGGACGACGTAGGCGACAATCAGCAGGCCGACGAGCAACGGATCGACGCTTGCGCCGCCGAACGCGCCGATGCCGAACTGCAGCAGGATACCGGCGAGCAGGCCCGCGGCGATGCCTGGCGGGATCAGCCGGATGACCTTCTCGAAATAGCCCGAAAGCCCGAGTGCGACGAAGGCTAGAGCCGAGATCATGTAGGCGCCGATGGCCTCGGCATAGGGCGTGGTCGCAAGCGCAGTGACGAGAAAGGCTGCGGCCGGCGTCGACCAGGCGGTGATGATAGGCTCGCGATAGCGCCAGCTCAGCCAAAGCCCCGTCATTCCCACGCCGATCGAGACCGACCAGACCCAGGAAGCCGTCAACTCGGGGCTGAGCCCAGCCACTTTCGCGGCTTGAAAGACCAGGATGAAGGTGCCGCCATAGTTGACGATGACGGAGATCAGACCCGCGACAATGGGATGGGCAAGGTCGTTGAAGCGAAGGGATGACGGGAAAACATGTGATGACATGATCTATCGGGGCTCCTGAAATTTCGGGGAGGACTGGCAAGCCGCGTTGACAAATAGCCAGTCATTGGCCCGATATGCCCATCCATTTCGCTGAAGAGGATCAGACCATTTGTTCAAGCATTCCCAACTCGAGTCCGTGAAGGCATGGATTGCCCAGCCCGCCCAGGCTGGGATGCCGCTTCATGCGCGCATCCAGCGGGCGATCCGGCAGTTGATCCTCGACGGTGCGCTTGGGCCGGGAAAGCCGCTTCCAGCTTCGCGCGTGCTCGCCAAATCCCTCGGCGTATCGCGCGATACGATCGAAGCGGCCTATGGCCAGCTTCATGCCGAAGGCTTCATCGACCGTCGCGTCGGGAGCGGCAGTTTCGTGGCCGAGGTGAAGGAGTTTGCACCCGGCAGGCGCCTGTCTCCAAGGCGCGCGCAGTCGCCCAACCAGGCAGCGGCTTTGAGCAGGCGGGGCAATGCCATGTTCGGCAGCGGCGGCGTCAGCGAACAGCTGTTGCCCCGCCCCTTCGCCCATGGCGTGCCGGAGACGCGCACTTTTCCGCTCGCGCTGTGGGAGCGCCTTGGACGGCAGGTCTTGCGCGAAACCGGCAGAAGGGCGCTGCTTCACGGCGACCCGCAAGGGATCGAGGAGCTGCGCCGTGCCATTGCCGACTATGTGAACCTAGAACGCGGCGCCCGTACCACGGCCGAACGGGTGCTGATCCTCACCAGCTCGCAGCAGGCGCTGACATTGTGCGCAAACATGCTGCTCGATCCCGGTGACCGCATCTTCATCGAGGATCCGGCCTATTACGGCGCGCGCAAGGCGTTCGATGCGGCGGGGCTCGAATGCGTCCCCATCCGCGTCGACCGCCATGGCATCGCCGTCAACCAGATCAAGGCGGAGACGCGCAAGGTCAAGGCCGTATTCCTGACGCCCTCGCATCAGTTCCCGGCCGGCGCCACGCTGACGCTCGATCGCCGCCTTGCGCTGATCGAATGGGCGAGCCGCCATCAGTCCTGGATCCTCGAGGACGACTACGACAGCGAATTCCACTATGCCGGCAAACCAACGGCCTGCCTTCAGGGCCTCGATCCGCACGACCGGACGATCTACATCGGCACCTTCACCAAATCGCTCTTTCCAGGGCTTCGGATCGGCTATGCAGTTCTGCCGCCTGAGCTGGTCAAGCCTATGACCGTCGCGCGTACTCTGCTTGACGGGCACTCCGCTCCGATGGCGCAAATGACACTCGCGCGCTTCATGGAAGGCGGGCATTTCGGCGCCCATGTGCGCACAATGCGCAGCATCTACGCCGACCGGCTCGACCTTTTGGCGATGCTTGTCATAAAACATCTGCCGCATTTCCTTGAAGCGCGGGTGCCCGATGGCGGCCTGCAGATGCCGTGCGCGCTGACAGGTGCGATCTCGGAGGCCGCGGCCGTCGATGCGGCACGACGTGTCGGGATCGAGATCATGGGATTGTCCGCGCTTCACGCCGGCGGCAAGCCCGAGCCCGGGTTCCTCATGGGGTTTGCCGCTTATACGCCAAGCGAGATCGAGGGGGCGGTGCGGAAGCTGGCTGGTGCCTTCCGGGCCGCGGCGACGTCATAGGTCGTCCAAGCGTCGCCCGCAACGGCTCGCCATTCAGTCCTGGATGACGAGCTGGAACCAGGTGTCGAGAGATCTGCTGCGCTTGACGGCGTCGAGATAGGCGAGCAGCGATAAGCAACCGAACGTCGCACCTCGCCGGGCAGACGCCGGAAAAACGATTCCCGTTTTGGTGCATTTTTTGCGGAGAACCGGCGCACTGCATAAAGTTGTAGGTACCATCGAAATGGAAAATCCATAAACTCGCGCTAGACCGATCGTCATTCGTGAATCGGGAGCGAGGCATGCAAAGAGACGTGCAGTTCAACGGGCAGAAAGATTGGCGGATCGCGCGATATGCCATCGGCGGCATTGTTGGATTCGCCGTGCTCGCCCAGCTCCTGGTCTATCTCAGCCTGGTCGCCCTGGTCGACCAGCCTTATGCGGCTGCCATGGTCGGTGCCGCGCTAATCTCCCTGCTGATGGGCGTGCCACTGATCGTCGTGGCAGCGACGCAGTTTCGCCGGGCGCAGCGCCTGCGCAACCAGATCAATCATGTTGTCGCCCATGATGCCACGACGGGCTGCGTGACCGGTCGCGGGCTCGTACAGCAGGTCAATGGCCTCGAACGCCGCCGCCAAAGCGCCGGCGAGGAGCTGCATGGCGCGCTCATTCATCTGCGTATCAACAATCTCGATGACGTCGGCGCTGCTTTCGGCCCGGCCTGGAGCGAGGAGCTGCTGCAATTCGTCGCTTCGACGATCAGCACGTCCGTGCGTCGCGACGATATCGTCGCCCGGACGGGCCCAGCCAGTTTCGACGTCCTGCTCGTCGGCGCAACGGAGACGGATGCGGAACATGTCTCAAACCGCCTGACGACGGCGCTGTCGTCCGCCCATTTCTCTGCCGATGGCAGCAAGGTCGACCTCGAACTCAGCGTCGGCGGAGCTTTGTTCGATGGCAGTGTCGATCTGGAACGCTTGCGCCGGGCAGCTGCCTCCGAGACGGTCATAGTTGCCAGCGAGGGCACCCGGCCTGTCGATTTCGTCCGCCTGCCTTCGGCGTGAATGACTGGCGATAACGTTGCTTGTGCCGGAGTCGTATGCAACGATCGCTCGCGGCGGCTGAGGGCCAGTTCGTTTGTCGCTTTAGGGTTGTGTTGCGCTGGGCCCCACTGTTGCAAAGGGTTGCCTGTCATCTGCAGTACTGTAGTGGAGCTTATTTCAATTCAATAGGTTACTGGAATCTTTTGGCGCAACACCGTTGTTCCATTTTTGCAACATAGCCGTGCGAAAGCTTGGGCCTATCAGGGACCACCCCAAAATTGGTCCCTGCTTTATATTACCTCTGTATTATCTGTCGATAAATAAGGCAGTTGCGACGTACGTTTGGATTAACCAGCATGTCGTACTGATTGCGAGGGGGATAGAGTTGAAAGTGGGGAAATTTATTGGAGGCGGGCTGCTTTCTATTCTGCTCGCGTCGACGGTGTTTGCGGGTGGTGCTGCGGAAGCGATGACGCTGAGGGAAGCGCTTCAGATTGCGATGGAATCGAATCCGGAAATCGGTCAGTCGATCGAAAACCGTGAGGCAATCGAATTCGAACTGCGGCAGGCGCGCGGTCTCTATCTGCCGAGCGTCGACGTCGAAGCATCGACTGGTGTGCGCCACCTCGAAGACAGCAGCCGTCGCCTTGCCTCGATCGAGAACGATCCGCTCTATCCTTCCGACGTCGGGCTGACCATCACGCAGAAGCTCTTTGATGGTGGTGGCCGTCGCGCCGAACTCGAGCGTCAAGCAGCGCGCGTCGATAGCGCCTCCTTCCGGGTGCTGGAGCGTTCCGAGACGATCGGCTTGCAGATCGTTCGCGAGTATTTCGAATATATTCTCCAGCAGCAGATCGTTGCGGAAGCGCGCAAGAACGTCGGCGTGCACCAGTCGATCTTGTCGGATATCAGTTCGTTGATTTCGGGCGGCGCTCTCACCGAGGCAGACCGTCAGCAGGCAAGCGAACGGCTGCTGGCGGCCAAGGCCCGCCTGCAGGAAGCGGAAGAGGCCTTCGATACGGTCAAGATCAGCTTCAACCGCCTGGTCGGACAGCCCCTCACCAATCCATCCATGCCGAAGTCGGTCGCCGGCGCGCTGCCGAAGACACTGGAGACGGCGATCGGCATTGCGCGCACCAACAATCCGCGGATCAAGGCTGCCGACTCCGACATCAATGTCGCGGACTCGCAGGTCAAGGCGGCACGCTCGAACATGCTGCCCGAAGTCTTCGCCGAGGGCCGCGTGCGCTCAGGCAACGATATCGACGGCTCGACCGGCAACACCTGGGACGCACAGGGCCGGATCGTCGCGAAGTGGAATCTCTATCGTGGCGGCATCGATGTCGCCAACGAGCAGGAGCAGATGCGCCGCGCAAGCGAACAGCGCCTGGTCTTCCATCAGGCGCACCGCGAGGTCGAGGAAGCCGTGCGCATCTCCTGGGAGCGCCGCGGCAGCCAGTACGACATCGCCCGCACGCTGAACCAGCAGGCGCAGATGAACGTGCAACTCGTCGAATCCTATCGCGAGCAGCTCAAGGTCGGCCAGCGTTCGCTGCTCGACGTGCTCGGCGCGCAGAATTCGCGTTTCAACGTCAGCGTTCTCGCAAAGACCGCGCAGTATGCCGCGCTTTTTGCCGAGTACCGGCTGCTGGCAGCAACAGGCCAGCTGCTGCCGACCATGAAGATCAAGGCGCCGGCGCAGGCGGAAGCCTATGCGCGCAATGAGTTCAATGTCCCGGATGCGCCGGCCACGGAAACCTATCGTCGTGTGCCGTCGCGCCAGACGAACGACTTGCCGCTCGACCTGTTGGCGCCGATCCGGCAGAAATGAATAGTCCTCGTCAGGGTGGACACAACCGGTGGTAATGCAAGGCATTGACAGGCATGTGCAGATTGGCCCGTCTCTGACCGGCTTTTCCGAGGCGTTCAAGGAGATTTGCATCTTCTTGAACCGCCCCTCGTCAGATAGTGTGCTCTATTCGGACGTGCCCTTCGACCCTCGGTTGCCGAGCGCCGAGGACGTCTCCCGTATTGCCGAGCGGGTCGGCCTGGAAACGGAGCTCGTTTCCGCGCGCGCGATCGGCAATCGTGATTTCGTCTACCCTCTGCTGCTGGTCTTTCGCGATGGCAGTGCCATGGCGCTTCTGGAAGAGGCGCCCGACGGCACGCTAAGCCTCTCCAACAGACTGGCGGCGCCCCGCGAGATGCCGATCACCCTGTCCGACCTTGAGGTCGGCGGGCTCGCCTACGCCTTGTCTTTCTCGGCCACCTACCTCAACACCGCGACTGGCCGCGGCGTCGGCGAGGCGCGCAACATCGACCGCCGCCATTGGCTGACCGCCACGGTCAAGCCGTTCTGGCAGGCCTATGTGCAGGTCGCGGTCGCCGCGTTCTTCATCAACGTGCTGGCGCTTGCAGCCCCGCTCTTCACGATGAACGTTTATGATCGCATCCTGCCGAACAAGGCTATCGCGACCCTCTGGGTGCTGGCGCTCGGGATCAGCACCGCCATTCTCTTCGACTTCCTTTTGAAGACTGTGCGTGCGGCGCTGATCGACTATGCCGGCCGCAAGGCGGACCTGAAACTCTCCTATATGCTGTTCGAGAAGATCCTGCATGCGACCATGGCGTCGCGACCGCCTTCGACCGGCGAATACGCCAACCGGGCGATGCAGTACGAATTCGTTCGGGAATTCTTCACGTCGAACACGCTCAGCACGATCATCGACAGTCTTTTCGTCTTCGTCTTCATCGCAGCCGTCTATGCGGTGGCGGGCTGGATCGCCATTATCCCGGCGGTCGCCTTCATCTTCAGTCTCCTGATCGGTTATGTCGCGCAATACAAGATCGGCAACCGCGTCGCCGCCGCGTCGAATGAATCAGCCCAGCGTCAGGCGCTGCTGGTCGAAACGATCAGTGCGATCGAGACGGTGAAGACGCTGCACTCGGAAAAGCAGTTGCTTCGCCGCTGGAACGAGCTCGCCAAGCATTCCTCGAACACGTCCGAGCAGATCAAGGAGATTTCCTCCTGGGCCTCGCATGCGACGCAGTTCGTGCAGCAGCTGGTCACGGTCTGCATCGTCGTTGCCGGCGCCTATGAATTTACCGAGGGCAAGATTTCATCCGGCGCGATCATTGCTGCCAGCATGCTTTCCGGCCGGGCCGTCGCGCCGCTCGGGCAGATCGCCATGACGCTGGCGCGACTGCGCCAGGCCATTCTGTCGCTGCGGATCCTCAATGCCGTGATGGAGCAGCCGGAGGACCGACCGGACACGATCGGCTTCGTCAACCGCGAGATCCGCAACGGCAGCATCACCTTTACGAATCTCGACTTTGCTTACCCGCAAACGGACCACAAGGTGGTCAGCGGTATGAACGTCACGATCAAAGCGGGCGAGCGCGTCGGCATCATCGGCCGCATCGGTTCGGGCAAGACGACAATCGGCCGCCTTCTGGCGGGTCTCTACGCGCCGAGCGCCGGACGAATCCTGCTCGATGGTGTCGATATTCGGCAGCTACACCCCTCCGTCGTCCGTTCGGCCGTCTCGTTCGTGTCGCAGAATTCCGACCTCTTTTCCGGGACCATCAAGGAAAACCTGCTGATGGCGAACCCGACCGCCAGCGACGAAGAGGTGGTTGCGGCAGCGAGACTGGCCGGCGTCGATGAGTTCGTCTCGCATCATCCGCGTGGTTATGACATGCCGGTCGGCGAACGCGGTTCCCAGCTTTCGGGTGGACAGCGCCAGGCGGTCGCCATTGCCCGGCTGCTACTGCGCAAGCCGAAGGTGGTGTTTCTGGACGAGCCATCCGGTGCGATGGACCTCGCCAGCGAGCGCGAGTTGATCAACAAGCTTTCCAATGTCTTCAGCGGCGACGTCACGCTTTTGATCTCAACGCACCGCCATAGCATGCTGAGCCTTGTCGACCGGCTGCTGGTTCTCGACCGAGGGCGCATCGTCGCCGACGGACCGAAGGCTGCCGTTATCGAGCAGTTGCAGCGACGTTCCGGTCCCGCCGGGCCGGCAGAAGGGGCGGGGCTATGATCCACCCTTATCTAAATGACGATGAAGCAATGCCGGTCCCCGCGTTTCGGAGGGCGCCGAGATGACTGAGAAACCGCCGCTGGCCGCGCGCGCTGGACTGTTGGTGATCGGCCTTTTGATCAGTTCCTTCGTCGCCTGGGCGGCGATCGCCGAGGTCGACGAGATCGCCCGCGGCGAAGGCAAGGTCATTCCCGTCTCGAAAACGCAGATCATTCAATCGAGCGAGCCCGGTATCGTGCGCGAGATCGCCGTGCAGCCCGGCCAGGTCGTGCGCCGCGGCGACCTGATCCTGCGCCTCGATGATACGGCAAGCGGCTCGTCGCTCGGCGAGCTCGAAGCCAAGGCCCGCTCGCTGCGGGCGCAGATCGCACGGCTGGAACTCGAGGAGACCGGGGCCTACGACAGCAAGTACATCTGCCCCGAGGATATCGCCAAGGTTGCCCCGGCAATCTGCGCCAACGAGGAACAGTTGCTTCAGGCCAAGGCCGGAAACTTCAACAACAAGCTGTCGGTGATGCAGGCCCGTGAGGGACAGCGCCAGCAGGAATTGGCGGAAGCGGAGGCCAACATCACCCGGCTGAGCGAGAGCATGCAGGTGACCGAGCGCGAGCAGGAGCTGCTCGCGCCGATGGGCAAGCGCAAGCTCGTCGCGCAAACCGAACTGCTTCGGGTCGAGAAGGAACTGACCGACACCAGAGGACAGCTCGCACTCTGGAAAGAATCGGTCGGCAAACTCGAGGCGGCGCTCAGGGAGGCGTCGCTGCAGGTGACGGAGCTCTCGCTGCAACTGAAGCAGGAGGCGCTGGCCGAAAAAACCGAGGCGCTTTCGCAGCTTTCGGTGATCGATGAGACCATTCGCGGCGCCACAAGCCGGGTTGCCAATACCGACATTCGCTCGCCGGTCGATGGCATCATCAATACGCTCGATGTCAACACCGTCGGCGCCTATGTGACGCCCGGAGCGGTGATCGGCGGCGTCGTTCCGACGTCGGAGACGCTGCTTGTCGAGGCGCGGCTTTCTCCGCGGGATGTCGCCTTCGTTCGCACCGGACAGGCGGCGCTGATCAAGATTTCTGCCTATGATTTCTCGATCTATGGGGGGCTCGGCGGAATTGTCGAGACCGTCAGCGCTGACAGCCTCGTCGACCAGAGCAACGGTGAGACCTACTATCTCGTGCGCGTCAAAACCGACATGGCCGCCCTCGTGAAGGACGGGCGCGAATACGCGATCATGCCGGGCATGATTGCCTCGGTCGACATCATGACCGGCAAGAAGACGATTCTTGCCTACCTGATGAAGCCGATCAACAAGGCCCGCGAGGAAGCGCTGCGGGAGCGCTGACCGATGAACGAGACGCCGCCTCTGGCAGATGAAGAGGACATGAGTGCGCTTCGGTTCCGCGTCGTTACCGTCGGCGGTCAACGCCGCGGCATCAAGCTCGAGGAAATCTACTGGCACTGTCTGGGCGAGCTTGCCGCACGGAATGGCTGTCGGCTTGCCGATATCGTTGCGTCCTGCGAAAGGGAACTCGAAGGCGACGGCAATCTGACCGCACGTCTGCGCTATGTCGCGACCCGCCACTTTCGTGATCAGCTTGAGACGGCCAGAAAGCGCGGCAGCCTGGCGGCCGTCGCCAGCCAGGTACGCGCCAGCCCGTCGCCAGCTTTTGCGCTCACGGGCAGCAAGCACATCGTCGCCTACAACGCGGCCTTCCTCTCCTTCGTTCAGACGCGCGTATTGCGCTCCCAGCAGCCGCAGGCGGCGCGTGGCTTGAGGCTTTCGTTCGACGTTCAGTTCGTCGATCTGGTCCAGCGCTTGAAAGCGGCTCCGGGCGAGCCGCAGCCGGCGGGCTTCACCATCGGGGTGCAGGGGCAGGTTACGCGCGGCAAGCTCAATGCTGCACTCGCCCCGCTCGTGGATCAGGACGTGATCATCGGCTTCATTCTCGGTTGACTGAGTAGTGGTCGCTGCTAACCACAAGGCCGTCAGCCAAGTCGAGCCTGGCGGGCACAGTCAGCGAACGGCGATGCCTTCTCCGGGCATGACGTCGGCAAGCGGTGCGGTGGAGGCGACCTTGTCGCCGGTGCTCTTGATGCCGTGGATCCAGGAACGCTCGGCGCTGACCGAAAACAGCGGCTGATAGCTCGGCAAGGCGGTATCGAGCTTCACCTCGTCGCTGAGGTTATCGAGGATGAAGTGGCCCTGGCTCGTCGTGATCGCGAGGACCGCGTGATATAGGTTGCGCCTGACGTCACGCAGAACCACGATCGACATCGCCTCCGACGGCAGTCCCGCCGCCTTCAACGCGGCCATCTTCAAAATGGCATAGTCTTCGCAGTCGCCCTTGCCTCGGGCAAGAATTTCGTCCGGCGTCGCCCAATAATCCTTGGCCCCGTAGTTTTCCGCGTCCGGCTGGTAGCGAACGATCCGGTTCACAGTCCGGTTGATGCCGCTGATCTTCTGGCGAAAGGCAAGACCATCAGCGTTTTCGATCGCCTGGCCGAGAATGTCGCGGGCGGCGCAACCGCTCTTTTGTGCGCAATCGTTGAAGTCCGCAGCCACCACTGCCGGGTAGACGGTCTTCCACTTGCGGGCGACCGGGATCGCTGACACCCGGAACGCAACCGAGTGGAAAACGGCGGATGGTTCCGACTGTGCGGACGACTGGGGCCGGAGATCAGGGCGGGTCGCCAGCGCCACTTGCTGCACGTTCTGGCGCCGGAGGGCTTCGGAAGCCTGCTTTGACCAGGTGTCGATGGTCTGCGTTGCGATGGCGGCGAGCGGGCTTGCCAGGCTCACCATCTGATGCAACAGGCCGGGGCCGAGCACGGCCGGTTGGCCAGCCTGCGTAGGTGTCGTTGCGAAAAGCGACGCAAGGCCGATCGCGAAGACCGAAGTCTTCAGGTATTTCCTGCCGTGCTTCCAATGCGTCTTATTCATCGCCGTGTCTCTCGGTTTCTTGAGGACACTGTACGAACGAAAAGACAAATGCCGGTAAAGCGGTATGTATTATTTAGAGTGTTTCGAAGAGATACGTTTTATCTAAAATTTTATTCAAATTTTATACTTGTGTATTCTTTCGGCTCAAGCCACTTCTATATCGGGGACGCCGTGGACTTGCTGACCTTGCTGATGAGGACGGTGGCCGATCACATTCGCCTGTCTCGGAAAAGGCTTGCGCTGGCACCTGGCGATATAGACGTCCACGTCATTGAATGACGCACGTTTTGCCGTGGCAGCATCGCGGCGCTGATCCAAAAGCAGGGTTGGTTTCCGAACGATGACCAGAAATACTAAATTTGTACTAACGTCACCAATTTTGGGTATTAGCATAATATAGTATGCTGTTTTAGGTGAGGCTCTTCAGTGCCGATTGCGCTCTCGCAGGGTTGATGTTTTCGTCGCCCGCAAAGGTCGAGGGGTATTTCCATGGCAACCGAAGGCACCGCAATTTCCAACGACGCCGCAGCTCTGTCGGCAGAGGCAATCGAATTCCGCAACGCGCCCGACGGCAAGGCTGACCGCCTGGTTGCGCAGGCCGCTCCCGCAGGCGAGCCGGAACTCATCGACCCCGCGACGGGCGCTCCCGTGAAAGGCGCCGAAACCGTGCCCCAGACAGCGCCCATGCCGACGGAAATCAGCGCCGATGCTTCGAATATCGTGCATTTGCCTGTGGGCGCGTCGATCGAAAAGATCAAGGTCGTTGGCAGCGATATCGTTTTGGAACAGCCTGACGGCTCCACGATCACCATTCACAACGCGGCATTGAAGGTCCCGACCTTCCTGATCGGTGACGCCGAAATCCCGCGCGAAACCCTCGTGGCGGTGCTCGGAGAAAACGGCATCAACGTCGCGGCCGGCCCGGACGGCAGCATCAGCGTCGTTTCGAACCAGAGCAGCGGCGGCGACTTCGCAGGGGCTAATGGCGATATCGGCGAGGCCGGACCGGTCATCAACTTGCTGGCGCCGACCGCGCTGCAGTTTCCGACGCTTGAGACGACCGAGCTTCTGCCGCCGACCCTCGATCCCAACGACGCACCGTCGATCATTCCCGACGGCAGCAGCGGCCCCGGCGGCATCTTTGTCAGCGACCGGCAGGTCGATGAAGCGGGCCTCGCCAGCGGTTCGCGCGCCGGTGACGGCAGCGCGTCGGTCAAGGGCATCTTCACCATTTCCGATCCGGATGGTGCCGGCGATATCGCCAGCCTGACGATCAACGGCCGGACCTTTCCCATCGGCGGCCTGGTCGGCCAGTCGGTTGCGGGCCAGTTCGGCGTGCTCACCATCACGGCCTACGATCCCGCGACCGGTGTCGCGCAGTATACCTATGAACTGACGAGCGCCATCACCAGTTCGGGCGTCAACCCTGGTGCCAATGTCGAGCAGGACCGGGATATCTTCACCCTTACGGTCACCGACGGTGACGGCGCGACCGGCACGGCCACGCTGCGCGTGGATGTCGTTGACGACATTCCTGTAATCGGCATCACGAATCCCGAGACGGCTCAAGTTGCCGAAGGGCAGACACTTTCCGGCAACTGGACGCTGACGGGAGGTGCCGACGGCGTCGGCACGGTGGACGTGACGGTTGGCGACACCACGCAGACGCTGACGTTGACCGCAGGCCAGAAGGTGGACTTCACGCACGCCGAGGGTACGCTGACGGTCAATGCGGACAAGACCTGGTCGTTCACGGCAGCAAGCAATCTTAACAATGCCGGCGGTCTCGACGTGACGTTCTCGCTGTCGGCCAGGGACGGCGACAACGATGCAACGAGCGACAGCCAGACGATCAAGGTGGTGGACGGCGCAGGTCCGTCGGTTGATCCGCTTGCCGCGTCCGCAGCGCTGACGCTCGATGACCAGAACCTTGCCAATGGCTCGACGCCGGTCGGTGGCGCCGAGACGAGCAGCGGCACGATTGGCTTTGTCGCGGGTTCGGATGCGATCGCGACGATTGCGTTCGGTGACACCAGCGGGCTGACTGGCGTGCTGGTCTGGGACCGTGTTTCCGATACGCAGATCGTTGGCCGGGCCGGCGGTGCGACGCTTGTCACGCTCGACCTGGTTCGCGCAGGCGACAGCGCCACGGTAACGGCGACTTTGAACGGCAACTACGCCAGCCATCCCGGCATCAATTCCGACGACCTTGCGAATCTTGGCCAGGTCAAGGTGGTTGCGACCGATATCGACGGCGACAGGGCCGAAGGCACGGTGACGGTCGCGGTCTCTGACGACATGCCGGTCGCTGCCGCCGACACGGACAGCGTGTCCGAAGATGGCGCCGTCTTTGCAGATGGCAACGTGCTGACCGGTTCGGGAGGTGCGGATGAGAACGGCACGGACGGTGTCAAGGATATCGCAGGGGCAGACGGCGTATCGGTGACGTCCGTTTCATTCGGGAGCACAACAGGTCTGGTCGGCGGTTCGACGGCAGGTCAGTTCGGCACGTTGGTGCTGAATTCCGATGGCAGCTATACCTACACGCTCAACAACGCGACGGCCGGTGTGCAAAGTCTCGCCGCGGGCCAGATGGTGACGGATACGTTCACCTACGAGATCACTGACGGAGATGGTGATAGGTCGTCGACGACCGTCACAATCACAATCACCGGCACGAACGATGCCCCGGTCATCACGACGGGCCCGCAGAGCGGCAAGGTCGCGGAGATTGGCGACAATGCCGCTGGCGAGAACACGGTTACGCACACGCAGGGCGGCGCGGTCGGCTTTTCCGACGTCGATACGCTGGATCAGCACAGCGCCAGCTTCACGGCAGGTGGCGACGGCTATCTCGGCACCTTCTCGCTCGGGACGGTCGATCAGGCCGGTGACAAGGTTGGCTGGAATTTCGAGATTGCCGACAGCGTTCTCGACTCGCTTCAGGCCGGCCAGATCCTGACCCAGACCTATGACGTGACCGTCGATGATGGCAACGGGGGGACGGCGACCCAGACCGTGACGATCGTGATCACCGGCACCAACGACGCACCGGTCATCACCTCGGGCGTGCAGAGCGGTTCTGTGACGGAGATCGCCGACAAGGCGACGGGTGAGAACACGGTCACACACACGCATGGCGGTGCGGTTGGCTTTAGCGATGTCGATACGCTCGACACCCACAGCGCCAGCTTCAAGGCGAACGGCGAAGGCTATCTCGGCAAGTTCGCGCTCGACCCGGTCAGCCAGTCGGGCAACTCGGTCGGCTGGACCTTCAAGGTTGCTGACGGTGTCATCGACTCGCTGCAGGCCGGCCAGTCGCTGACGCAGACCTATGATGTGACCATCAGTGACGGTCATGGCGGCACGGCGACCCAGACCGTGACGATCGTGATCACCGGCACCAACGACGCACCGGTCATCACCTCGGGCGTGCAGAGCGGTGCGGTCACGGAGATCACCGACAAGGCGACGGGTGAGAACACGGTCACACACACGCAGGGCGGTGCGGTTGGCTTTAGCGATGTCGATACGCTCGACAC